>NZ_SMOA01000030.1 GCF_004353985.1 Paracraurococcus ruber | reverse complement strand
CCGTCGCGGGCGCGGCGGCGCAGCGCCGCCAGCAGGCGCGCCGCCAGCGCCGCATCCGGCGCCGCTCGCTCGGTCGCCAGCAGGGCCACGCGCAGCGGCAGGCGCGCCGCCGCCAGCCGCTCGAACCGCCGCGCCAGCATCGCGAGGTCGAGGCGGAGCGCGGCGAAGCCCGCCTCGTCCCAGGGCGCGCCGGCATGGTGGTTCCAGACCGCGCCGCCATCCGCCCGCAGCGGGATGCGCGCGCCGCCCGGCGCGGCGATGGCGCGGATGCCGTCCTCCGGCGCATAGCCGGCCCAGCCTTCCTCCAGCGCCGCCAGCACCGTGGGCAATTCGTGCGAGGCCAGCGCGAAGGGGTTGAAGGCCTCCATGGCGTTCGGGGCGCTGCGGAAGCCCCAGCGCGCCGGCAGGTTCCAGGGCAGGCAATTGAGCCCGAGCGGCAGCAGCGGCACCCGGGCCAGGCCGGCGGCCGCCACCTCCTCCCGGAAGGCCTGCCGCGCCCAGGCGCGGCCCAGGGCGGTGCCAGGCCCCGGCACCGTGTCGCCGAGGCCCTGCAGCAGGAGGCGCGGCAGGTGCGGCGGCAGGGCGACGGCGCCATGCTGCTCGATCCGCGCCAGAGCCCAGGCGCGGGCCGGCGCCAGCGCCTCCGGCGCCATGCCGTCGGCGAGGATGGCGATCATCTCCACCGCCTCCGCCATGGCCAGCGCGGCCTGGGCGAAGCGGCGCTCCGCCGCCTCCTGCGCATGGCGCAGCATCAGCCGGGCCAGCGGCGCCGGCATGGCGGGCAGCCGCGTCACGTCCTGCGCCGCCAGCAGCGCCGCCTCGGCCGGGCTCACCGCCCGCGGCCTCGCCAGGGGCGGCGGCGCGCGGCAGAGTGCCGGGGCCGCGAGGGGGGATGCCGATGATCCGCAACGTGCTGTTCGTGATGTGCGACCAGCTGCGCTGGGACCATCTCTCCTGCGCCGGTCACCCGCATCTGCGGACGCCGAGCATCGACGCGCTGGCGAGGCGCGGCGTGCGCTTCCCCAATGCCTTCGTGCAGTCCGGCATCTGCGGCCCGTCGCGGATGTCCTTCTACACCGGGCGCTACGTCTCCTCGCATGGCGCGACGCATAACCGCGTGCCGCTCTCGGTCGGCGAGGTCACGCTGGGCTGGCACCTGCGCGAGAGCGGGCGGACCCTGGCGCTGGCCGGCAAGACGCATGTGCTGCCGGATGCGGCGGGGCTGCGGCGATTGCAATTGGATGGCCAGAACGACCTGACCGCGCTGCTGAAGGAGGGCTGGTTTCATCTCGTGGACCGGCATGACGGCCATCATGGCGAGCCGGACAGCGCCTATGCCGACTGGCTGCGCAGCAAGGGCTATGCCGGCCGCGACCCCTGGACGGATTACGTGATCTCGGTCGAGGGGCCGGACGGCCAGCCCCTGTCCGGCTGGAAGATGCGCAACGCATGCCTGCCGGCGCGGGTGCGGGAGGAGCATAGCGAGACCGCCTACACCACCGACCGCGCCATCGAATTCATGGACGCACAGGGCGACGCGCCCTGGGTGCTGCACCTGTCCTACGTGAAGCCGCATTGGCCCTACATCGCCCCGGCTCCTTACCATGCCATGTACGGGCCGGAGCACTGCCTGCCGGTGCGGCGGCACGAGGCCGAGCGCGGGCCGGGCGCCCATCCGGTGTTCCGGGCCTGGCAGGAGGAGGAGGTGGCGCGCAGCTTCCAGCAGGACGATGCCATCGCCACCGTCCGCCCGGCCTACCAGGGGCTGGTCCGGCAGGTGGACGACCACCTTGGCCGGGTGTGGGAGGCGATGGAGCGGCTCGGGCGCTGGCGGGACACGCTGGTGATCTTCACCGCCGACCATGGCGACTACCTGGGCGACCACTGGCTGGGGGAGAAGGAGCTGTTCCACGACTGCATCCAGAAGGTGCCCTTCCTGGTCTACGACCCCTCCCCCGCCGCGGAGGCGACGCGCGGGACGGAGGATGCGCGGCTTGTCGAGGCGGTGGATTGCGTGCCGACCATCCTCGACGCGCTCGGGCTCGACCCGGCGAGCCATGTGGTGGAGGGGCGGTCGCTGATCCCGGCGCTGCGCGGCGGCATCGCCGGCGCGGCGGGGGAAGCGGCCGGTGCGGACGAGACATGGCGCGACTGCGCCATCAGCGAGCTGGACTGGACCTTCCGCGGCGCCCGCCGGCGGCTGGGCCACCCGACCGGGCAGCACATGGCCTGGATGGTGCGGACGGCGCGCTGGAAATACGTGCATTGGACCGGCGGCTACCGGCCGCAGCTCTTCGACCTGCAGCAGGACCCGGACGAGTTCCACGACCTGGGCGCGGACGGCACGCTGGCCGGCGTGCGCGACGCCATGCGCCACCGGCTGCTGACCTGGTTCACCCGGCTGAAGTCGCGCACCACCATCACCTGGGCCGAGGCGGAACTGCGCACCGACAGCCACAAGAAGGCGGGCGTCTTCTACGGCGAGTGGTAGCGACCCGCGGGTCCCAAGGGCCCTTCGGCCCCTGGCGGGAGGGCGCGAGAGGGACAGGGGAACCCCATCGCGCGATGCGCGATGCGGACCCCGCAAAGCCCTCTCGCTAGGCTGCCGGCATCCCGACCGGATGGTAGTCCCGCCCGAAATAGATCAACCCGTGGTCGTTCGGGTCGCCCAGGCGGATCGCCTGCACCTCCCCGAACACGACCAGATGCGTGCCCTTCTCGATGATCTCGGCGATGCGGCAGTCGAAGGATGCGACGGCGCCCTGCAGCACCGGCGCGCCGGTGGCCAGCGTCATCCAGGTGCCGGCGTCGAAGCGTTCCTCCATGCTGCATTTCGTCACGCCGGCGAAGACCATCGCGGCCTCCTTCTGCGCGGCCGCCACCACGTTCACGCAGACCGTGCCGTTCGCCTTCATGGCCGGCGCGGCGGTGGCGCCGCGGTTCATGCAGAGCAGCAGGGTCGGCGGCTCGTCGGTCACGCTGCAGACGGCGCTGGCGGTGAAGCCGCCGCGGCCGGCCGGCCCGCCGGTGGTGATGATGTTCACCGCGGCACCCAGCCGGGCCATGGCGTCGCGGAATTCCTGGCGGGGGATGGTCATGCCTCGGGGCCTCGCTGTTCCTCGCGAGTTAAGCACGCGGCGGCCGGATGGACACCGGGGGCCGGGTCCGCGGCGGGCCGGCCGGGCGGCGGATTGACCAGCCGGCGTGCCCTGCGCGCCCGGCCTGCCCAGCGCGCAGGCAGCGCGCCACCCGGGCCCGGGCCCGGGCCCGGGCGCCACCATTGTCGTTGCGCCGGGCCTGGGCTACCGCTGCCGCCCCATGCAGGACCGCTACGACTGCGCCATCGTCGGCGCCGGCATCGTCGGGCTGGCGCATGCCCTGGCCGCGTCGCGCGCCGGGCTGCGGACCCTGGTGCTGGAGCGGGAGGCGCGCGCCGTCGGCGCCTCCATCCGCAATTTCGGCTTCGTGACGGTGACGGGGCAGGAGGCGGGCGATTGCTGGCGCCGCGCCCGCCGCGCCCGCGACATCTGGGCGGCGCTGGCGCCGCAGGCCGGCATCGAGATCCTTCAACGCGGCCTGGTCTTCGCCGCGCGGCGGCCGGAAGCGCTGGCCTGCCTCGAGGAATTCGCCGCCGGCCCGATGGGCGAGGGCTGCCGGATGCTGAGCGCGCGGGAGGCGGCGGCGGCCGGCGCGCTGCGGCCGGACCTGGCCGGGGCCCTGCACAGCCCGCATGAGCTGCGGGTGGAAAGCCGCGACGCCGTCCCGCGCCTGGCGGCCTGGCTGGAAGCCCAGGGCGTCGCTTTCCGCCGCCTGACGGCGGTGACGGGGGTGGAGCCGGGACGGCTGCACAGCACGGCCGGGACCGTCGCCGCGGACCGCATCATCGTCTGCCCCGGCACCGATCTGCGGACGCTGTTTCCGCAAAGCTTCACGCGCCGGGGCGTCACCCTGTGCAAGCTGCACATGCTGCGCGTCGCCGCCCCCGGCGTCGCGCTGCCGGGGGCGGTGATGAGCGACCTGGGCCTGATGCGCTACCTGGGCTACCGCGACTGCCCCTCCCTCCCCCGCCTCGCGGCGCGGCTGCGGGCGGAGCAGGGCGCGGAGCTGGCGGACGGCATCCACCTGATCGCGGTGCAGGGCGCGGACGGGTCGCTGGTGGTGGGCGACAGCCACCATTATTCCGACAGCCCCGATCCCTTCCAGCCAGGCGCGGTGGACGACCTGATCCTGCGGGAGCTGTCCGCCGTGCTGGACCTGCCCCGGCCGGAGGTGCTGGAGCGCTGGGTGGGCGTCTATCCCTCCGGCCCCGACACCGCCTTCTTCGAAAGCCCGATGCCGGGCGTCATGCTGGTGTCCGTCACCAGCGGCACCGGCGCCAGCACCGCCTTCGGCCTGGCCGAGGATGTCTTCGCCGCCTGGGAGAGCATGGCGTGACCGATTGGCGCAGCCCCTATGCCGGCCCGGTCCGGGCGGTGATCCTCGACTGGGCCGGGACGGTGGTGGACCATGGCAGCCGCGCGCCCATGGGCGCCTTCCAGCGCGCCTTCGCGGAATTCGGCGTCGGGATCTCCATCGCCGATGCGCGCGGCCCGATGGGCATGGCCAAGGCCGACCATATCCGCGCCGTCGGCCGGGCGGTGAACGAGGCCTGGCGCGCGCAGCACGGGCGCGACTTCGACGAGGAGGATGTGCAGCGCATCTTCGCGGTGTTCGAGCCGATGAACATCGCCGCGGTGCGCGACCATGCGGCGCTGATCCCCGGCGCCGCGGCGGCGCTGGCCGCGCTGCGGGCACGCGGCATCCGGATCGGCTCCACCACCGGCTATACGCGGCCGATCATGGCGGCCCTCGCCCCGCTGGCCGAAGCGCAGGGCTTCGCGCCCGAGGTGACGGTCTGCGCCGGCGACCTCGCCGCCGGGCGGCCGGCGCCGCTGCAGATGTGGCAGGCCATGGCCGCCATGGGCGTCTGGCCGGCGGCCAGCGTGGTGAAGGTGGACGACACGGCCCCGGGCATCGGCGAAGGCCGCGCCGCCGGCACCTGGACGGTGGGCGTGGCGCTGACCGGCAACATCGCCGGCCTGTCGGCCGAGGCATTGGCGGCGCTGCCGGCGGCGGAGCGGGCCGCGCTGCGCGCCCGCGCCACGGCGGAGCTGGAGGCGGCCGGGGCGCATCTGGTGGTGGACGGCATCGCCGACCTGCCGGGCGCGGTCGCAGCGGTCGAGGCGCGGCTGGCGGCCGGCGAGACGCCCTGAGGGCATCCCGCGGGCAGGATCGCGCATCCGATCCTTACCCATCCTTGACGGAGTGCGGGTCAGCATGGGCGGCCCTCGAGGGAGCCCGCAGTGACCGCCCCCGTCCTATCGCGCGCCACCATCCGCGCCAAGCTGCTCGGCCTGTTCGCGCTTGCCGCCCTGCTCACCCTGGGCGTCGGCGGATTCGCCGCGCATCAGCTGCGTGCCATCAACGACGCGGCGGCCGAGCTTCGCGGCACCTGGCTGCCCAGCACCTACCACCTCGGCACCCTGCGGGAGGCGACCGCCCGCTACCGGCAGCTGCAGGCGAACTCGATCTTCGTGAAGGACCCCGCCACCCTGGCCTTCGAGTTCGAGCGGCTGGGCGTGCAGGCGCGCCGGCTGGACGAGGCCTGGAGGGAATTCGAGGCGCTGGCGCACGACCCGGAGGAACGGCGCCTGGTCGACCAGGCGGTGGCGGCGCGCAACGCCTTCCAGCGCCATGCGCCGCGGCTGGAACAGCTGGTGCGGTCGGGCGACGAGGCGGGCGCGTCCGCGCTGTTCACCGGTGCCATGCGCACCGACTATGCCCGCTTCCTCGACTCCCTGCAGGCGCTGTCCGAGTTCAACCTGCGCGCCGGCCAGGCGGCGGGGGATCGCGGCGAAAGGCTGTACCAGCGCGCGCTCTGGCTGCTGGGTGGCGTCTGCCTGTTCGCCGCGCTGCTGGCCGGCGGCGCCGCGCTGTGGTCGGACCGCGGCGTGCTGCGCCGGGTCACCGGCCTGACCGGCGCGATGCAGCGGCTGGCGCAGCGCGACTACGGCTTCGACCTGCCGGGCACGCAGCGGGCGGATGAGCTGGGCGGCCTGGCCCGGGCGATCGAGGCCTGCCGCGCCGGGCTGCGGGAGGCCGATGCCCTCGCGGCGCGGGAACAGGCCGAGCAGGCCGCCCGCAACCGCCGCCAGGCGGCGATGGACCGCCACACCACGGATTTCGCCGCCGGCATCTCCGGCGTCATGGCCACCCTGTCCGGCGCCGCCGGCGGCATGCGCCAGGCGGCGGAGGAGATGGCGCAGGTCGCCGAAAGCACCCGGGACCGCAGCGCCAGCACCACCGCGGGCGCCGAGCAGAATGCCCGCGACCTCGCCACCGTCGCCGCCGCGGTCGAGCAGCTGAATGCCAGCGTCGCCGAGATCTCCCGCCAGGTGGCCCAGGCGGCGGCGTCGGTGCAGGACGCGGTGGGCCGCGCCCGAGCCACCGACACCACGGTGCGGGGCCTGTCCGAGGCGGCCGGGCAAATCGGCGAGGTGGTGCGGCTGATCAGCGACATCGCCGGCCAGACCAACCTGCTGGCGCTCAACGCGACGATCGAGGCGGCCCGCGCCGGCGAGGCCGGCAAGGGCTTCGCGGTGGTGGCAAGCGAGGTGAAGGCGCTGGCCAGCCAGACTGGCCGGGCGACCGAGCAGATCGCCGGCCAGGTCGCCGCCATCCAGGCCGCGACGGCCGAGGCGGTGGCGGCGGTGCAGGCGGTGGGCATGGCGATCGGCCAGGTGGACGAGGTCGCCTCGGCCATCGCCGCGGCGGTGGAGGAGCAGGGCGCCGCGACGCGGGAGATCGCCAGCAGCGTGCAGACCGTGACGCGGCAGAACGATGCCGCGACCGAAGCGATGCGTGGCGTCTCGGGCATCGCCGAGACGGCCGGCGGCAGCAGCCGCACGGTGCTGGCGGCGGCGGCCGAGGTGTCCTCGGTCGCCGGCGCGCTGCGGGAGGAGGTGGACCAGTTCCTCGCCGCCATGCGCAGCGACGAGGGCGAGCGGCGGCGGTTCGAGCGCATCGCCGGCGGCGGGGAGACGGTGACGCTGCGGCCGCGCCGGGGCGGGGCGGCGATCGCGGCCCGGCTGCGCGACATCTCCCGCGGCGGCATGGCCGTGGCGGCCGATGTCCCGCTGCCGCCGGGCACCGAGGTGGAGGCCGACCTGCCCGGCGCCGGCGGCACGGTGCCGGCGCGGGTCGCGCGGCAGGCGGACGGGCTGCTGGCGCTGACCTTCCCGCAGGACGCGCAATCCCTGGGCCGCGTCGACCGCGTGCTGGAACGGCTCGGTACCCTGGCCCGGGCCGCCTGAACCGGCCCCGGGGCGCCGCCCGATCGCGGCACTCTGGATTAACTTCTTGACATCTTCTGGCTCGCCAACCATCTCGCGGCATGCGCACGACGCAGGCCAGCCCTGCATCGGTGGAAGAACAGCCAGGCCACGCCCGGAGCGTGGCCACCGAGGAGATGGACAGGATGACCAGCACCCGCCTCCGGCGCGGGGCCCTGCTAGGCGGCGCCGCCGCCCTGGCCGCCGCGCCGATCCTGCCGCGCGCCGGCCGTGCCCAGGCCGGCTGGCCGGATCGGCCGGTACGCCTCATCGTCGGCTTTTCCGCCGGCGGGCCGACGGACACGGTGGCCCGCCTCGCCGCCCAGGGCTTCGCCGACATCCTCGGCCAGCCCTGCCCGGTGGAGAACCGCACGGGCGCTGCCGGCAACATCGCGACCGAAGCGGTGGCCCGGGCGACGCCGGACGGCCACACCCTGCTGGTCGCCAATGTCGGGCAGATCGTCATCAACCCGCATACCTATGACCGCTTGCCGGTGGACCCGATGCGGGACTTGGTCCCGGTCGCGCTGATGACCATGACCGGCCTGCTGATCGCCGTGCATCCGTCCTTCGGCGTCGCCACCCATGCCGAGCTGGTGGCGAAGCTGAAGCGGGAGCCGGACCAGCACAAATACGCCACCTCCGGCGCCGGCGGGATCAGCCACGTGGTGCAGGAGCTGTGGCGCCGCCGCATCGGCGCCGAGATCACGCCGGTGCACTATCGCGGCGCCGCGGCGATGACGCCCGAGATGCTGCGCGGCATGCCGCCCATGGGCCTGGACACGATCATCCAGTTCGAGCAGCACATCCGCGCCGGCACCCTGCGCGGCATGGTCTACATCGCCGAGAAGCGCACGCCGATGCTGCCCAACGTCCCGACCTCGGCCGAGGTCGGGCTGGACGGCTTCATTTACGACAACTGGTTCGGCCTGTTCGCGCCACGCGGCACGCCGCAGCCGGTGATCGACCGGCTGGTGGATGCGAACCGCCGCGCGCTGGCGGTGCCGAACGTCATCGAGCGGCTGGCCGCCGGCGGCATGGAATGCGTCCCCGGCACGCCGGACCAGCTGCGCATCCGCTGCGAGCGCGAGTTCAAGGCCTATGGCGACGCGATCCGCGCCGGCGGCATCCGGGCCGATGGCTGAGCGGAGGGAATGACCATGCGCCTCACCCGCCGCCGCCTGCTCGCCGCCGCGCCGCTCGCCGCCGTGCCCCTCGCCGCCGCTCCGCTCGCCCTGCCCGCGCGGGCCCAGGGCCAGTGGCCGGATCGCCCGGTGCGCTTCATCGTCGGCTTCGCCCCGGGCGGGCCGACCGATGTGCTCGCCCGCCGCGCCGCCCAGGGCTTCCAGGAGATCCTGGGCCAGCCGGTGGTCGTGGAGAATCGGCCCGGCGCCGCCGGCAACCTGGGCTCGGAACTCGTCGCCCGCGCGCCGGCCGACGGCCATACCGTGCTGGTCGCCAATTCCGGCCAGGTGGTGATCAACCCGCACACCTATGAGCGGATGAGCTTCGACCCGATGCGGGACCTGGTCCCGGTGTCGGCGATGATCACCAACCCCTTCCTGTTCTGCGTCAACAGCCAGCTCGGCGTGACGACGCATGCCCAGCTGATGGAATGGCTGCAGCGCCAGCCCGACAGCGTGAAATACGCCAGCACCGGCGCCGGCGGCATCACCCATGTGGTGACCGAGATGTGGCGGGCGCGGACGCGGGCGAATGTCGAGCCGGTGCATTTCCGCGGCACCGCCGCCGCCATCCCCGACGTGCTGGCCAACCGGACGCCGCTGTTCTTCGACGGGGTGCAGATGCTGGGCCAGCATGTGCGGTCCGGCGCGCTGCGGGCGATGATGCTGACCAACGCCACCCGCTCCGCCGTCATGCCGGAAGTGCCGACCAGCGCCGAGGCCGGCATCCCTGACTACAACGTGCAGAGCTGGTTCGCGATGTATGCGCCGCGCGGCACGCCGCGCCCCGTCGTCGACAGGCTGGCGGCGGTGAACCGGCAGGTGATGGGCGCGGCGAAGATGCGGGAGACCTTCGCCGCCGAGAACATCGAGTGCATCCCCGGCAGCCCGGAGGAGCTGGGCACCCTGACGCAGCGCTACTTCGCCATGTTCGGCGAGGCGGTGCGGGCGGGGAACATCCGCGCGGACGCATGACGCCGGCCGCGGGGGGTGCCGGCCCCTCGCCGGCGTCCTCCCCGGGGCTCGCCGTCGGGGCGTTGAGCGCCGGGGCGGGGACCCGCGGGTTCCCGCGGCCGGCCGGATGCCGTCCGCCCGACACCGGCGCGGGGCGACCGAGAAGGGCAGCGCCCCCCCAAGGCCCGCGCTGGGGCCGTTGCCGTTCGCCATGGCTCGCGGCGACCGGTCCAGCCATGTGACTCCACGAGCAGCGTCAGCCGCGCAGGTGCGTCCACCTGAGCGGGATCGGCTCTAGCCGGCCAGGATCTCGGTCGCCCGGTACCCCTGCGCGAACAGCACGCCGCGCAGGTCGGCATGGTCCAGCCTGGCGCGGGCCGCCGCGGCGACCACCGGCTTGGCGTGGAAGGCGACGCCGAGGCCGGCCGCCTGGATCATCGCCAGGTCGTTGGCGCCGTCGCCCACCGTCGCCGCGGCGTCGAGGGACAGGCCGTGCTCCGCCGCCAGGCGCTTCAGCGTCGCCAGCTTGGCGTTGCGGTCGAGGATCGGCTCCCCCACCTTGCCGGTGAGCCTGCCATCCGTGATCTCCAGCGTGTTGGAGTGATGCGCATGGAACCCGACCAGTTCGGCGACGCGGCCGGTGAAGAAGGTGAAGCCGCCGGAGACCAGGGCGCAATGGGCGCCGTTCGCCCGCATGGTGCGCACCAGCTCCATCGCGCCGGGGGTGAGCGCGGTGGTCTCCCAGGTGCGGTCCAGGGCGGAGACCGGCAGCCCGGCCAGCATGCCCACGCGCTCCACCAGCGCCTCGCGGAAATCCAGCTCGCCATTCATCGACCGGCGGGTGATCTCGGCGATCTTCTCCTTCAGCCCGGCGAAGGCGGCGATCTCGTCCAGCGTCTCGGTGGTGACGATGGTGCTGTCCATGTCGGCCAGCAGCAGCCGCTTGCGGCGGCCCTCGGCCGGGGTGGCGATGGCGTCGACCGGCGCGCCCTGCAGCGCGGCCATGGCCGCCGCCCTGGCCTGCTCGGCGGCCAGGTTGTCGAAGGGCAGGTCGGCGGCCTCGGCGTCCGAGAGCCAGTCGGCCGTGCCGGCCTCGGCGCCCAGCGCCCGCAGCGCATCGCGCACGCGGGCGACGAGGGCGGGGCCGAGGCCGCCCGGCGGCGCGATCAGGGTCAGGATCTGGGACATGCAACGGCCTGCGCTGGACGCCGCGCTATCGCCCGGGCGGCGGCATGACGCAACCCGCGCCGGCCGCCATCCTCGTCGCCGGGCCCACCGCCAGCGGCAAGTCGGCGCTGGCGCTGGGCCTGGCGCGGCGCCTGGGCGGCACCGTCATCAACGCGGACTCCATGCAGGTGTACCGGGACCTGCGGGTGCTGACCGCGCGCCCGACCCCGGCGGAGGAAGCGCTGGTCCCGCATGTCCTGTACGGCATCCGGCCGGCGGCGGCGGCGGCGAGCGTCGCCTGGTGGCGGGAGGAAGCGCTGGCGGCCATGGCGGCGGCGCGGGCAGCGGGCCGCCTGCCGATCCTCTGCGGCGGGACGGGGCTGTACTTCGCCGCGCTCACGCAGGGGCTCTCGGCCATCCCGCCGGTGCCGGCGGCGGCGCGGGCGGAAGCACGGGCGCTGCTGGCCGAGATCGGCGCCCCGGCGCTGCATGCCCGGCTGGCGGCGGCGGACCCGGAGACGGCGGCGACGCTCCGCCCGGCCGACAGCCAGCGCGTCGCCCGCGCCTGGGAGGTCTGGCGCGGCACCGGCCGCGGGCTGCTGGCCTGGCAGCGGGAGGCCGGACGCACCGGACCCGCCCCCGCGCGCTTCGCCGCCGTGCTGCTGGACCCGCCGCGGGACGCGCTGCGCACCGCCATCGCCCGCCGCTTCGACGCCATGCTGGCGGCCGGCGCGCTGGAGGAGGTGCGGGCGCTGGCCGCGCAGGGCCTGGACCCCGCCTTGCCGGCCATGCGGGCGCATGGCGTGCCGGAGTTGCTGGCGCATCTGCAGGGGACGATGACGCTGGCCGCGGCCCGCGAGCGGGCGGTGCTGAACACCGGGCAGTACACCAAGCGGCAGGCGACCTGGTTCCGCCACCACGCGCTCGCGGCCCCGACGCACACGCATATCATCCATGCGCGAATGGAGGGCGTAGCGCAATTTCAGGAATGCATAGACCCGAAAATCTTGGCGTTTGTTGATCAGGGGCGTTGACGCGGCGCAGCAGGGGGCGTAGGGGTGCGGCCCTCGCCGATCCGGTCCCGGGGGCTTGCCCCGACCGGCCGGCGACGCATTGCCCCGAGGATGACCCATGTCCGCCACCCTTCAGACCCCGCCCCAGGGACACGAGACGGCCCGCACCATGACCGGTGCGGAGATCGTCCTCCAGGCGCTGAAGGACCAGGGCGTAGAGGTCATCTTCGGCTATCCCGGCGGCGCGGTCCTTCCATTGTACGACGCGCTGTTCCAGCAGAACGCCATCCGCCACATCCTGGTCCGGCACGAGCAGGCGGCGGTGCATGCCGCGGAGGGCTATGCGCGGTCCACCGGCAAGGTGGGCGTGGTGCTGGTCACCTCCGGCCCCGGCGCGACCAATGCCGTGACCGGCCTGGTGGATGCGCTGATGGACAGCATCCCGGTGATCTGCCTGACCGGCCAGGTGCCGACCCACCTGATCGGCAACGACGCCTTCCAGGAGGCCGACACCACCGGCATCACCCGGCCTGCGACCAAGCACAACTACCTGGTCAAGGACATCCGCAAGCTGGCCTCCACGGTGCACGAGGCCTTCTACGTGTCGAAGAACGGTCGCCCCGGCCCGGTGGTGATCGACCTGCCGAAGGACATCCTGATCGGCAAGGGCCCCTACACCGAGGCGCCGCAGACCCCGCATCGCAGCTACCGCCCGCAGACCGAGCCTGACGCGCGGGCGATCCGCGACGCGGTGGCGCTGCTGAAGGGCGCGAAGCGGCCGATCGTCTACGCCGGCGGCGGCGTCATCAATGCCGGGCCGGAGGCATCGCGCCTGCTGGGCGAGTTCGTCCGCATGACCGGCATGCCCTGCACCAACACGCTGATGGGCCTGGGCGCCTATCCCTCCACGGACCCGCAATTCCTGGGCATGCTCGGGATGCACGGGACCTATGAGGCGAACCTCGCCATGCATGGCTGCGACGTCATGCTGAACATCGGCGCCCGCTTCGACGACCGGGTGACCGGGCGGCTGAACGCCTTCTCCCCGGGGTCGAAGAAGATCCACGCCGATATCGACCCTTCCTCCATCAACAAGAACGTCAAGGTGGATGTCGCCGTGGTCGGCGATGCCGGCCGGGTGCTGGCGGCGATGATCGAGGCCTGGAAGCAGGATGGCCAGCAGCAGGACCGCGGCGCGCTGGCCGGCTGGTGGCGCCAGATCGACGAGTGGCGCGGCAAGTCCTGCCTGCACTACGTCCAGGAAGGCAGCATCATCAAGCCGCAGCATGCGGTGAAGCGGCTGTACGAGATCACGCGGGAGATGGGGCGCGACACCTTCATCACCACCGAGGTCGGCCAGCACCAGATGTGGGCGGCGCAGTATTTCGGCTTCGAGCAGCCGAACCGCTGGATGACCTCGGGCGGCCTCGGCACCATGGGCTACGGCCTGCCGGCCGCGATGGGCGTGCAGATCGCGCATCCCGACGCGCTGGTCATCGACATCGCCGGCGAGGCCAGCATCCTGATGAACATCCAGGAGATGGGGACCCTCGCCCAATACCGGCTGCCCGTGAAGGTGTTCATCCTGAACAACGAGTACATGGGCATGGTGCGGCAGTGGCAGGAGCTGCTGCATGGCTCCCGCTACTCCGAGAGCTACTCGGCCGCCCTGCCCGACTTCGTGAAGCTGGCGGAAAGCTTCCATGCGCGGGGGATCCGCGTGACCCGGGCGGAGGACCTCGATGCCGGCATCCGCGAGATGCTGGCGCATCCCGGCCCGGTCATCGCCGACATCGCGGTCGCCAAGGACGAGAACTGCTTCCCGATGATCCCCTCGGGCGCCGCGCATAACGAGATGATCCTGGCGCCCGGCCAGACCGGCGGCGTCGCCGGCGTGACGGATGAGGGCAAGGTGCTGGTCTGACCCCGCACCACGCGTGACACCGAGGCGGGGCGGCGACGCCGCCCCGCGACCCGCAGCCTTGCCCCTGGTTGATCCATGCCCGACCCGACCGATACCAGCTACCGCAACGCGACCATCGCCGTGCTCGTCGAGAACGAGGCCGGCATCCTGGCGCGCGTCGTCGGCCTCTTCTCCGGCCGCGGCTACAACATCGAGAGCCTGACCGTGGCGCCGGTGGATGAGAACCGCCGCCTGTCGCGCATCACCATCGTCACCTCCGGCACGGACATGGTGATCGAGCAGATCAAGGCGCAGCTCGACCGCTTGGTGCCCGTGCACAAGGTGAGCGACCTGACGCTGGAAGGCCCGCATCTCGCGCGCGAGATGATGCTCATCAAGGTGGTGGGCAAGGGCGAGAACCGGATGGAGGCGCTGCGCCTGGCCGACGCCTTCCGTGCCCGGGTGGTGGACGCGACGACCGAGAGCCTGGTCTTCGAGATGACCGGCGCCGGCGACAAGCTGGACGCCTTCATCGACCTGATGCGGCCGATCGGGCTGAAGGAAGTGTCCCGGACCGGCGTGGTGGCGATCGCGCGCGGCGCGGGCGGGCTGCTGGCCTGACCGGCCCGGGCGGCCGCCGCCCCTCACCCACTTGCGAGGCGATCCCGACCGGAGCATGACGGGCGCGACGCCAGGACCACCTGAACACCGCGAAGAAAGGACCGAACAATGCGCGTGTACTACGACCGCGATGCAGACGTGAACCTGATCAAGGCGAAGAAGGTCGCCGTCATCGGCTTCGGCAGCCAGGGGCACGCGCATGCGATGAACCTGCGCGACAGCGGCTGCGTCGATGTCGCCATCGGCCTGCGCCCCGGCGGGTCCTGGAAGAAGGCGGAGGCCGCCGGCTTCAAGGTGATGACCCCGGCCGAGGCCGCCAAATGGGCCGACGTCACCATGGTCCTGACGCCCGATGAGCTGCAGGGCGACCTGTACCGCGACCACCTGCACGCCAACCTGAAGGAAGGCGCCGCCATCGCCTTCGCCCATGGCCTGAACGTGCATTTCAACCTGCTCGACCCGCGCCCCGACCTCGACGTCTTCATGATCGCGCCGAAGGGCCCGGGCCACACCGTGCGCAGCGAATACCAGAAGGGCGGCGGCGTCCCCTGCCTGGTGGCGGTCGCGCAGAACCCGTCGGGCAATGCGCTGGAGATCGCGCTCTCCTACGCCTCGGCCATCGGCGGCGGCCGGTCCGGCGTGATCGAGACGACCTTCAAGGAGGAATGCGAGACCGACCTGTTCGGCGAGCAGACCGTGCTCTGCGGCGGCCTCGTCGAGCTGATCAAGGCGGGCTTCGAGACGCTGTGCGAGGCCGGCTACGCCCCCGAGATGGCGTATTTCGAGTGCCTGCACGAGGTGAAGCTGATCGTCGACCTCATCTACGAGGGCGGCATCGCAAACATGAACTACTCGATCTCCAACACCGCCGAGTACGGCGAATACGTGACGGGGCCGCGCATCATCACGCCGGAGACCAAGGCGGAGATGAAGCGGGTGCTGGAGGACATCCAGTCCGGCAAATTCGCCCGCGACTGGATGCTGGAGAACAAGGTGAACCAGGCCAGCTTCAAGGCGACCCGCCGCCGCCTGGCCGAGCACCCGATCGAGGAAGTGGGCGAGAAGCTGCGCGGCATGATGCCGTGGATCAAGCAGAACGCCCTGGTCGACAAGGCGAAGAACTGAGCCGGCGGGGGGCGGACATGGACATCCGGGTCCGCCCCTTCGCACCGGCCGACCGGGCGGCGCTGCTGGAGCATACGGCGGCGCTGAACCTGTACGAGCAGCCCATTGCCGGCGACCGCAACCTCGGACCCGGCGCGGCCGAGGCCAGCCTCGACCACATCCTCGGCCGCGTGGCGGCGATGGGCGGGGCGACCTGGGTGGCCGAGGCGGATGGCGCCGTGGTCGGGCATCTCTGCCTCGTCCTCGACGAGATGCCGGCCTATGTCGCGCCGGACCGCCGCCGCATCGCCTATGTCACCGACGCCTTCGTGCGGGAGGAGGCGCGCGGCCAAGGCGCCTTCCGCGCGCTGCTGGCCACAGCGGAAGCCTTCGCCGCGGCCGCCGGCGTCACGCGCATCATGATCGGCCTGCTCGCCGGCAATGCGGCGGCGGAGGCCGCCTACCGCGCCGCCGGCTTCCGCCCCTATGCGCACGAGATGGCGAAGGACCTGCCGCCGCCGGCTTGACCCGGGATGCCGGGCCGGATGACCCTTCCGGCATGACCGACGCGCCGCAGATCCTCGCCGCCGAGACCGAGCACCCCCGCGACTTCCTCGGCTACGGCCCCACCCCGCCCGACCCGCGCTGGCCCGGCGGCGCCCGCCTCGCCCTCTCCTTCGTGCTGAACTACGAGGAAGGCGGGGAGCACACGGTCCTCAACGGCGACCCGCACAGCGAGATCTATCTGCACGAGGTCCCCGGCGGCACGCCCCGCCAGGGCGAGCGCGACCTGTCGACCGAGACGCAGTTCGACTACGGCGCCCGGTCCGGCGTCTGGCGCATCCTCCGCCTCTTCGCCGAGCGCAACCTGCCGCTGACCATCTATGCCGTCGGCCGCGCGCTGGAACTGAACCCCACCGTCGCCCGCGCCTTCACCGACCAGGGGCATGAGGTCGCCTCGCATGGCTGGCGCTGGATCGACTACCGCAATGTCCCCGAAGACATGGAGCGCGCCGAGATCGCCCGCTGTCACGAGACCATCGCGCGGCTCTGCGGCCAGGCGCCACTCGGCTGGTACACCGGCCGCATCAGCGCCCGCACCCGCCGCCTGGTCGCCGAGCATGGCGGCTTCCTCTACGACTGCGACAGCTATGCCGACGACCTGCCCTACTACGTGAAGGCGGGCGGCAAGCCGCTGCTGGTGCTGCCCTATACGCTCGACAACAACGACATGAAATTCGCGGTGCCGCCGGGCTTCTCCTCGAATGACGGCTTCACCCAGCACCTGACCGATGCCTTCGACACGCTGCACCGGGAAGGCGGGCGGATGATGTCGGTCGGGCTGCACTGCCGCCTCGCCGGAAGGCCGGCGCGGGCGGCGGCGCTGGCCCGCTTCCTCGACCATGTCTGCCGCCACCGCGATGTGTGGGTGGCGCGGCGGGCGGAGATCGCGCGACACTGGCTGCAGGTCCACCCGCCGCAGGAGTGACGCGCATGGCCAAGGCCGGAACCTATCCGCTGGAGAAACGCGAGCTGGTCGCCGAGGCGCCGGGGCTGCGCATGCAGATCCTCACCCTCGCCGCCGGGCAGGAAGTGCCCTGGCACTGGCACTCGGAGGTCACCGACACCTTCTGGTGCATGGACGGCCCGATGGTGATCGAGACGCGCGCCCCCGCCGGCACCACCATCCTCCAGCCCGGGCAGATGCACGCGGTGCCCGCCCGCACCGCGCATCGGGTCACCGGCCAGGATGGCGGGCCCTGCCGCTTCGCCATCCTGCAGGGCGTCGGCACCTACGACTTCATGCCGGTCGGCTGATCCCGGCGGCGCGCCGTTTGCGCTTTCGCGGTACGGCGATCGCGCTTCGGCAGCACGCCGATTGCGCTCTGGCGGCACGCCACTTGCCTACGAGCATCCCCGTCTGCAGCGGTTCGCGTCCAGGGCTGAACGCGGCGCCGCTGCCCATCGTTGATCATCGGGTGGGTTCACGCCGGGCGGCCTCCGGGCCGCACGGCGACCCGCCCCAGCGGACGGAGGCAGGCGGATGGATATCGGCGTCTTCATCCCGATCGGGAACAATGGCTGGCTCATCTCCAGCACCTCGCCCCAGTACATGCCCAGCTTCGCGCTGAACCGGCAGGTGGTGCAGCGGGCGGAGCATTACGGCTTCGACTTCGCCCTCTCGATGATCAAGCTGCGCGGCTTCGGCGGCCCGACCGAGTTCTGGGACCACAACCTGGAAAGCTTCACCCTGATGTCGGGGCTGGCGGCGGTGACGGAGCGCATCCGGCTCTATGCCTCGGTCGCCGTGCTCACCATGCCGCCCGCCATCGTGGCGCGCATGGCGGCGACCATCGACGACATCTCGGGCGGCCGCTTCGGCGTGAACATCGTCTCCGGCTGGCAGCAGGCCGAGTATGACCAGATGGGCCTCTGGCCCGGCGAGCAGCATTTCGCCAACCGCTACGACTACTGCGCGGAATACGTGCAGGTGATGCGGGAGCTGTGGGCCACCGGCCGGTCCGACTTCCAGGGCCGGTACTTCCAGATGAAGGATTGCCGGGTCAGCCCGCAACCCGCCGCCGGCCGCGTCCCGGTGGTCTGCGCCGGGCAGAGCCCCGCCGGCATCCGTTTCGCGGCACAGTACGGCGACTACAATTTCTGCGCCGGCGCCGGCCAGAACGACCCCGGCGCCACCGCACCCAACATCGCCCGCCTGGTGCAGGCGACCAGCGAGACCGGCCGGACCTGCGGCGCCTATGTCCTCTACATGGTCATCGCCGAGGAGACGGACGCGGCCGCGCTCGCCAAGTGGGAGCGCTACCGCGACGGCGTGGACACCGAAGCGGTGGCCTGGCTGACGCAGCAGGCCGGCGCCGACACGGCGGCGGACGCCACCTCCACCGCCCGCTGGATGGCGCGGGCGAAGTCGGCGGTGAATTTCAACATGGGGCTGCTCGTCGGATCCTACGCGACGGTGGCAGGGCTGCTGGACGAGGCGGCGGCGGTGCCCGGCACCGCCGGCCTCATGCTGGTCTTCGACGACTTCATCGCGGGCATGGAGGATTTCGGCCAGCGCATCCAGCCGCTGATGCGCTGCCGGCAGGACCGCGCGCTGCGGGCGGCGTGAGGCGCGGCGGTCGAGGAGGGCGCTGCCCTCCTCGAACTCCACCCGCCAAGGGCCGAAGGGCCCTTGGATCCCTCGGGCGATAAACCCCTACGGGGGCCCGGGGTCGGTGCGATCCCCGGCGGGGGGTCGAGGGTGGCGGCGCCCCCCTGGGGCCACCCGCGCTCAGCCCCGCTCGGCCGGCACCACCCGCAGCCGCCGCAGGTCGCCGCGGCGCAGCAGCAGCGCCTCGGCGTCCTCGCCCACGCGTTCCCCGGTCAGCCAGCGCAGCAGCGCGTCCACGCCGGTCACCGCCTGGCCGCCGAAGGCCAGCAGCAGGTCGCCGGCCTCGATCCCCGCCTTCGCCGCCGGCCCGCCCGGCTGCACCGCGGCGACCAGCACGCCACTTTCCTGCGCCAGCCCATGCGCCCGGGCGAAGCGGCGCGGCACCGCCTCCCGCTGCCCGGTCAGGCCCAGGGCCGCCCGCCGCACCCGGCCGAAGCGGACAAGCTGCCCCAGGACGAGCTGCGCCGTGTTGCTCGCCACCGCGAAGCACAGGCCCTGCGCGCCGGCGATGATCGCGGTGTTGATGCCGATGACGCGGCCGGCGCTGTCCACCAGCGCGCCGCCGGAATTCCCCGGGTTCAGCGCCGCATCCGTCTGCACCAGATCCTCGATCGGCCTTCCGCCCCGGGGTCCCGGTCCCCTGGGCAGGCTGCGCCCCAGCGCGCTGATGACGCCGGCCGTGACGGTGGAAGAGAAGCCGAGCGGGTTGCCGATGGCGACCGCCAGCTGCCCGGGGCGCAGCGCGGCGGAATCGCCCAGGCTCGCCACGGGCAGCGCGCCGGCGCTCTCGGCCCGCAGCAGGGCCAGGTCGGTGTCGGGATCCTCGCCCAGCAGGCGCGCGGCGAAGGGCCGGCCCTCGGCGGCGGTCACCTGCACCGCCTGGGCGCCGGCGACGACATGGGCATTGGTCAGCACCAGCCCGTCGGGCGAGACGATGACGCCGGAGCCGGTCCCCGCCCCGCGCGCCCCGCGCACCGCCACATGCACCACCGCCGGCCCCGCCCGCTCCACCGCCGCGGTGACGGCGCGGGAATAGGCGTCCAGCAAAAGGGAGTCGTCGGGCGGCAGGGGAATGTCCAGCATGGTCGCCGAGAGGTGGTCGCCCGGCCCGGCCGCCGGCAACCCGGCCGTTCGGGCAGGACGGGGGGCGGGCGTCGCCGCCGCGACCGGGGCCCGGATCGCGACCAAGACCGCGACCGGGACCGCGAGGAAAGTTCATGCGGCCCCGCGCCGCCCGCGCTGGACGGGCGGGTGCCAATCCGGGCGATCGGGCCTAGGAAGTCCGGCGCCGCCGTGCCGGGGCGCAGCAGGGGGCATGGCGGATGGATCAGGTCGAAGCCCTCCTTGCGCTCGTCGCGGCTTGCATCGGCTTCGCCCTGCTCGCCCGCCGGCTGGCGGTGCCCTATGCGGTCATCCTGGTGCTGGGCGGCATGCTGCTGGCGGTCGCGCCCGGCGTGCCGGAATACCGGCTGGACCCGGAATTGGCGCTGGCCCTGTTCCTGCCGCCGCTGCTGCAGGCCAGCGCCTGGCGGACGGACTGGCGCGCCTTCCGCAGCGCCCTGGTGCCGATCCTGGCGCTCGCCCTCGGCGCCGTGCTGTTCACCGCCTTCTGCGTCGCCTGGGTGGCGAAGCTGTTGCTGCCGGATCTGCCCTGGTCGGTCGCCATCGCCCTCGGCGCCATCGTCGCGCCGCCGGACGCGGTGGCGGCGGAAGCGGTGCTGCAGCGGCTGAACCTGCCGCGCCGCATCGTCACCGTGCTGCAGGGCGAAAGCCTGGTGAACGATGCCTCCTCGCTCGTGCTCTACCGCCTCGCGGTCGCCGCGGCGCTGGCGGGGGCGGACCTGGCGCCGGCCGAGGGCGCGGCGAGCTTCCTCGCCCTCGGCCTCGGCGGCATCGCCGTCGGCTGGGCGGTCGGCCGCGGCGCCATCGAGGCCTTCCGCCGGCTGGATGACCCGCAGCTCGAGGTCACCACCAGCTTCCTTGCCGCCTATGCCGCCTACCTGGCAGGGGAGGCGCTGGGCGTCTCCGGCGTGCTGGCCGTGGTCACGGCCGGCATGCTGATGGGGCGCGCGCAGCACACCCTGCTCACCTCCCGCAGCCGGATGGGAGCGCAGGCGGTCTGGCGCTTCGTGGAATTCCTGCTGAACAGCCTGGTCTTCATCCTGATCGGGCTGCAGCTCAACCATGTGCTGGAACGCATCGCCGACCGCGGCACCGGGCAGCTCCTGGCGATCGGCGGCGCCATCGCCGCCACGGTCATCCTCTCCCGCTTCCTCTGGGTCTTCCCCGCCGCCTGGCTGATGCCGCAGCGGATGCGGCAGGCGGCGGGCGAGCCGCCGCGGAACTGGCGGCACACCGCCGTCATCGGCTGGGCCGGCATGCGCGGCGTGGTCAGCCTGGCGGCGGCGCTGGCGCTGCCGGACGAGATCCCGGAGCGAGACCTGCTGGTCTTCCTCGCCTTCGTCGCCATCCTGGCGACGCTGGTGCTGCAGGGCACGACGCTGGAATGGGTCATCCGGACCCTCGGCGTGGAGGCGCCGGCGCATGACGGCGGCATCGCCCCGGACGAGGCGGAGGGCCGGCGGATCATCGCCGCCGCCGCGCTCTCCGCCATCGAGCAATTCCTCGACGACCCGCTGGAGGGGGCGATCGCCCGCGACATCCTGCCGGAATACCAGGACCGCGCCGGCCACCTGCACCGCACCGCCAGCAACCGCGGCGCCGCGGCGGCCGAGCGCAGCGCCCGCCGCCGCCTGCGGCTGGCGGCGCTGGAGGCGGGACGGGAGGCGCTGATCGCGCATGCGATGGCCGGCGACCTGCACGCCGAGGGGCTGCAGAAGCTGGAGCAGGAGCTGGACCTGGAGGAGCTGCGGGTCCGCGCCGTGCTGGGCGACGAGCGGAGCGAGGCGGAGAAGGCCGCCGCCCGCGCCCGCCGCCACCGCGCCCGCCCCGCCTGAGCGGCGGTTCCTGGCGGCCGCCGGCTGGCCCGGCGGGCCCGCGATGCGTGGCCCGGGGAGCGGCATCGCCGGTCACGGCCCGCAGGCGCCTTCGGGCATCGCGGCCCGGGCCCCGGGCGCGCCTGCGAACGGAGGCGCGATGGATCGGCGAGGGGAGAGACCGGCCTGGCCGGGACGCCGCCACGGCTGCGATGGCAGCGGCGGGGCCGGGCCACACGCCAGGACGGAACCGCCGCGCCGATGCGCCCCGGCCCCCACGACGGCCGCCAGTCCGGCCCTGGCGCCCGGGCACGAACCACGCCTGCTGGCCGGCCTCGTCGCCGCCCGTCGCGCCACGAACCCCGGCCCGGCTTGACCGCGCGCAAGGCGCCCGGCGCCGCGCCCTGCCACCATCCCCGGCACGCATCCCGCGCCAGGAAAGGCCCGTGCCATGAAGGTCCGCGACGTCATGACCCGCAAGGTGGTCTCGGTGCCCGCCGATACGCCGGTGTTGGCCATCGCCCGCCTGCTCGCCGACCGCGGCATCTCCGCCGTGCCGGTCACCGATGGCTGGGGCCTGCTGCTCGGGCTGGTCTCGGAGGCCGACCTGATCCGCCGCCTCTCGTCCGGCGATGCGCCGGAACCGGGCTTCCTCCGCGCCCTGCTCTACGACCGCGACCGGGCGGCGGAGCGCTATGCCGCGGTGCATGGCGCGACCGCCGGCGACATCATGACGCGGGAGGTGATCACCGTGACCGAGGAGGTGACGGTCGAGCACGCCGCCGCCCTGATCGAGGCGCATCGCGTCCGCCGCCTGCCGGTGGTGCAGGATGGCGTGCTGGTCGGCATCCTCTCCCGCGCCGACCTGCTGCGGGCGCTGCTGGCGCCGCCCGCCGCCACCTCGGACGACGCGATCCGCGCCGCCGTCGCGGCGGAGATGCAGCGCCTGCCCTGGGCCGATGCGCCCTATGTCTTCTTCGAGGTCGCGGGCGGCGCCGTCACGCTGCACGGCTTCTGCCATTCGGCGGCGGTGCGGCGCGGCCTGGCGGCGATCGCCGCCGGCGTGCCGGGCGTGACCGCGGTGGTGGACCGCATCAGCGACCTGCAGGCGACCCGCTGGGCGTAGTCCTCCGGGGCGTACTCGTCCTCAGCGTACTTCCCCTGGGCGCCACCGGCCGGGCGGGCCAGACTGGCGGCATGCAGCCGCCGCCCCCGCCCGCCCAGCAGATCACCTTCCTCTATGCCGAGGACCTGGCGGCCAGCCGCCGCTTCTACGAGGCGGTGCTGCGCCTGTCCGTGGTGCAGGACCAGGGGCGCTGCGCCATCTATGCCGCCGCGCCGGGCGGCCGCGCCTTCCTCGGCGTCTGCCAGGCCCGCGGCCCGCGGCAGGCCGGTGATCCGCGCCGGGAAGGCGGCGTGGTGCTGACCCTGGTGAGCGAGGCGGTGGAGGCGTGGCATGCCTGGCTGGCGGCGCAGGGCATCGCCTGCGACGGCCCGCCGCGGCGCAACGAGGCCACCGGCATCACCCACATCTTCTTCCGCGACCCGGCCGGCTACCTGCTGGAGATCCAGCGCTTCGAGCGGCCGGACTGGCCCGCGCCCGCCCCGCCCGCACCCGGCGGTTGACGTCGCGCCCCGGCGGCCGGCGCGGCAGCACCCGGCGGTTGACCGGAAGGCAACCGGCACGCCGCAGGCACGTTCCGGTGCCGCGGGCGGTGCTGCGGCCAGGGGCGATCCCCGGGCCGCTGGCGCCCGCCACGGCAGAAGGAGTCATGGCATGACAGGCAGACTGCTCGGTGCCGCGCTGCTGGGGGCGATGCTCGCCGCCTGCGGCACCAACAGCAACGACCGCACCACCGGCGGCGCCGCGGCCGGCGCGGCCACCGGCGCGGGCGTCGGCGCCCTGGGCGGCCCAGTGGGCGCGCTGGCCGGCGCGGCGATCGGCGCCGGCGCCGGTGCGGTGACCGGCGCCACCACCTCGGCCCAGGACGTGAACCTGGGCCGGCCGCCCTGGAGCAACCCGGAGACCCGCATTCCCGGCGTGGAGGAGGGCAAGGGCCGCAGCGCCAGCACCCGCCGCGCCCGCGCGCAGGAAGCCGCGGCGCGGCGCGAGCAGCAGCGGGAGAGCGACCGCGCCTACATGGGCGGCGGCATGGTCAGCGACGGCACCGGCCGGACCGTGGCGCCCGCGCCGGCGAGCGGGACCGGCCCGGCGACCACCGCGCCGGCGACCGGCACCATGGCGCCCACCGACCCCATCCGCTGAGGCGGCGCCGGGGGAGGCCCTGCCTCCCCCGGGCATCGGCGCAGCGCAGGGCCATGATCCCCGCGCGGCGACGCGCGGGTCATGGCCCGGACCCATCCCGGGCCGCCTGGCGGCGGCCACGGCGATCTCCGGCTCGGAGCCTGCGGCTCAGAACAGGAAGACGCCCTTGCCGCTGGTCTGGGTGTCGAACAGGCGATAGGCCTCCTCGGCCTGGTCCAGCGACCAGGTCTCGGTGAACAGCGCATCCACCTTGATGCCGCGGTCGAGGATGAACTGCGCGCATTCCTCCTGCCCGACGGCGGAAAAGGTCCAGGACGCGACGATGCTCGCCTGCCGCCTCAGCATGTCGGGCGAGACGTCGATGGTGACATCCCCGCCCTCCCCCACGAAGCAGCAGGTGCCCCACACCTTCAGCGCCCGCACCGCCTGGATGCGTGCCTGCGGGGAGGAGGAGGTGTCGAGCGTCTTCTCCGCGCCCAGCCCATGGGTCAGGTCGCGGATCGCCTGCACGGGGTCCATGTTCGAGGGGTTGATCACCTCCGCCGCGCCGAATTCCTTGGCCCGTTCCAGCCGCTGCGGCGAGATGTCGAGGGCGATGACGCGCGCGCCCATGGCGACGGCAAGCTGGGTGGCGGACAGCCCGACCGGCCCCTGGCCGAAGATGGCGATCGTGTCGTTGCCCGAGACGTCGAGGCGGCGCAGCGCGCCCCAGGCGGTGCCGGTGCCACAGGCGATGGCGGCGCCGGCCTGGAAGCTCAGCCCCTCATGCAGCGGCACCAGGGTATTGGCCGGCACGCAGAGATAGGGCGCGTGGCCGCCATGGCTGTTGTTGCCATAGACCTTCACCGGCACCCGCTGGCACAGCTGCTGCCAGCCGGTGCGGCAATGGCCGCAGGTGGTGCAGCCCTGGTAGTGGTGCACCATCACCCGCTGGCCGACCTTGGCCTGCCGCGGATCGACGCCCGGGCCGACCGCCGCGACCACCCCGCACGGCTCGTGCCCGACGATCACCGGGCCATCCGCCGCGGCGAGGCCCATGCCCTGCCGCACGCCCTTGGGGCGGCGGTACTGCTTCAGGTCGCTACCGCACATGCCGGAGGCCTTCATCTCCAGCACCACCTCGCCGAAGCCCGGCGTGGGGTCGGGGAAGGACATGATCTCCAGCTCCCGGTCCCCGTGGAACACCACCCCGCGCATGCGCATCCTCCCGCTTGCTGTGCTTGCGCGAAGGCTAGTCCAGGCGCGGCACGCTGCAAACAGGCGTGACTCGGACTGGTCCAGGCCGGGTGCCGGCCCGGCGGGTGGCGTTTGAGGAGGGCGGCGCCCTCCTCAATGCCCCGGTTCCCAGCCGCCGCCCAGCGCCTTGTAGACGGCGACGAGGTCGGTCGCGACCGCCGCGCTGCTCTCCGCCACCGAAAGCTCCGCCGAGAGCCGCGTGCGGTCGGCATCCAGCACTTCCAGGAAGGTGCCGAGCCCGGCGGCAAAGCGGGTGCGCGCCAGGTTCGCCGCCTGCCGCGCCGCCGCCGCCTGCCGCCGCAGCGCGTCGCGCCGCCCCTGGTCGCCGTAATAGGCGGCCAGCGCATTCTCCACCTCGTGCAGCGCGTCCAGCACGGTGCGGCGCCAGGCGATGGCGGCGGTGCGCTGCCGCGCCTCCTCCAGCCGCACCTGGGCGCGCAGCTGCCCGCCTTGGAAGATCGGGATGATCAGGGAGGGGCCGATGGAGAAGAAGCGGCTCGCCGTCTCGAACAGGTTCACCGTGTTGCCGGATTGCAGGCCGAGCGAGCCGTTGATCCGCAGCGAGGGATAGAGCTGCGCGGTGGCGACGCCGATGCGCGCGGTCTGCGCCGCCAGCGCCGCCTCGGCCGCCGCCACGTCCGGCCGGCGGCGGATGGTCTCGATCGGCAGGCCGATCGCCACGGCGGGCGGCGCCGGCGGGATCGGCGACGGCGCGGCAAGGCGGTCGGCCAGCGCCCCCGGTTCCTGCCCCAGCAGCCGGGCCAGGCGGTTCATCGCCTGCGTCACCTGCGCATCCAGCAGCGGCAGCGTCGCCTCGGTGCCCGCCACCAGGGCATTGGCATTGGCGACATCCACCTCGGTGGCGAAGCCGGAGGCGAAGCGGGACCGCGTCAGGCCCGCATTGTCGCGCTGCAGCCGGAGGCTCTGCCGCGCGATCGCCTGCCGCGCCTGCAGCCCGCGCAGTTCCAGGTAGGTCCGCGCCGCCTCCGCCCGCAGCGAGAGGCGGGCATTGTCCAGCAGCCGCTCGGCGCCGAGGATCTCGGCCTCCGCCGCCTCGATGCTGCGGCGGGTGCGGCCGAAGATGTCGAGCTCCCAGGCGGCGTCGAAGCCGGCCTGGTAGATGGCGAAGCCGGGCCGCGGCCCGGTCGGTATCGCCGCCCCCTGCCCGGCATTCGGCGCCCCGCCGCCGGCCGAGACGCGGCCGCCGGCGATGGAGGCGAAGGGGCTGTTCTCCGACAGCCGGAGCCGCGTGTCGGAGGCATTGGCGTTCAGCGTCGGGAAGAAGCCGGCGAAGGCGATCGCCCGGCTCTCCCGCGTCTCGGCGATGCGGGCGGCGGCTTCCTCGAGGTCGGGATTCCCCTGTTCCACCTGCGCGACGAGGAGGGTGAGCGTCGGGTCGTGGAAGCCCTCCCACCAGGCGGCGTCGATGGCGCGGGCCTCGGCGCGGCTGCGGGCATAGGCGGGCGCGTCGAGGCTGGCGCGGCTCCATTGCGCCGGCGCGCGCGGCGCGGGCCGCAGGAAGCTGGGCCCGACCGTGCAGCCGGCCAGCAGCAGGGCGAGCGGCGCAAGGCGAAGGAGGCCCCCGCCCGGGCCTGGCCGGGCGCGGTGCTGTCGGGCTGCGTCAATGGCCACTCGGCTTCGCCCCTTTCGGCAGGTCGCGCATCAGGAAGACCAGCGGCCAAAGCGCCAGCACGGCGACACCGAGGAGCCAGAAGGCGTCCATGTAGGACAGCACCTGGGCTTGCGCCGCGAACTGCCCGGCAAGCTGCGACAGCGCGGCCTGCGACGCCTCCCAGGCGCCGAGGCCAGCATGGCGCAGCGCCTGCTCGGTCTGCCGCAGCTGCTCGGCCCAGAGCGGGTTGGCGGCGTTCGCGCTCTCCACCAGCCGGCTCTGGTGGAATTGCGCGCCATGCACCACCGCGCCGTTCATGACCGAGATGCCGACCGAGGCGCCGAGGTTGCGCATCAGGTTGATCAGCGCGCTGGCGTCGTTGGTCTTGTCCGGCGGCAGGCCGACATAGGCGGCGGTGGTGATGGGGACGAAGAGGAAGGGCAGCGCCACCACCTGCAGGATCCGCAGGGTGGAGACATGCCAGAACCCCATCTCGAGGGTGATCTGCGTGGCATGGAGCAGCGCGACGCCGGACCAGAGCAGCGCGCAGAGGATCACCCAGCGCGGCTGCACCAGGCCGGTGATGCGCCCGGCGATGGGCATGACGAAGATCGTCCCGATCCCGCCGACAGCGAGGGTCAGCCCGGCCGTGGTCGCGTCATAGCCCATCAGGTCCTGCGTCAGCTGCGGCAGGAGCTGGGTGGTGCTGAACAGGGTGAAGGCGACCAGGAACATGATGAGGCTGGACGCGAGGAAGCTGCGGTGCCCGAACAGCCGCACATCCACCGCCGGCCGGGCCTGCCGCCTCTCCCACGGGATCAGCAGGGCGAAGCCGGCGACGCAGGCGACGGTCAGCCAGGTGACCATGGGCGACCAGAAGCCATCGTCGATCACCGCCCGGTCCAGCACCACCTGCAGACTGCCGAGCGCAAGGGCGGCGAGGCCGAAGCCGACCCAGTCGATCCCCTTGCCTTCCGCCCGCGCCTTCCGCCGGTCCTCCCGCACCGCCTTCGGCTCCTGCACGAAGACCGAGACGAGGAAGAGCGAGAGCGCGCCGAAGGGCAGGTTGATCAGGAAGATCCAGTGCCAGGAATAGTTGTCGGTGATCCAGCCGCCGAGCGCCGGGCCCATCGCCGGCGCGGTGACGACCGTGAGGCCATAGAGCGCGAAGGCACCGGCCCGCTTCTCCGGCGGGAAGGTGTCGGCCAGGATGGACTGCTCGACGGGCGCCAGGCCGCCGCCGCCCAGCCCCTGGATCGCCCGGAAGACCAGCAGTATCGGCAGGCTGTCCGACAGCGCGCAGCCGAGCGAGGCGAGGGTGAACACCGCGACGCAGCCCATGTAGAAGCGCTTGCGGCCGATCAGCGTCGCCAGGTAGCCGGAGACCGGGAGGATGATGGCGTTGGTCACCAGGTAGGTGGTGAGGATCCAGGTGCTCTCGTCCTGGCTGGCGCCGACGCCGCCGGCCATGTGGCGCAGCGCGACATTGGCGATGGTGGTGTCCAGCACCTCCATGAAGGTGGCGATGGAGACGACCGTGGCGATCAGCCAGGGGGACCGGTCGCCGGCGGCCGAGCGCGGGAGCGCCGCCACTATTCCCGCACCCTGACGCTCGGCACCACCGACAGCCCGGGGGAGAGCGGCAGGTCCTTCGCGCGGTCGTCGGCCAGCACGATCTTCACCGGCACGCGCTGCGTCACCTTCACGTAGTTGCCGGTGGCATTCTGCGGCGGCAGCAGGGCGAAGCGGGCGCCGGTGCCGCGCTGGATGCTGTCCACCCGCCCGTTCAGCACCGGGTCGGGATAGGCATCCACCTTCACCTGCACCGCCTGTCCCGGCCGGATCTCCCGCAGCTGGGTTTCCTTGAAATTCGCGGTCACCCAGACGCTGGGCTCCACCACCGACAGCAGGACCTGGCCGGGCGTGACGTAATTGCCCGCCTCGACCCCGCGATTGGCGATGCGGCCGGCGACCGGCGCGACGATCTTCGTGTAGGAAAGCTGCAGCTCGGCATTGCCGATGGCGGCATCGGCCTCGCGCAGCGTCGCCTCGGCGGCGCGGCGCTGCGCCTCGGCCGCCGCCGCCTGGGCTTCCGCCGCCGCCACGGCCTGCCGCGCCGCATCGACCCGGGCGCGGGCGCTGCGCGACGCCGCCTCGGCATCGTCGTTCTGCTGCCGCGTCACGGCGCGCGGGTCGACCGCGCGGAAGCGGCGGAGCGTCGCCTCGGCATTCTCCTGGTCGGCCTCGGCCACCACCTGGTTGGCGCGGGCCTGGGCGATGGCGGCCTGCCGCACCGCCACCTGCGCCCCGGCCTCGGCCACCTGCGCGGCGGCGCTGCCGCGGCGGGCGCGGGCATTCTCCAGCGCCACCTCCTGGTCGCGCGGGTCGATCTGCACCAGGAGCTGCCCGGCCTCGACGCGCTGGTTGTCCTCCACCAGCAACTCCGCGACCCGCCCGGCGACCTGCGGCGCCAGCCGCGTGACATGCGATTCGAGGAAGGCGTCGTCGGTGGATTCCCAGAGTCGCGCCTGCTGCCACCACCACCCGCCGCCGGCCAGGACCAGCACCGCCGCCAGGGCGCCGCCGCCGATCACCAGGCGCCGGCGCCAGGGCGAGGCAGGCCTGGCGTCCGGCTGGGACGCGGCCCGGTCCGCCTCGGCGGGCCTGGCCTCGTTCCCTCCCGCGGGCCGCGGTGGCGCGTCGCTCCGGCGCCCTGCGGGATCGGCCCTCTCCCTGGTCTGCGGCGCGTCATCCATCGGCTGCGACGATCCGGTCTGCGCCGCAGCAGCGCGCCGCTGCCGGTTTGGTTGCGCGGCCGGGCGTTCTCAAAGCCGCGCGAGCGGGGACCCGCGCGGCCCTTGTGCTTTCTCAGTCCAGCCGCATGCCGCGATAGCCGTCCCGCGCCACCGCCTCGCAGGCTTCCCGGTACTGCGGCGCGCCGCCCTGGTACTGCAGGATGCGGCGCACCTCCCGCCCCTCCACGTTGCGGTTGATGCCGGTCATCCAGGAATCGACCAGCGTGTAGAGCAGCCCGCCGGCCAGCTCCTCCACATGCTTGGACCAGTCGGCCTCGGCCTCCGGCGTCGCCTCGAACCGCGTGACGCCCGCCGCCTGCACATGCCGCATCAGGTCGGTGATCCACTCGACGTTCTGCTCGATGCAGCGCGGGATGTTGCAGCGCGTGGAGGCGTTGTGCGGCCCGACGATGGTCAGCATGTTCGGGAAGCCCTGCGACATCAGGCCGAGATAGGTGCGCGTCCCCGCTTCCCACTTCGCCTTCAGCGTCTGGCCGCCCACCCCGCGGAACTCGACGCGGTCGAAGCTGCCGGTCACCGCGTCGAAGCCCGTGGCGTAGATGACGATGTCGAAGGCGAAGTCCTCGGCACTGGTGCGGATGCCCTGCTCCGTCACCCGCTCGATCGGCGTCGCGTTGATGTCCACCAGCCGGACATGCGGCAGGTTGTAGGCCTCGTAGTACTGCGTCTCCTGCGGGACGCGGCGGGTGCCGAAGCCGTGGTTCTTCGGGATCAGCATCTCCGCCACCTGCGGATCCCTCACCCGCTGGCGGATCTTCTTCGCCACGAATTCGCTGAACAGCGCATTGGCCTTCGGGTCGGTCAGGATGTCCCGGAAATTGGCCATCCAGATGCCGAAGCCCGGTTCGGAATACAGCTTCTCCCAGAAGGCCTCGCGCTCCGCCTCGCTCACCTCGAAGGTGCTGCGCGGGTCGGCCTGGTGGATGTAGCAGCCGGGCGTGGTGCGCAGCAGCGCGAACATGTCGGGATAGCCGGCCTTGATGCGCGCCTGCTCCTCGGCGCTGATGGGCCGGTTGTGCAGCGGCGTGCACCAGTTGGGCGTGCGCTGGAACACCGTCAGCTGCCCGACGATGGGCGCGATGGTCTGGATCACCTGCACGCCGGTCGCGCCGGTGCCGATGACGGCGACGCGCTTGCCGGCGAGGTTCACCGGCTCCCGCGGCCAGTCATGGGTGTGGAAGGACTGGCCCCGGAAATCGGCCAGGCCGGGGATGCGCGGCAGGGTCTGGGCCGAGAGCGGCCCGAGCGCCGTCACCAGGAAGCGGCAGTCGTAGCGCCGGCCATCCGCCAGCGTCACCTGCCAGCGCCGCCCCGCCTCCTCCCACGCCGCCGAGGCCACCCGGCTCTCGAACTGGATGTCGCGCCGCAGGTCGAAGCGGTCGGCCACATGGTTCAGGTAGCGCAGCGTCTCCGGCTGGGCGGCGAAGTGCTCCGACCAGTCCCAGTCCTTCAGCAGCCCCTCGTCGAAGGCATAGCCATAGGTGTAGCTCTCGGAATCGAAGCGCGCGCCGGGGTAGCGGTTCCAGTACCAGGTGCCGCCGACATCCGTCCCGGTCTCGAAGGCCCGGACCGAGAGGCCGAGCTGCCGCAGCCGGTAGAGCTGGTACATCCCGGCGATGCCGGCGCCGATGACGATGGCGTCGAAGGAGGTCCGCGCATCCGCGCGCGGCGCGGCCTCCGGCAGGGCGTGGTCGGGCATCCGTCTCTCTCCCGCGATGATTGCCCCGATTGTGCCGCCACCCGGGCGGGATGGCCAAGCCCGCCCGCGCGGGCGAGGATGCGCCATGGCGGGAGGCACCCACGCGAGATTGGCGCTGGTCGCCCTCGGCACCGTCGCGGTGGCGCTGGACACGGCGCTGAACATCGCCTTCCCCGCCATGACGGCGCATTTCGGCCTGGCCCTGCCGGCCATCCAATGGGTGCCGGTTTGCTACATGCTGGCCTTCGGCAGCCTGATGCTGGGCGCCGGGCGGCTGGGCGACATCCTGGGCCATGGCCCGGTCTTCCGCATCGGCCTGGGCGTGACGGCGCTGGGGCAGGCGCTCTGCGCCGCCGCGCCCAGCTACCCGCTGCTGCTGGGCGGGCGCGCGGTGCAGGGGGTGGGCGCCGCCCTGGTCATCGGCTGCGGGCCGGCCCTGGTGACCGGCCTGTATCCGGAGGCGCTGCGGCCGCGCCTGCTCGGCGTCTATGCCCTGGTCTTCGCGGTGGGGGCGGTGCTCGGCCCCTCGCTCGGCGCCCTCGCCCTGCAGGCATGGGGCTGGCCGGCGGTGTTCTGGACCCGCGCGCCGCTGGCGCTGCTGCCCATGCTGCTGCTGCGCGGCCTGCCGGCCCCGCCGCGTGACGGCGGGCGGGAGCCCTTCGACCTGCCGGGCGCGCTGCTGCTGGTGCTGGCCATCATCGCCCTGCTGCTGGCGGTGAACCAGGCGCGCTACCTGGCCCAGGGCGCCGCCCTGCCGCTGGCCGCCCTGGCCGCCGCGTCCTTCTGGGGGTTCCTGCGCCGCAGCCGCCGCGTGCCGCACCCGATCATGGACCTGTCGCATTTCCGCCGGCCCGGCTTCGCCCGGCTGAACGCCGCCAATGCCCTGGTGAACCTCGCCGGCTTCGCCGTGCTGCTGCTGGTCCCCTACCACCTCACCGGCCCGGCGGGCCTGCCGACCCTGGCGGCCGGCCTGGTCCTCGCCGCGGCGCCCGGCGGCACCGCCCTGGCCGCCGCGCCGGCCGGCTGGCTGCTGGCCCGGCTGCCGCCCTGGCGCATGGTGCAGGCCGGCGCCGCGTGCACCGCGCTCGGCCTCGGCCTGGTGGCGCTGTGGGATGCCGCCACGCCCGTCGCCGCCATGGTCGCCTGCCTGCTGCTGGCCGGCATAGGCCAGGGCCTCGTGCAGGTGGCCTATGCCGAGATCATCCTGACCACCCTGCCCCGCCACCAGCGCGGCGTCGCCGGCAGCCTGACCATGATGACCCGCACGCTGGGCATCGTCGCAGGCGCGATGCTGCTGGCGCTGTGGTTCGAATCCTGGGCGCCGCCGTTCGAGAGGGGGTTCGCCGCCACTTTCGTCTTCGCGGCGGCGACGTCCGGGGCAGCACTCCTCATGCTCCGCCGTCCGTGAGAGGGGATCTGCCCCTCTCACACTCTCCCCGCCAAAGGCCGAAAGGCCTCTGGAAACCTCGGGTTCAGCGCCGGTCCGCCGATTCCGCGCCCCAGCCGCGGCCGTAGCGGCGCTCCAGGCGGCGCTGCACCACCTCCCACAGCGTCGTCAGCACCAGGTAGTACAGCGCGGCCACGGCGAACAATTCCAGCACCAGGAACCGCTCCTGGATCAGGATCTGCGTCCGCCGCAGCAACTCGTCCACGCTGATGACGCTGGCGACCGAGGTCGTCTTCAGCAAACCATTCACGCTGTTGCCCAGCGGCGGGATCACCACGCGCAGCGCCTGCGGCCAGGTCACCAGCCGGAAGATCTGCGCCTTGTGCAGGCCGAGCGCCGCCGCCGCCTCCCGCTGGCCCTTCGGCACGGACAGGATGCCGGCCCGCACGATCTCCGACAGATAGGCGCCCTCGTTCAGGGAGATGCCGATCAGCGCCGCCTCCCAGACCGAGAAGCGCACCCCCAGCAGCGGCAGGCCGGTATAGATGATGAGAAGCTGCACCAGCAGCGGCGTGCCGCGGAAGATCCAGCAGTAGAACTGCGCGAAGCCCGACAGCACCCGCCGGCCGGACAGCCGCAGCAGCGCGATCGCCACCCCCAGGATCAGGCCGAAGAACAGCGACCCGGCGGTGAGCGCCACCGAGATGGCGGCGCCTTCCAGCAGATAGGCGTTGAACAGGTAGTCGAGGAAGCCGTCCCAGCGCCAGGCCTGCACCGCGCGGCGCTCAGTTCGGGCCGACCACCTCGAAGGGCCCGTCGAAGGCCTTCACGCCATGGCGGTCCAGCAGCGTCTGGAAGCTGCCGTCGTTGCGCATCTCGGTCAGCACCTGCGCCACCGCGGTCGCCAGCACCTTGCTGCGGAAGCCGAAGTTGATGGGCGTGCCGAACAGGCCGCTGATGGCGCGGGTGAACTCGCCGCGCTCGTCATACTCCTTGCCCGTGCTGTCGATGGAGATGGCGGCATCCAGCTGCCCCGCCCGCAGCGCCTGGAAGGAGATGGCGAAATTGTCGAAGGGCCGGATGGTGATGGGGCGCAGCCCCTTGTCCTGCAGCTCCTTCGCCAGGTCCTGGGTGCGGCGGAACTCGAAGCCGCCCTGCTCCACCCCCACCGTCAGCCCGGCCAGATCCTCGATCCGGCGGATGCTGCGCGGATTGCCGCGCGGCACGCTGATGCTGATCGCCTGCTCCTCGTAGCGGACCAGCTGCATCAGCTTGGCCCGTTCCTCGGTATAGAACATGCCGGTGTTGATCATGTCCCAGCGCCGCGCCGCCAGGCCGGGGATCATCGCCGCGAACTCGATCCGCACATGCTCCGGCGTCAGGCAGAGCCGGCGGGCGATCTCCGTCCCCAGCTCCACCCGCATGCCGCGCAGCACGCCCTGGCTGTCCACGAACTGCATCGGCGGCAGGGTCGGGTTGGTGGACAGCACCAGGGTGCGCGGCTTCACCAGCTCGCTGTCGGCGACGCGCGGCGCGCAGGCCGGCTGCGCCTTCACAGCCACCGGGTCCGCCAGCGGGGTGGCCAGCAGCGCGGCGGCCAGGATGCAACGACGAAGCATGGAAAACCCCCTCACTCTGCCGCCCGCGCCCCCGCCGGCAGCACGCCCATGCCCTGCAAGACCTGCGCCAGTTGCGCCCGCTGCTCGGCCGGCAGCGGCAGGCGCGGCGGCCGCGGGTCGCCCATCTCCATCCCCATCAGCCGGAAGCCCGCCTTGGTGCCGCTGACATAGCGCGGCCCGCCGACGAAGGGCAGCAGCGGCGCCAGCCGCCGGTACAGCGCCAGCGCGCGCGGCTGGTCCTGCGCGAAGGCGGCGGCGGCGAACATCTCCCGCGACAGGCGCGGCACCAGGTTGCTGCACACCGCCACCCAGCCGATGGCGCCCAGCCATGCGCTCTCATAGCCCAGCACGCCGGCGAAGACCTCCATCCGGTCGCCGCAGAGCGCGATGATGTCGCGCACCCGCGTCACCTCCAGCGTGCTCTCCTTCACGTAGCGGCAGTTCGGGATGGTGGAGAGCCGCGCGAGGATCGGCGGCGTCAGGTCCACATTCGCCGTCGCCGGGTTGTTGTAGACCATGATCGGGATGCCGATCGCATCCGCCACCCGCTTGTAGTGGTGGTAGAGCTCATCCTCGGTCGGCACGGCGTAGAAGGGCGGGATGATCATCACGCCATCGGCGCCGAGCGATTCCGCCTCCCGGCTCGCCCGCACCACCTCCCGCGTGTCCTCGGCGCCGGTGCCGACCAGCACGGGGACGCGGCCGGCCGCCACGCGGATCACGGTCTCGGCCACCGCCGTCCGCTCCTCCCGGCTGCAGGACAGGAACTCGCCGGTCGAGCCCAGCGGGATCAGCCCGTCGATGCCATCGGCGATCTGGAATTCCACCAGCTGCTCCAGCGCCGCCAGGTCCACCGCCGCGCCATCGGCGGTGAAGGGGGTGACCAGCACGGTGTAGGTCCCACGGAAGGGCTTGTTCATGCGCTGGACGCCTCCCCGTGCTCTGCGATGATGGCATTTCGTCCCGGATGGAGGCCCAAGGCAAGGGCATGCGCCTGACCCACCCCGACATCGCGCCCGCCGCCGCGCCGATGCGCTTCACCTTCGAGGGCCGGGAGGTCGCGGCCCTGCCCGGCGAGACCATTGCCGCCGCCCTTTCCGCCGCCGGCATCCTGGAACTGCGCCGCACCGCCGGCGGCGCGCCGCGCGGGCTGTGGTGCGGCATGGGCGCCTGCTTCGACTGCGTGGTGACGGTGGATGGCAGGCAGGGCCAGCGCGCCTGCCTGGTGAAGGCGCGGGACGGCATGGCGGTGACCGCGGCCCTGCCGGCGGTGCCGGCGCCGGCCGGCGCGAAGCCCGCCGCCATCGCGGACCGCGCCTGCGACCTGCTGGTGGTCGGCGCCGGGCCGGCCGGGCTTGCCGCGGCGCTGGCCGCGGCGCAGGCCGGGCTGCCGCGCGTGCTGGTGCTGGACGAACGGGCGGAGGCCGGCGGGCAATACCTGAAGCCGCTCGCCCCCAGCCATCGCCACCGCGCGCCGGACCGGCAGTTCCAGGCCGGCGATGCGCTGCGCGCGGCGGTCGCCGCGGCCGGCGTCGAGGTGATCCCGAACGCCACCGCCTGGGGCGCCTTCGCGCCGGACGAGATCGCGGCGCTGGTCGGCACGGCGGCGGTCACCATCCGCCCGCGCCGCCTGCTGCTGGCCGCCGGCGCGCATGAGCGCCCCGTGCCCATCCCCGGCTGGACCCTGCCCGGCGTGATGACCACCGGCGCGCTGCAGACCCTGGCGCGGGCGCAGCGCGTCTCGCCCGGCGCCAGCGTGGTCGTCGCCGGCAACGGCCCGCTGAACCTGCAGCTGGCCTGCGAACTGCTGGCCGGCGGCGTGCGCGTCGTCGCGGTGGCGGAGGCGGCGCCGAAGCCCTCGGCGGCGCGCTGGCGCGACGCGCTGGCCCTGTGGCGCGCCGCGCCGGACCTGGCGCGCGACGGGCTCGGCTACCTGCTGCACCTCCGCCGCGCCGGCGTGCCGGTGCTGTGGGGCGCGACGCCCCTGGCCTGCGAGGGCGAGGGCCGCTTCGCCGCCCTGCGGCTGGCGACGCCGCGGGGCGAGCGGCGCATCGAGGCCGAGGCCTGCGCCCTCAATCTCGGCTTCCAGCCAGAGACCGGCCTGGCCCGCGCGCTCGGCTGCGCCCATCGCTTTGTGGATGAGGGGCTGGGGCGGCTGGAGACGGTGACGGACGAGGAGGGCCGCACCTCCCTCCCCGCCGTCTTCGCCGTGGGCGACGGCGCCGGCCTGGGCGGCGCGCGGGTGGCGCTGGCGCGCGGGCGGCTGGCGGGGCTGGCGGCGGCGCGCGACCTGGGCTGCGCGGCACCCGACGACGCCGCGACCCGCGCGGAATTGCGCCGGGCGCGGGATTTCCAGGCGGCGCTCTGGCGGGTCTTCGCCCCGCCCGCCTTCGATGTCGGCGCCATCGCCGATGCCACGGTGGTCTGCCGCTGCGAGGAGGTGACGGCCGGCGCGCTGCGGGCCGCGCAGGCGGAGGGCTGCGGATCGCTGGCCGCGCTGAAGAAGGCGACGCGCGCCGGCATGGGCCGCTGCCAGGGCCGGATGTGCGGCGCCACCGTGGCGCGGCTGGCCGGCGCGACGGAGGAAGCCGGCTTCGCCCTGCCGCGCGCCCCGGTGAAGCCGGTGCCGGCGGCGCCGCTGATGCTGGAACTGCCGGAGCAGGAAGCGCCGTGGTTCAACCACGCCGCGCCCGGCTTCGATGCCTGGCGCGCGAAGCCCGCCGCGCCGCCGCCCGCCGCCTGCGACGTGCTGGTCATCGGCGGCGGCCTGGTCGGGCTCTCCACCGCGCTGCACCTGGCGCGGGAGGGCGCCGATGTGCTGGTGGTGGAGCGCGGCGAGGCCGGCATGGCCGCCAGCACCGCCAATGCCGGCAGCCTGCATGTCCAGCTCCTCACCTACGACTTCGACGGGGAGAGCGAGACGGGCCCGGCGCTGGACCGCCTGCCGCTCGGCCCGGAGAGCATCGGGCTCTGGGGCGAGATCGCCCGGGAGGCCGGCGAGGGCCTCGGCATCCGCACCGAGGGCGGGCTGATGCTCGCCGAGACCGAGGCGGAGTTGGCCTGGCTGCGCGCCAAGGTGGCGGCGGAGCGGAAGCACGGCATCGGCGCGCATCTGCTCGGCGCGAACGAGTTGCGCAGCCTCGCCCCCTGGCTGGGGCCCGAGTTCATCGGCGCCGAGCTTTGCGAGGGCGAGGGCCAGATCGACCCGCTGCGCGGCACCCTCGCGGTGAAGCGCCTGGCGCTGCGGGCCGGCGCGCGGCTGGCCGAGGGGGTGGAGGTGCAGGCCATCGCCCGCGACGGCGCGGGCTTCGCGGTGACCACCGCCGGCGGGCCGATCCGGGCCGGCCGCATCGTCTGCGCCGCCGGCCCCTTCACCGCCCGCGTCGCCGCCATGCTGGGCGTCGAGGGCCTGCCGGTGACCGGCGCGGTGCAGCAGGTGATCGCGACGGAGGGCTCGGCGCCGGCCATGCGGCACCTGGTGGCGCATGCCTCCCGCCATCTCTCCCTGAAGCAGGGCGATGGCGGCCACATGCTGATCGGCGGCGGCTGGCCGGGCGTGCTGGACGCCCGGGGCGCGCCGCGCAACCTCCGCCGGTCCATCGAGGGCAATCTCTGGGTGGCCGGCCGGGTCATGCCGGCGATCGAGGGCATGCAGGTCATCCGCGCCTGGAACGGGCTGGCGCCGGAGGTGGACCGGGCGCCGCTGCTGGGCGGGCTGCCGGGCGTGCCGGGCGCCTGGGTCGCCGTCACCAGCAACGGCTACACGCTGGGCCCGCTGGCCGGGCGGCTGACGGCGGAGGCGGTGCTGGGGCGCGGCCGCATCCCAGCGGCCTTCACCGCCGCCCGCTTCGGCTGAAGCCGCGCCGGGCCTGCCGGCGCCGCCTAATCGCCCCCCCACTGCCCGCCACGGCCCGCGGCCGGTGCGGCACCGCCGGATGGCGCAGCATCCGCGGCCGACCGCCCGGGTGGGGGCCGCGCGCCCGGCGCACCGATCCTGTCGGCCGGCCCGGGGCGGGGATGGCCGCGACGCATCGGCGCCCCGCCGCGCCGGACGGCCTACTGGGCGGCGATGGCGATGCTCGCCTGGTCCCGCAGGCTGGCCAGCATGGCGGGCACCTCCGCCGCCGGCCGGGGCCGGCTGAACAGGAAGCCCTGCGCCTCCCGGCAGCCGCTGCGGCACAGGGCTTCCATCTGCGCCTCGGTCTCCACCCCCTCGGCGGTGGTGACCATGGCCAGGCCCTCGCACAGGCTGGTCACCGCGTCGATGATGACCTGGCTCTCGCGCGAGGCGCCGAGGCCGCTGGTGAAGCTGCGGTCGATCTTGACCTTGTCGAAGCGGAATTTCTGCAGGTAGCTGAGCGAGGAATAGCCGGTGCCGAAGTCGTCCATGGCGATCCGCACGCCGAGCGCGCGCAGCCGCTCCAGCGTCGCCAGCGTCGCCTGGTTGTCCTGCAGCATGACGGTTTCGGTGATCTCGAGCTCGAGCCGCCCGGCCTCGAGGCCGCTGGCCTCCAGCGCGCCGGCGACCGCCTGCACCAGGCCGCGGCTGGCGAATTGCGCGGGCGAGAGGTTCACCGCCACCTTCAGCGGGGCCGGCCAGGTCATCGCATCGGCGCAGGCGCGCCGCAGCACCCATTCGCCGAGCGGGATGAGCAGCCCGATCTCCTCGGCCAGCGGCACGAACCCGTCCGGCGGGACGATGCCCTTCTCGGGGTGGCGCCAGCGCAGCAGCGCTTCCATCCCGCCGACGCGGCGGTCCGGCAGCGCGATCACCGGCTGGTAGAAGAGCTCGAACTCGCCGGCCGCCAGCGCCCGCCGCAGGTCCAGCTCCGCCGTGCGGCGCTGCCGCAGGCGCGCATCCATCGCCGCTTCGAAGAAGCGCCAGCAGCCGCGGCCATCCGCCTTGGCGCGGTAGAGCGCGAGGTCGCCGGCCTTCATCAGCGTCTCCGGATCGTCGCCATCGTCCGGCGCGAAGGCGATGCCGATGCTGGCGCCGATGATCACCTGGTGGCCGTGCAGGTCGAAGGGCTGGCCGAGCTGGTCCACCAGCCGCTGCGCCAGCGCCGTCGCCGCCTCCGGCCCCGGCGCGTCGGTCTGGATGATGGCGAACTCGTCGCCGCCCAGCCGCGCCAGCATGTCGGTCCCGCGCAGCGCGGCGCCGACCCGGGCGGTGACCGCCTGCAGCAGCGCATCGCCGACCGAATGCCCGAGCGTGTCGTTCACCTCCTTGAACCGGTCGAGGTCGAGGCAGAGCAGCGCGGCGGCATGGCCGCGGCGGGCGCGCTGCAGCGCCTCCTCCAGCCGCTGGCGGAACAGGACGCGGTTGGGCAGGTCGGTCAGCGCATCGTGCAGGGCCAGGTGGGCGATGCGCGCCTCCGCCTCCCGCCGGGCGGAGATGTCCTCGAAGACCAGCACCCAGCCGCCGGCCGGCATGGCCTGGTGGGTGATTGCGATGGTCGCGCCATCCGCCAGGCGCTCGACGAAGCTGCCGGTCGCGGCGGCCGCCAGCCGGGCCCGGAACTCGGCCCCGGCGGCCTCGGCCGGCCGGCCCTGCAGCGCGCCGCGGGCCGCCCAGGGGCCGAGGATGCGGTCGAGCCCGAGGCCGGGCCGCACCAGGCCGGCCGGCAGGCCGAGCATCGCCGCGAACCGGGCATTGGCGACCACCAGCCGCGCCTCGGCATCCAGCATGCACAGCCCATGCGCCATGTTCGCCAGCGCCAGGTCGAAGCGGTGGTTGATCTCGGTCAGCTCCGCCTCGCGCCGCAGCAGCGTGGCGGCATCCTGCCGGGCGGCGGCGACGGCGCGGGCGAGCGTGCCGATCTCGTCCCGCCGCGCGGTGCCCGGCACCGCATCCTCGGCCGCGGCGGGCCGGCGGACCGCGTCCGCCAGGCGCAGCAGCGGCCGGCCGATGGTCCGGGCGGGGATCAGCACGCCGCCGGCCAGCGTCACCAGGGTGGAGAGCAGGGCGAGGCCGGCGACCGCCTGCAGGGCGGTGCTGCCGGCGGACGCGGCTGCCTCGGCCAGGGTGCGGCGCCGGTCGGCCAGCTGGCCGACCAGGTCCTCCATGGCGGTGCGCCATTCCGCGAAATGCAGGTCCGCCTGCAGCATCAGGATGGTGGCGAAGGCGGCGTCGGTGGCGGCCATCGCCACCGTCGCCTCGACATCGTCGCGATAGGCCGCGAAGGCGCGCTCGACCCGGCGCAGCGCGCCGCCCGCGCCCAGTTCGCCCAATCCGGCCCGCAGCCGGTCGAGGCTGGACGCATGCGCCTCCAGCTCCGGCCGGATCCGCGCCGCCTGGCCTTCCCAGCCGCGGCTCTCCGCCTCGATCACCCGCTTGAGGATGAGGGCGGACAGCCCGGCATGGGTCAGGCTGATCCCGTCCTCCAGCCGATGTGCCTCCAGCACCGGTTCGAACACGTCGCGGTCCAGCGCCTGCAGCGCGCCCGTGCCCGATCGCGCCCAGTGCACCGCGACCGCCAGCATGACGGCCGAGAGGACGGCGGTGAGCGCCGGCAGGAACAGCAGCTTCCAGGCCAGCGGCAGGTCGTCGAACCGGCGCCGGAGCCTGCGGGCGCCCGGGCCCATCTCAGTGCCGGAAATACCCGGCGCCGCAGACCAGGTCGTCCTCCACTTTCATGACGAAGGCGACCCGGTCGACGATGCGGCGCGTCACGGGATTGGGCCAGCGGAACTCGTACCAGCCGGCGCCTTCGGTGAAGCCGATGCGGTTCAGGGTCTCGGTCGGGCGGCGGCCATCGGGGTCGCGCGCATTCATCATGTTGCGGCCGACCAGCGCCGGGTTGCCGCCATGGGCGAGCACCGTGCCGTCCGCGGCATGGCAGAAGACGTAGTCGTCGCCGCGGACGAAGCCGCCATCCGGGCGGCTGAAATCGGCCAGCGCCCGCGGCCGGCCCACCGCCTGGACATGCGCCGCCGCGCGCCGCGCCAGGTCCATGGCGGCCATCCGCAGCGCCGCCTCGGCCTCAGCCGCCCGGGCCGGGCCGGCCGCGGCGAGCAGGGGCATGGCAAGGATCGCGGCTGGCAGCAGGGGGGCGATGCGCGGCACCGACCGTCTCCGGGTCTTGGCACCCCGGTCCTAGCGCGCGCGGATTACCGCGCGGTGAAAACGGCGGGTCGGCGCGCCGGCGGGTCGGTGCCATCGCCCCGCCTGGCGGCTGCCGGCCGCCCTGCCCGCTGCGTCGGCGGTGGCAGGCGGGCCATCGCCGGCCCGCCCGCACCAGCGCCGACGCAGCGGGCCGCGGCTCAGACCTCGACCTTGCCGGTGTGCAGCCGCATCCGCATGTGGTCCGGCACTTCCATGCCGGCATCGGTGAAGGCCTTGCGCAGCGCCGGGATATGCGGGCCGAAGATGCCCTCGCGGTTCTCGCTGCACCATTCGCGGCTCTGCGCCGGCATCGCCAGGCTGCCCTGGAAGCGCGGCATGACCCAGCGGGCGAACAGCTCGTAGCTGCGCAGCGTGTCCTCCCGGTTCGCCCATTCATGCGCGCGGAACAGCACGCCGCCGCAGCCGCCCTCGGTGTATTCCAGCAGCCGCTCGATCCCCTTCGCCACCGTCTCCGGGCTGCCGACCAGCGTGGTGCCGGCGCGCAGGCCGTCGCCCAGCGGATCCTCGGACCGCATGGGCGGGCGGCCCAGCGTCTCGGAGAAGTAGCTCAGCGTCTCCATCCGCTCGCCGGCCTTCACGTCGCGGAAGGCGCGCTCGTCGTCCTCGGCGACATGCACGTTCACCACCAGCCGCCAGCCCGACCGCGGCATGGTCGTGCCGTGCTTCTCGGCCTCCTTCTCGCCCAGGCGCCAGTGCTCGGCCAGCTTGGCGTTGCCGCCGGGCAGGCCGGCGCCGAGGCTGAGCAGCCCGACGCCATACTTGCCCGCGGTCAGCACGCCGGACGGCGTGGTGGCGGAGGCGACGGCGATGTCGAAGCGCGGATAGGTGTAGGGCGCGAGGTGGAGGCGCGCCTCCTTCAGCTCGAACCAGTCGGTCTTCATCGTCACCGGCTCCTCGCAGGCGAGGAGCCGCATGATGGCGCCCAGGCTCTCATCCATCATGCGGCGCTGGTTTTCCGCCTGGATGCCCATCATGTAGGCGTCGGAGACGAGCGCGCCCGGGCCGCAGCCCAGCATGGCGCGGCCGCGCGACATGTGGTCGAGCTGTACGAAGCGCTGCGCCACCAGGAAGGGGTGGTGGTACGGCAGGGAGGTGACGCCGGAGCCGAGCTTGATGTGCTTGGTGCGCTCGAAGGCCGCGGCCATGAAGATCTCGGGCGACGCGATGATCTCCCAGCCGGCCGAATGGTGCTCGCCGATCCAGGCCTCGTCATAGCCGAGCTGGTCGAGCCACTGGACCAGTTCCAGGTCGCGGGCCAGCGCCAGCGTCGGGTTGTCCCCCACGCGGTGGAAGGGCGCGAGGAAGATGCCGAAGCGCAAGCCGCGATGGGCCATCGGGTGGTGCCTTTCCTGGAGCGGGCCCTGGGATGGCCCGGTATTTCCCGCCGAAGGCTAGGGACGGGATGCGGGATCGGTCAACCGGACGGGCGACCGACCGCCTGACCCTTGCCGGCCATGCGCGCGAAGGGCCGAAGGCGGCCCGGCCCGGCGGACGGCCCCGGCATCGGGGCATGGCGCCGCTGCGGTCTGGGGGTCCGCGGCGCGCCTTCGCCGCGGCCGGC
>NZ_SMOA01000309.1 GCF_004353985.1 Paracraurococcus ruber | reverse complement strand
CCCGCGAATGGGCCATGGCCAAGGCCCAGTTCGCCGTGCTCTTCGGTCAGCGCTTCACCAAAGCCCTGGCCTGACCGTGTCGTTCACTGACCGGCACGCACACGGAATTCCTGACAGTCCCGCGCCCCCTGCGGTTCCGCAGGCAGCTCTCCGATCCACGAAAGCAGTCGGTCGGCCCCATCGCCCGCATCACCCTGGCTATCGCATATCGGCGCGGGACAGCCCACCTGATTTCTGCGCAGCCCATTGAGGCCCACTTAACCGCACGTTCAAGCGCATCGTGCAAAGGGCAGCCCACCCAAGCCCAGAGCCGCCGGCATGACCCGCTTCCTCCGCATCTTTCGCGACAGCCTTCGCGGTCGCCTGATCCTTCTGGGCATTCTGCCGGCCATCGCCACGGGGGGCCTCGCTCTTCTCGCGGGCTACTGGTCGTCGGCCCGCATTCAGGAGACGCGACTAGCCGCCGAACTCCAGGCTGCGGAGCAACGACTGGCCCACGCCGTTGCGGAGGCCGGTCGCCGGATGCACGCCCATGTCGCCGGCATGGTTCCACGGCCGAACATCATCCAGTCACTCGGGACACGCGACGCGGATCGCACCCAGCGATTGCTGGTGGATACCTTTACGGTGATCCGCACAGCCGATGTCACGCTATCGATCCTTGAGGCGACCGACGCTACCGGCAAGGTGTTGGATCGCGCCCAATCGCCCGGGCAGCGCGGCGATGACCGCATGCAGGCCGACGACGTTCGCCGGGCGCTTGCAGGCGAGGTTGTCACTGGTGCAATGCTGCCCCCTGGCAGCACAGAGCTGACGATCGGCGCTACCCTGCCGGTCCGCGATTCGGGGCGAATAGTCGGGACGGTCCGCGCCGCCATGCGCCTGGACGCCTCGGCGGCCGTGATGCTCTCAACGGTCGCTGGCGGCGACGTCCTGCTCTTCACGGGCGACCGGCTGACCGCCACCACCTTCGCCGGACTGGGGCAGGAACGCCTGCCACCGACGATCCTGGGCGCCGTCCGCGATGGCGCGTCGCAGCCCTTCCAAGCGGAACTCCACGGGAAGGCGTTCAAGCTGGTGCTGAAGCCGCTGCTCAGCCGCGGCGGAGAGACAATTGGCGCGATCGCCGTGGCGCTGCCCCTTGAGGGCTGGGAGGCGGCGATGCGGGAGAGCCTGATGCTGATCCTCGGCGCCCTGCTGCTCGCGCTTCTCTTTGCTATGCCTGCGGCGACGCTCGCGGCGCGGCGGACCTCTAGGGCCCTCGGCGGTATTGCAGATACCATGACCGGGATAGCGGCAGGGCGCCTCGATCTGCCGGTGCCAGCGCGGGAGCGTGGCGACGAGATCGGCCGGATGGGCCGTGCGCTTGAGGTGTTCCGCCTAAGCCTCGTCGAGAAGCTTCGCCTGGAGCGGCATGCGGTCGAGGAGCGTTCTCTGCGTGAGCGCCGGGCGGCCGCGCTGGACAGCTCTACTGCTGCCTTCGGCGGATCCGTGGGGACCGTTCTCGACACGCTGGAGGAGGCGGCGCGCCGGATGACAGACGCAGCCTCGTCCATGGCTGCCGGGGCGGGCAGGACCGAGGCCCAGGCACAGGCCACAGCGAACGAGGCAGGGATGTCGGCTGGCAACCTGGCGGCTGTCGCCAGCGCGGCGGAGCAGCTGACCGCGTCGGTTGCGGAGATCGGGCGCCAAGTTGGCGTTGCCGCCCAGGTCGCCCGTGACGCGGTGGCCGCAGCCGAGGCAACAGATTCGCGAATGGCGACCCTGACCGCGAGCGCCGAGCGAGTGACCGAGGTCACCCGGCTGATCGGCGACATCGCCGGGCAGACCAACCTGCTGGCGCTGAATGCGACAATCGAGGCGGCGCGGGCGGGCGAGGCGGGCAAGGGCTTCGCCGTGGTGGCGAGCGAGGTGAAGGCGCTGGCCGGGCAGACCGCGAAGGCGACAGACGAGGTGTCCGGTCAGATCAAGGCGATGCGCGACGCGACGGAGGGTGCGGCCGACGCGATCAAGGCCATGCTGGAGTCGATCTCGCGCATGGACGAGGTGGCCTCGGCCATCGCCGCCGCGGTGGAGCAACAGGGTACTGCGACGCGCGAGATCAACGATCGTGTCCAGGACGTGTCCGGCACCGTGAACCGTGTTGCCGAGGCGATGGGCGATCTCGCCTCCAGCGCGCGCGACACTGGGCGCCTTGGCGAGCAGATGCTGGGCAGCGCCGATGCCGTCGGCAGCGAGACGCGAGCAATCCGTGGCGAGGTGGACGATTTCCTGGGGCGGCTCGCGGCCGAGAGCGGCGAACGCCGCCGTCATGCGCGGCTCGACATGTTGGGGGCGGATATGGTGTGGCTGCGGCATGGCGGGGTCGAGCATCGCGCCGCGCTGCGAGACATCTCTGAAAGCGGGGCCGCGCTGAAAGACGCGCCGTCTTTAGAGAGGGGCGCGTCCGTCGAGATCATGCTGCCAGGCTCAGCGGCATGGCTATCCGCGACGATCGTCCGCGCCGAGGATGGGGTGGTGGCCCTTGCCTTCGGCGAGAAGGCGTCGGGCGAGGTGCGTCGCGTCGTGGAGCGCCTGAAAGATGCAAGCGCGCGGCAGGCAGCCTGACCAGAGGTCGGCAGGCCGGTGACGGTGGCGTCGCAGGACGGCACCGGCGGACGGCTTCGAGCGATGCGCCGCCGCGTTCCGCCTTTTGCAGTCAATCGACCCCAATCGAACGCCTCAACGGCTGCCCGCCGCCGACATACTCCGGCGGTCCAGCCTGCGGGTTATCCACCAGCGCCGCCGCGACTGGCGGCTCGCCGCATGTCCGGCACCGCATTCTTGCGACCAAGCATGGTGGTCCTGCCGCAGATGCAGCGGACCTCCAACCACCGGTTATCCCGCGCAGCGAGGGTATCGCGCGGTGATAGCATGATTCGTCCAGCGGCGCGAACCTGAAAGGAACCTTCGCACGCCGATGCGGACCGACGCCTGCCGTCTCCGCATCACAGGTTGTTCCAGAAGGGTGGGGCCCAGCCGCCAAGCTAGGCCTCGCGCAGAAAAAACACGCGCCCGAATGGCGGTAGACTCAAGGGGGGGATCGAGGCCAGATCGAGCAGAAGCTATTGATTTTGCACGATCTTGTGGCGGAGGGGATGGGATTCGAACCCACGATAGAGGTTGACCCCCTATAACGGTTTAGCAAACCGTCGCCTTCAGCCACTCGGCCACCCCTCCGCAGGTATGGCAGGCCCACGACGTATGCGCGTTGCGGGTCTTACAGGTGGCCGGGGACGGCGTCAAACATCCCGGCCACCCCGGCCCTCGCCTGCCCGCGCGTCAGGACAGCGCCACCTCGAACCCCCGGGCGGTCGCCGGCCTCGCCATCATTCGGGCGTACCAGGCCCCGACATTGGGCAGGTCGTCGAAGGGGACCTGATGCCGCTCATGCCGCCAGGCCCAGCCGAGGATGGCGAAGTCAGCGATGCTCGGCTCGCCCTCGGTCGCGACGAATTCGCGCCCGGCCAGCCGGCGGTCCAGCACGCCGTAGAGCCGCTTCGTCTCCGTGTGATAGCGCTTGAAGCCGTAGTCCTTGGCCGGCCCATCCGGCTGCATCAGGAAGTGGTGCACCTGGCCAGGCATCGGGCCGAAGCCGCCCATCTGCCACATCAGCCATTCCAGCACCGGCACGCGCGCCCGCAGGTCGGCCGGCATGAACCTGCCGGTCTTCTCCGCCAGGTAGAGCAGGATCGCGCCGCTCTCGAAGACGGTGACCGGGGTGCCGCCCGGTCCGTCCGGGTCCTTGATCGCGGGAATCCGGTTGTTCGGGCTGAAGGCGAGGAATTCCGGGTTGAACTGCTCGTCCTTGCTGATGTTCACCGGCACCACCTTGTAGGGCAGGCCCATCTCCTCCAGCGCCACGCTGATCTTGCGGCCATTGGGCGTGTTCCAGGTCCACAGCTCGATCATGCCTCGATGCCTCCGACGGTCATGGGCTCGGAGCCTAGAGCGGATCACGCCGGGCCGGGAGCGGCCCGGGCGCGCGAATCCGCGCCCTGATGCCGGCAGGGGCGCAGCGCGGCGTCCGGTCGCCACGGCAAGCCGCGGCGCGGCGATCCCGGCGGCGCGGCGACGCGCCGTGGCGAGGCCGCGGGCGCGGCATCGCCAGGCGGTGCGGCGCGCAGCGACTCGGCCGCGTGCCAGACAGGCCCAGGGCGGCATTACCAAGGCCGCGACCGCACTGGGCCGGTCATTCGCGGCATGGCGTGGCCGCCACGCCACGCCCACGGGTGCCGGATGCCGCAGCATGCGAAACACCTTCCCTTCCGCGCTGAGCTGGCTCATTTTTCACGGAGGCGCTGTCGCGGTTGGGGACCGCCCGGCGGCTTACAAGGGGGTCTTCGCGTATGTTGGCCGTATTGTCGTCTGGCCCGCGCCGGAAATCGGTGGGGCTTGCCTATCTGTTGCTGCTTCTTTTCGGCCTGTTCGGCCTTCACCGCCTCTATCTCGGCCGCAGCCTGTCCGGCGCCGGCATGGCGGCCATCACGGTACTGTCCATCCCGCTGATCTGGAGCGGCCTCGGCCTGCTCGGCTTCGTCGCCACCGGCACCTGGGCGCTGGCGGACGCGGTGCTGATCCCGAGCATGGCGCGCGAGACCAACGACCCGGTCGCGCTGCTCGCCTGACGCGGCGCGGGCCCTCCCCCCCGGGGCCCCGACGCGTCCACCGCGGATGCCGGCATGGCCGAGCATCCGCCGTCCTTGACTGCCTGGGCGCGGCGCCGGTCGACGGCTCCGCGCACACCTGAACCGCGTGCCGCCGTCGTCACCGAACGGGAGAGAGGCCGGCGCGCGGCGCTTCCTCGCCGCAGCCCTCGATCGCCGCCGCCGCGCCTCCGCACCTGACGGGTCGCGGGGCGATCGCATGCCGGCCGTCGATCCGCCCGACCGCGATTTGCGGTCGGGGCCTAAAGCCACGGCATTGCCGCGCATCGATCGCAACGCGGCCCGACGCCGCGCCGCGCGCCACGATCCGCCCTAACCGGCCGCCGGCAACGCCCGCCCGCCGGCCAGGCGCAGGATGCGCGTCGGCCGCTCCACGCCGACCAGGCGATGGGTGATCAGGATCACCGTCCGCCCAACCGTCACCGCCTCCAGCGTCTCCAGGAAGGCGCGCTCCGTCTCGGCATCCAGCCCCGCAGTCGGCTCGTCCAGCACCAGGACCGGCGCGGCCGAGAGCAGCACCCGCGCCAGGGCGAGCCGCCGCGCCTGCCCGCCGGAAAAGCGCGCACCGCCCTCGCCGCAGCGGGTTTCCAGCCCCTCGGGCAGCGCCCGCGCCAATTCACCGATGCCGGCCCGGTCCAGCGCCCGCCACAGCGCCGCATCGGGGGCAAGCGGCGCGGCGATGCGCAGGTTGGCGGCGATGCTGTCGTCGAACAGCCGCGCATCCTGCGTCAGGCAGGCGATGCGTCGCCGCACCAGCTCGGCCGGCAGGGCGGCGATGTCCACCCCGCCCAGCGTGATCCGCCCCGCCTGCGGCGCAGCGAGCTTCAGCAGCAGCGCGGCGAAGCTGGACTTCCCGGCGCCGGAGGGCCCCAGCAGCGCCAGCCGCGTCCCTTCCGGGATATCGAGATCGAGCCCATCGAAGACCGGCGGCCGGTCGGCGCTCCAGGCGAAGCGCAGCCCCTCCACGCGGATCGCATGGCCGGCGGGCTCCTCCGCCGGGGCGGCGGGCTCGGCGACCGGCGGCGGCGCATCGGCCAGTTCGAACAGCCGTCGCGCCCCGGCGGCGGCGCCGGCCAGGGCGATGCCGGCCCGCGGCAGCAACCCGATGCTCTCGGCCGCGGCGACCGCGATGAACAGGCCGAGCACGGCCAGCGCCGCGCCCGCCGCGCCCGCCGCCAGCCCGAAGGCCAGGGCGCCAAGCAGCGCCGCCTGCACCAGCAGCCCGCCCGCCGTGCCGGCCCAG
>NZ_SMOA01000308.1 GCF_004353985.1 Paracraurococcus ruber | reverse complement strand
GGCCGGCGGGGCGGCTGCGCGCCACGCGCCAGGATCAGGCCGGCCGGGACCCATGCGGGCCGGCCTGACCGCCACGGGCGCCGCCGCGGCGCCCCGGCGGTGGCCGCGGCGGGCATGATGGCCCTCGGCCGGCCGCTGAAGCTGCTGCTGCTGGCGCTCGGCGCCATGTTCGCGCAGCAGAGCTTCGCCTCGCTCGGCCGCGGCCTGCCTGCCGTGGTGGCGCCGGAGGTCATCGCCGACCTCGCGCTCGACCCCGCCTGGTTCGGCACCTATGTCAGCCTCGCCGCCCTCGCCTCGCTCGGCTTCCAGCTCGGCTGCGGCAGCTTCATCCTGCGCGACGGCGCCCTGCGGATGAGCCAATGGGCGCTGGCCATGCTCGCCATCGGCCTCGCCGCCGCGGCCAGCGGCTGGATCGCGCTGTTCATCCTCTCGGCCATCATCGGCGGCGGCGGCGCGGCGGTCTCCACCCCGGCCAGCTCCCACCTGCTCGGCCGCTATTCGCCGGCGAGATATGCGCCGCTGGTCTTCTCCCTGAAGCAGACGGCGGTGCCGGCCGGGCTGCTGCTGGCCGGGCTGCTCGGCCCCGCCCTCGCGCATGCCTATGGCTGGCGCGCGACGCTGGTCATCGCCGGCCTCGCCTGCCTCGGCTTCGCGCTGGTGCTGCAGCCGCTGCGGCGGGAGTTCGATTCCGACCGCATCCCCACCCAGCCCGTCCGCCTGTCCGACTTCTGGACCACGCTCCGCAGCGTCACCGGGCCGGGGGAGCTGCGGACGCTGTCCATGGCCTGCTTCGCCTTCAACGGGCTGCAGACCGTCTTCACCGCCTATTTCATCATCTTCCTGGTGGAGCTCGGCCAGGACCTGGCGGCGGCCGGCGCGCTGTTCTCCCTCGCCATGGTGGTGGCGGTGCCGGGGCGCATCCTCTGGGGCTGGCTGGGCAGCACGGTGGTGGCGCCGCGCGCGGTGATGTGCGGCTTGGCGCTGGGCATGGCGGCCAGCGCCGCGCTGCTCGGCCTGTTCGGCGCCGACTGGCCGCTGGCGCTGGTCGGCCTCACCGCCATCGGCCTGTCCGCCACCGCCATGTCCTGGCACGGCGTGCTGCTGGCGGAAGCGGCGCGGCTGGCCCCGCCCGGCCGCCGCGGCACGGCGACCGGCGGCGTGCTCTCCTTCGGCCAGGTCGGCGCCTTCCTGCTGCCCCTGGCCTATGCGCTCTGCCTCAGCCTGACCGGCAGCCATGGCTGGGGCTTCCTGGTCAGCGGCCTGCCGGCGCTGCTGGTCGGTCTGGCGCTGCTGCGGCCGGGGCGGCCGCAGCCGGATCCGCCCCTGGCCTACTCCACCGCCTCGTAGGGCAGGCGCTTCACCCTATCCATGTTCAGGCCCTCGATCCGGATCAGCTTGGTCGAGCCATCGCGGCGCGGCGCGTGCAGCACGCCGGGCTCGTACAGATAGGCATCGCCCGGCTGCAGCACGTAGTCGCGCACCGGCTTCGCCTTGCCCGGCCGCTCGCCATCCGGCCGCGCCAGGCAATCGAAATCGGTCATCACCGTCTCGCCCTCCGCCTGGCCATAGATCGCCCAGGACGGGCCATGGTCATGCGGCTTGCTGCCCTTCGCCCCGACATAGGCATGCGCGAGGATGGTGAAGCCGAGATCGGGGTCCTCGTAGAGCACCTTGCGCTCGGGCGTGCCTTCGGGGAGGGCGGCGGCGACGAAGCCGGCATCCTTCAGCGCCTCCTGCACCAGGTGCACCACCTGGACCCGGCCGGAGGGGCCGGGATCGGCCAGCAGCGCCTGGCGGCACTGGGTGGCGAATTGCTCGATGGTCAGGGCCATGGCGGGGTCCTCCTCTGGCGCAGGGCTTGCCGGGGCGTGGACGCCCCGGCGCTTGCTGCCGCCCTGCGGGAAACGGTCTCCGGCGGATCGGCGCCCGGGCCCGGGCGCAGGCCGCCGCGCCGTAGATCCAAGCCGCCCCCGGGCCGGGCTGTCAAACCCCGCGGGTCCAGGCAGACTTGCCGGATCGCCATGGGAGGGATGCGATGCGAGCCGTCTGGTACGAGCGGACCGGCCCGGCGCGGGAGGTGCTGCACTACGGCGAGCGGCCGCGGGCCGCCCCCGCGCCGGGCGAGGTGCGCGTCCGCCTCCTCGCCTCCGGCGTCAACCCGGCCGACACCTATCGCCGCGCCGGCACCAGCTATGCCAACGAATTCCCGCTGATCATCCCGAACAGCGACGGCGCCGGGATCGTCGAAGCCCTCGGGCAAGGCGCCGACCCGGCGCTGCTCGGCCGCCGTGTCTGGCTCTACAACGCGCAGCGCTTCCGCCCATTCGGCACCGCCGCCGAGTCCACCTGCGTGCCGCAGGACTGCGTGCATGACCTGCCGGAGGAGGTGCCCTTCGAGGTCGGCGCCTGCCTCGGCATCCCCGGCATGACGGCGCATCGCTGCCTCTTCGCCGACGGGCCGGTGGCGGGGCTGCGCGTGCTGGTCTCGGGCGGCGGCGGCGCGGTGGGCAACTACGCCGTGCAGCTCGCGCGCTGGGGCGGCGCGGCGCAGGTGCTGGCGACCGCCAGCGGCGGCTGGAAGGCGGAAGATGCCTCGGCCGCGGGCGCGGAGCAGGTCTTCGACTACCGCGCGCCGGACTGCGCCCAGCGCATCCTGGACGCGACGGGTGGCCAGGGCGTGGACCGGGTGGTCGAGGTGGATGTCGCCGGCAATGTCGCGCTGTGGTCGGCTGTGGTCGCCCTGAACGGCAGCGTCATCGGCTATGCCAGCAAGGGCGGTGCGACGCCGGCCATTCCGGTGTCCGGCACGCTGATGCGGAAGAACGTGAACCTGCGCGGCGTGGTGCTGAACAGCGCGCCCGCCGCGGCACGACGGCAGGCCATGCTGGACATCACGCAATGGCTGCGGGAGGGCGCCAGGCTGCACCGCGTGGCCGCCACCTTCCCGCTGGCGGAGACGGCGGCGGCGCATGAGGCCGTGGAGGCGGGGACGAAGCGGGGGACCGTGGTCGTGTTGCCGGACCGGTAAGCAGGGGCGCTGCCCCTGCACCCCGCCGGGGGGTCAAGCGCCCCCCCCCGGACCCCGGCCCGGGTCAGCCCAGCGTCAACCCGCCATCCACCGTCACCGTCTGCCCCGTCACCATGGCGGCACCGGCCAGCAGGAACAGCATCACCTCCGCCAGGTCGTCCGGCGTGCAGCGGCGCTTCAGCAGCGCCTTGTCGATCGACCCCGCGCGCTGCTCGTTCGTCCATTCGATCATCCAGGCGCTGTCCACCGCGCCCGGCGCCACCGCATTCACCCGCACCTCCGGCGCCAGCGCCCGCGCCAGGTTCTTGGTCAGGCTGATCACGCCCGCCTTGGTCGCGCCATAGGGCATGGAGGAGCCGACATGGCCCAGCCCGGCGATGGATGCCGTGTTCACCACCGCGCCCTTCGCCGCGCGCAGCGCCGGCGCCGCCGCCTTGGTGCAGCGGAACACGCCCACCAGGTTCACCTGCAGCAGCGTGTCCCAGAATTCCTCGGTGACACGGTCGAGGTCGGCGGGCGGGATGCTGCGGCTGGTGCCCGGCGTGCCGGCATTGTTCGCCAGGTAGTCGAGCCGGCCGAGATCGGCGACCGCCTGTTCCACCATGCGCGCGCAATCCTGCGCATCGCCGACATTGCCCGGCGCGGCGATCGCGTCGAGCCCCTCGGCCCGCAGCGCCTCCACCGCCTGCGGCCCGCGCGCATCGTCGGCCAGGTGGTTGATCGCCACCTTCGCGCCGTTGCGCGCCAGCTGCGTCGCCAGCGCCAGCCCGATGCCCGAGGCCGCGCCCGTCACCAGCGCCGCCTTGCCCGTGAGTTCGTAGCGGATCATTCGCTTCGCTCCAATCCAGCCATCGTCCCGATCTGCCGCATCGCCTGCTTCAGGGCGATCAGCCTGCGGTCCCGCGCCTCGAACAGCGCCGCCGCGTCGCCCGGCCAGCCATAGTAGCCCGCGCCGGCCAGCACGCCGGTGCGGCCTTCCGCAACGAGCCTGTCCAGCGCCGGGCTGCTGCCGCGCGGTTCCGGCGCCGTATAGCTGCGATTCGCCATCACCGCCTGCATCAGCGCGAGGCCGGTGAAATCCGCCTTGGCGTAGAAGCCGAGGATCGGCAGCCGCAGCGCCAGGCCGTGGATGATGGCGGCGTCGATCTCCGGCGCCGTCGCCACGCCCTCGTCCAGCAGGTGCTGCACTTCGAGACCGATCGCCGCCTGGATGCGGTTGGCGACATAGCCGGGGACGAATTTCTTCAGGCCCAGCGGCTGCTTGCCCATGTCCTTCAGCATGCCGAAGACCTGCTCGAAGGTCGCCGGCTCGCAATCCGGCCCCGGGATCATGTCCACCAGATCCACCAGATAGGGCGGCGTGTACCAATGGGCGATCATCGCCCGCCGCTGCCGCGCCTTGGGGATCAGCGGGAAGACGTCCAGGTGGCTGGTGTTGCTGGCGAGGATGGCGTCGGGCGGCGCGCAGGCATCCAGCCGCTCGTAGAGCGCGCGCTTCGCCTCCGGCACCTCGATGATCGCCTCGACGATCAGCTCGGCGCCGTCGACCGCTTCCTCCAGGCTCTCATGCCGCGTCACCGCCTGGGCGAGATGGCCGGAGGTCCAGTCCGCCGGCGCCTCCCCGCCCTGCACCAGCGTCGCCAGCGCCGTCTCCATCAGCCCCTGTGCCTTGGCCAGGGTCGCCGGGTTGCTGTCGGTCAGCCGCACCCGGTGCCCGCCCAGCGCGAAGACCAGCGCCAGCGCATGCCCCATGGTCCCGGCGCCGATGACCGCCACGCGTGCCATATGTTCGTCTCCTTCTCGTGCGTTGACCGCTGGGGGAGCTAGGGCGTCCAGGGTTCCGGCGCCCGGCAGTCGATGTCGGTGGCGACGTCCACCACCACCGTCTCCTCGCTCGCCAGCGCCTCCGCCAGCGCGCCGGCGATGTCCTGCGGCCGTTCCACGCGGATGCCCTTCAGGCCGAATTGCCGCGCGACGGCGGCGAAATCGGTCGGGCCGAAGCGCAGCACCTGCTCCGCCGCCACCGGCCGGTTGCCGGCCTGCTTCAGGTAGTTCGGCCAGCCCTGGCCGAAGCCGGAATTGTTGTTCACCACCAGCACCACGGCGATGCCGCGGCGCTTCGCCGTTTCCAGTTCCGGCAGGTGGTAGTACAGCGCGCCGTCGCCCGACCAGCACACCACCTTGCGCTGCGGCGCCGCCAGCCTGGCGCCGAGCGAGGCCGGGAAGGCCCAGCCCAGCGACCCTGCCGCGCGGAGGTAGGTCTGGGTCGGCTCCATCTCCACCAGCGTGCCGGTCCAGATGCCGGAATAGCCGGTATCGGCGACGAGGATGCCGTCCCCCGGGAGCGCGCGGGTGATCTCGGCGCAGAGCCGCGCCGGGTCGATGGCCACGGCCTCGCTGGCCAGCCGCGGCGCCACCGCCCGCCGCCACCCGGCCATCAGCGCCTGCGCCTCCGCCAGGAAGCCGCCCTCCCGCGCCGGCGTGCCGAGTTCCGCGACCAGCGCCGCCAGCGTGGCCTTCGGGTCGCCGAGCAGCGCGACCTCCGTCGCATAGCTCCGCTCGAACTCCAGCGGGTCGGCATCCACCTGCACCACCCGCGTGCCCGGCCGCGGCACGCGCCAGGCATGGGTCACCTGGTCGCCGGTGTCGCAGCCGACGAACAGCACGAGATCCGCCGCATGCACCACCTGGTTGGCCGGCGGCGCGGAGTAATTGCCGGCGACGCCGACATGCAGCGCATGCCGCGTGGAGACGAGGCCGCGCGCGCCGAGCGAGGTGGCGATGGGTGCCCGCAGCGCCTCCGCCAGCGCCAGCAATTCCGCCCCGCAACCGGACAGCGCCGCGCCATCGCCGGCGACGATCGCAACGCGCTGGGACGAGCGCAGCGCCGCCGCCGCCGCCCGCACGGCCGCGGCCTCCGCCACCGGCCGGTGCCGCGGCGCGGTCCAGGC
>NZ_SMOA01000307.1 GCF_004353985.1 Paracraurococcus ruber | reverse complement strand
CGCCGGGCAGGCGCGCCCCGCGGCGGCGCGGCCTGCGGTGTCGCGCCCCACCTGTCGCAGGCGGGGCGGGGCCGGCGCCCGGATCGCGGGCCGGAGGCCTGAAGGCCAGGGCCCGCCCGCACCCGGGGCCCGGCGCGGGTCGGCCACCGGCAACCGGCCGCCGACCCGCTGGCGCTCAGCCGATGACGCTGTAGGAGGCGTCGTAGAGGGTGATGAAGTTGCCGCCGCCCAGGGCGCCGTCGTTCCACCAGGTCTGCACGCCGATGCCGGGGCAGGTATTCTCCCCGCCATGCGCCGCATCCATCGGCACATGGTCGGTGGTGGTCCAGGCTTCCCGCCCATCGACGAACATGGTCAGCCGGCCCGGCTGCCAGTCCAGCGCATAGGTATGGGTCTGGGTCACGTCGACATCGCCCAGGCCGAAGGAGGTGTACTGGTTCGACCCGTCGCCGCCCTTCCAGTGCAGGGTGGAATAGGGCCGGCCGCCGCCGTCGATCTCCAGGATGTCCATCTCCGGCCCCGGCCAGGCATCGCTGGCCGGCCAGGTGAGCGCATAGGTGCCGATCGGCCCGGCGGTCTTCAGGGTGAAGCTGTAGAGGCCGAAGCCGAAGCCGCTCTCCCCGCCGGCCGGGCGGACCATGGCGCCGCTGTCCTGGTTGTCGGCGGTGCTGTGGATGGTGATCTGGCCGGGGACTGAGGCGTCCACGCCGGGGCCCCAGGCATGCGAGAACATGCCGAGGCCGTTGTCGAAGCTTTCGTGCCAGACCTCGCGGTAGCCGCCGGGGCTGGCCGGGGCGAAGGATTGCGCCTCGATGGCGGGCTGGACCGCCGGCTGGGCTGGCGCCCCGGCCTGGCCCTGCGGGCCGAAGGCGAAGCTGGCGCTGCCGGCCGAGAGCAGGTCGGCCGTGCCGCCCGGCAGCGCGGCGCCGTTCAGGGCGATGCCGTCGACATGCAGGTTGCGGTCGGTGTCGGGGCTGCCGGCATAGGCATCATTGAGGAAGGTGACGGTCACCTGGTGCTGGCCGGCGCCGAAGTCGCCGTGCAGGGTCAGCGTGTCGCTGGCCTGACCATGCGCGCTGGCGGCGCTGAAGATGCCGCCGACCTGCTGCCCGTCGAGCGAGACCGTGAACTGGGCATCGCCCTGCCACGCCTCCTGCGAGAGGCTGAGGACGAGGCTGTCCGGGCCGGTCGTGTTCGCGGTGCCGAGGTCCATGCGCTTCTGCTCTCCAACATCGCGTGATGCACAGGATTGTGATCTCGCGTCGCGGGTGAAGCGTATGAAGTATACAATCTGGAGGTGCAATCGCGAGAAGGCGATTCACACTTCAACTCTTGGGTGCGGAAACGGACAGAACCACGCGGCAGGAGATCGGGACTGGGGGTTGCGGGCGCCCGGAGTCCCTCACCCGAGGGGTGTTTCGCAGCGTGGGATCACTGTTGTCCCGGGAATGCCGGGCCTGGCGCGGCGGGACCGCCGGCACCCGTGCCGGTCCCGCCTGGCGCCGCCTCGCCGCAACCGGCGGGCGAAGACCGTTCGGGTGGGCCGGTGTCGGCACGCCGCGGCTGGGCGATGGCCAGGGGGAAAGCCCTTGCGGCACGAAGGCGCCGGCCAGGCGCCCGGCGACACGGGGGGAGACCCGCACCCGGCCACCGCGGACGGGGACAGCGCCGTCCGGCCCGCGACCGCCCTCTCGGCCTGGGTCGGGTGGGGAGTGGGGGCCAGCGCGGTTTCCGGCCGCCAGGGCGCATGGCAACCGCTCTAGTCATCCGACTCTGCGAGCAGCTTCACCCGCTCGGGTGATTCCACCTGAGCGGGATCTGCCCCGGTCTGCCATCCACCGCCGCGGCGGTCGGCGGCGGCCGCGCAGATGCCGGTCCGGCGCGGCGGTCGGCGGGCTGGGTGGCCCGCGCGCCAGGGGAGGAGGGCCTTGGCCCGGGGCCGGCCGGCTCATGTCGGGGCACCGGCAGGGCAGGCATTGCCGGCGCGGCGGCCGCGCCTGCGGCACCCTGCGCGGGCCGGGCCGGCCGTGGAGGCCGGCCGGGATGGCGGGATCAGCGTCCCGGGGCTGGCGCGGCGCGATGCATCAGGCTGGGGGCCGCGGCGCGACCCTGAGGAGGGTCACGGCCAGCCGGCAGCGGGATGGGCATGATGCCGCCCCGCATCGCGCGGGGCCGCGCCGGCCGGGAGCGGGCGCGGCGCGCGGAAGCGGTCGCGCGGCGCCCCGCTGCGTCGTGGCAGACCGGCAGCCAGGGCCGCGTCGCGTCTCCGCGCCGCCGGTCCCCGCCGGAACCGGATCCTCAGTCCTGCTCGAGCGATTCGATTCGGCGGACCTGGACGCGAGGCGAGGCGACCGGGCTGGGCAGCGGCAAGGCCGCCGGCTGCGCCGCCCGTGCGTCCCGCGCCGCGGCCACCGGCCCGGCCAGGGCCCGCAACACCTCCGGCACGCCATCCCCGGTCGCGCCGGAGCAGAGCAGCACCGGCCGGCCCGCCGCGCGTTCCAACGCCTTCGCACGGCTGACCTTGGCCTGCGGGGTCATGGCGTCCAGCTTGTTCAGCGCCAGGATCTCCGGCTTCTCGGCCAGGCCCTGGCCGTACATCGCCAGCTCCTCCCGCACCGTGCGCCAAGCGCCGACCGGGTCGGGCTGGCTGCCATCGACCAGGTGCAGCAGCACCGCGCAGCGCTCCACATGGCCGAGGAAGCGGTCGCCCAGGCCGACGCCCTCATGCGCGCCCTCGATCAGGCCGGGGATGTCGGCGAGGACGAATTCCTCGGACGCGTTCAGCCGCACGACGCCAAGCTGCGGGTGCAGCGTGGTGAAGGGGTAGTCGGCGATCTTCGGCCGCGCCGCGCTGACGGCGGCGAGGAAGGTGGACTTGCCGGCATTCGGCAACCCGACCAGCCCGGCATCGGCGATGAGCTTGAGGCGGAGCCAGATCCAGCGCTCCTCCCCCGGCCAGCCCTTGTCGGCGCGGCGCGGGGCGCGGTTGGTACTGGTCTTGAAATGCGCATTGCCATGGCCGCCATCGCCGCCGCGGGCGATCACCACCCGCATGCCCGGCGTGTCGAGATCGGCGAGCAGCGTCTCCCGGTCCTCGGCCAGGATCTGGGTGCCGACCGGCAGGCGCAGCACGACATCGTCCGAGCCGGCGCCGCTGCGGTCATTGCCGGCGCCGTTGCCGCCCTTGCGGGCCTTGAAATGCTGCGCGTAGCGGTAGTCGATCAGGGTGTTCAGCCCCTCCACCGCCTCGGCCACCACATCGCCGCCGCGGCCGCCATTGCCGCCATCGGGCCCGCCGAATTCGATGTATTTCTCCCGCCGGAAGGCGACGACGCCGTCGCCGCCATCGCCGGCCTTCACCCAGACCTTGGCTTCGTCGAGGAATTTCATGGGAGTGGGACCCTGGGTGGGGTGGGGCGGAGAGCGGGCCCCGGAAATGCGAACGGGGGCCGCGAGGGCCCCCGGTACGACAAGCCGCGGGGGCGCCAGGCCCCCGCACTGCGGATGGCGGTGCCGGAGCCTATTCGGCGGCCTGCGGCAGCGCCTCGACCGACACGGCGACGCGGCCTTCGGCCTTGCGCTCGAACTTCACGCGGCCATCCACTTCGGCATGCAGGGAATGCGTGCGGCCGACATAGACATGCCGCCCCGGCAGCATCTTGGTGCCGCGCTGGGTGACGATGATGTTGCCGGCCTTCACGACCTGGCCGCCGAACAGCTTGACGCCGAGGCGCTTGCCGGCGCTGTCGCGCCCGTTGCGGGAGGAACCGCCGGCCTTCTTGTGTGCCATGATCCGATCTCCTTCAGGCCGCCGCGATCTCGGCGATCTTCAGCACGGTAAGGTGCTGCCGATGGCCCTTCTTGCGGCGGTAGTTCTGCCGGCGCTTCTTCTTGAAGATGATGACCTTCTCGCCGCGGGTCTGGGAGACCACGGTGGCGGTGACGCGGGCGCCCGGCACGGTTGGGGCGCCGAGGGTCAGCCCGGCCTCGCCGCCGATTGCCAGCACGTCGTGGAAGGTGATGGTGGCGCCCGGCTCGGCCTCGAGCTTCTCCACCGTCAGGGTGGCATCGGGCGTCACCCGGTACTGCTTTCCGCCGGTGCGGATCACTGCGAAGGTCATCGTGCGGCCCCAACCCGGTCGCGCCGGGCTTTCGGTGCCGGGGCGGTGGTGCCCCGGGGAAACTGGTGGAAACTCGGCGGTCTGTCGGCCACGGAAGGCCGCCCGCGACACGGGGTGCCGCCGGGAGGGCGGGCTTATAGCGGCGGCCGGACGGCGGCGTCAACGGCGGAGGCGGGCGGCTGAGGGGGAGATGCCCAGGGAGGCGGCCGGCGCGAGGCGCCCAAAGGGGCGGCACCCCTGGCCGGCGAAGGGCGTTGCACCGGCCAGCGACGCCCCTTATAGGGCCGGGCGACCCTGCCGCGGAGAGGTGGCGGAGTGGTCGATCGCGTCGGTCTCGAAAACCGAAGTAGGTGCAAGCCTACCGTGGGTTCGAATCCCACCCTCTCCGCCAGAAAGCCCAGCGATTTCAATGCGTTAAGACGAAATCGGCCAGGCTTACCCCCGATCCTACCCCACTCTACGCAATTCCTACCCAGCCGGCGGGGGTAGCTGGTCGTCAGAGGCCGCCCGTCCCGAAACAACCTGTGATGTTGAGACGGCACGCACTGCGCTGCGTTGGCGTGACAATGTTCTCTATACGTTCGCGTCACTGGAGGGATCATGCCGCCGCCCCTCGACACCCTCGCCGCGCTGGATAGCTGGTGGTTGGAGGTCCGATGCATCTGCGGCCGGACCACCTTGTTTCCCTGCCGGTTGCTGGCCCGCCGCTTCGGGCCGGAGGTTCGGGCGCCGGCCTTGGTCGCTAGGATGCGGTGCCAGCAATGCGGCGAGCCGCCAGTCGCGGCGGCGCTGGTGGATGACCCGCAGCTTGGGGCGCCGGGATATGTGGGAAGAGGGAAGCCGGTACGGCGTGTCATCGAATAGCAGCGTGGGGCAAGTCGATCCTTGACTACGCCGGCACCAGCCAGAACCATTACGTATGGCGAACTGGATGGCGGCGCTGCTCCTTGTTTGGTTCACTAGCACCGCTCTTGCGCAGCCAGGGGCGTTCTACGAAAAGGATATGCTGCCGGACGACATCCGGTCTGCAACTCGGCTCGAAGATTGGTCGCCGCAACAGGCGGATGAGGCCCGTCGCCTCAATCGTTGGTATTGCACAGAAGTCGATAGGTTGGTTCGCCTGAATGGCCCTTTTGAGGCTTGCGAACAGTTGCAGGAACTCCGGCTGGGCGAGTTTTGCGGACCCACTGGCGCTTCGCTCCGAAATCCACGTGCTCCGTCGTGTTTGCCAGAGGTCGAAAGCGATCTCCGCTGGTGGATAAGGGCGCTACGGTTTGACCTTGGTCTGCTCAAAACGGGGCCTGCTGCTAACCCACGTGCGACCGTTGGGACGTCGCATCAAAGGAACGCTGTTGTACTGCCGACAACTCCGCGGCCGGCAATGCCTGGAACTCTTGACCCTATGCCGATCGCAGTCGCGCCACGTGAGCGGTCGGCTATGGAAGTATTCAATCGGACACGTAGCGCGATTTGGATACTGATTGCGAAAGCGGGCAATGGATCAATCGAGGCGCAGCAGGGGTCCGCCGTAGCGATATCGCAAACGCAACTCCTCACGACTTGCCATGTCGTGACCGGAATGGCTGAGTTGGTAATCAGGCAGGGAGGTATTCAGCATCAGGTTTTGCTCGCTTTCGCAGACACGCCATCGGATCGATGTGTCATCGCCGTCAGAACACCTGTGCTTAAGCCGATCAGCGCGGTGCGCGCGCGTGAAACACTGGAGATTGGCGAACGCGTCTTTAGAGTCCGTCCGGGATCATGTTCTGGTTTGGCAGAGCCTTCGCAGCATGAGGCGGACGGAGGCCCAGCGCAGGAAGCACAGGCCTGACCGGTTCAGGCACTCCCAGTCCTTGGCGAGCC
>NZ_SMOA01000306.1 GCF_004353985.1 Paracraurococcus ruber | reverse complement strand
CCATCGGCAGGGCCGCGCGGCGGCGCGGCGCAGCCAGGGCGGGACAGCGCCGCCCGACTGCCGGCCAGGGACCCGAAGGCCCGCGGCCCCGCGGCCGTCAGCCGAACTCCACCGTCAGGTTCATCGGGAAGATCCCGAAATCCTCGTCCATCCGCAGCGTCCCGTCGGCGCCGCGGGCGCGGCGGAGATCGGGCAGCTTCAGCACGGCCTTGCAGATTTCCGGGATCATCACCCGGTTCATGTAGAGGCCGAAGCATTCATGCATGCCGTAGCCGAAATGCATGTACTGGTAGTCCGGCCGGCCGGGGACGAAGCGCCGCGGGTTGGCCACCCGCCTTCCGTCGAACATCGCCGACCGCGTCGCGGCCATGACGAAGGCGCCCTTCGGGATGGTGCGGGCGCGCAGCGTGCCGGCGGCGACGCGGTAGCTTTCCTCGCAATTGCGGAACAGGCCGGGGGTCAGCGGGAAGAAGCGCGATGCCTCGAAGACATAGCGGGACACCGCCGCGTCGTCATCGGCCCGCGCCGCCGCCTGCGCCTCCGCCAGTTCCTTCTTCCGGTCCAGCAGCACGTCGAAGAGCTGCGGGATGACCATCGGCGGCTGCGGCAGGGCGCCGACGATCAGGCCGATCAGGTTGTTGCGGATCTGCCGGTCCGACATGCCGGGGGCGCCGCCATCCTGCAGCTGCAGGCAGCGTTCCAGGATGTCGTCGTGCCGGCCACGGTCCTTCTTCCGGGCGGCGATCGCCGCTTCCAGGTAGCAGCGCATCGCCTCGGCGACCGGCTCGGCCGCCGTCTTGCGGTCCGGGTCGTCGAACAGGTCGGCGAACATGTAGCCGAACAGGCTGCGCGCCTGGTCCGAGATCTCCTTCACCGACGCGCCGGGCGTGCCGAAATAGGCGCCGAAGAGGCGCGTCGTCACCTCCTGCGTCAACTCCATCGCCAGGTCCACCCGCCCGCGCTGCAGCGCCGGCTGCATGACCTCGGCGGTGATGCGCGCCGTCTCCGGCTTCACCCGCGCCACCGCCTCGGCCCGCGGCGCCGCCATGCGCATGGTGGTCTTGTCGCGGGTGAAGTCCGGCTCGTCCCGCATGCCGAGGAAGATGTTGTCCCCCTGCATGATGACCGCGATCTTCGGCGCATAGGTCACGTTGAACACGTTGGGACGCTGCAGCACCTCCTGCACGTCGTCGAAGCGCGTCACCAGCGCATAGGTCCGGCCGCCGAAGCGGACCACCAGGATGGGCAGGGTGTTCCGCAGGATGAGGAACGCCGTGTCCATCTTGCTTTTGAGCCAGTCGAAGATCTTCGCGCCGGTGCTTCGCGTCTCGGCCATCGTGCTGCCTTGTCCATGCTGGGGCGCGCCGGCGCCGCGGCCGGGCGGGCCGCGGCGCGGTGTCGTCATCCGCGGCGGGCGGGGGTCAGGTCGGGTCCACCGATCCCATCGCCATCATCCGCAGCGCGGTGATGCTGGGGATGAAGAAATACTCGCCGCCCCGCGTCTCCACGAACTGCGGCAGGTTGGCGGCGATGAAGGGCGCCCGGCCGCAATCGCCATCGACCGGGACGACGAATTTGTTGGCCTGCCGGTTGTCCTTGTCGCGCCGGCCGGTGATCGGGCAGGCGTCGTTGCCGGAATCGAGGTCCAGCCCGTACTGGATCCATTGCTGCTGGATGAACTCGAACTGCCGGAACAGGCTGCTGCACAGCGCCATGATGAAGACGCCGTGCTCCGCCTGGTCGTCCTGGCGGGACTTCTCGAACTCCACCGGATCCACCGGGCCATAGGGCAGGCCGCGGCGGAGGATGCGGCGCCGGTTGGTCAGCTGCGTGGTGGTCTGCTTCGCCTTCTGGTTGTCCGGGTCGGGGTCCAGCATGTCGCGCGGGTTCACCCGCCGCAGATGCGCGCCGAAGGGGCATTTCACCCCGTCCGGATCGTCGGCGTAGCGGAAATTCACCAGCAGGTCGTTGTATTCGGCCAGCTTTCGCTTGACCTCGTCGGTCATCGCCTCCTTCGGCAGCTGCCCCTTGCGCACCGCATCGGCCGTGGCCAGCGCCGGCAGGAAGGGCTTCAGCCGGTATTCCGCATCCGCCAGGGTCGGGGCGGCCGTCAGCGGGATGCCGTTCTTCCAGCGGCCGACCATCTTGGCCTTCAGCGTCTCCGCCGCATCCTCCAGCGTCTCGAACCCGCCGACTTCCTTGTAGGTGATGGCGTGCATCGCCATCGTCTCGTCGAAGGTCCTGGTGTTCTGGTGCAGCTTGCGCAGCGCCATGAAGGTGCCGTTGCGGGTGAACTCCCACGGGACGCTGGCTGGCGGGGTCTCCTGCCCCTCGCTCGGCTGGCCGAGCAGGAATTCGCCCGCCGCCAGCGGCGACCAGCTGCGGCTGGGGTCGAAGGGGCCGGGCATGATCTTGCCGCCGCCCGCCGGCAGCCCGTCCTGCCCGGCATAGAAGGGGTCGGAGATGCCGTCCATGAAGCCGAAGGGCTCGGTCGGCTGCGGGAACAGCGTCTCCCCGTCCGGCCCATAGGCCATGACCGTGTTGCTGTCCTGGTAGTCGTCATCGGGCAGGACGACGCCGCCCGGCCGGCGGCCATGCCCCTTCAGCAGCCGCACCTTGTCCTTCAGCCAGTCATGCCGGACCAGCGCGCGCAGCCAGTCGGTCCATTGCTGCAGCTCGGCCACCGGCAGGCCGCGATTGGCGTAGTCCGCCTGGGCGTTCAGCATCACCAGGACATGGACCGCCTCGCTCTCCTTCTCGGCGGAGTTCCTCCAGACCTCGTCCCAGTTGCTGGGGTCGCTGCCCGGGTTGGAGGGGCTGATCGGCAGGTCGCCCAGGATGGTCTTGCGCGCCGGCATGCCCTCCACGAACTCGTCCGGCATCAGCCGCAGGGTCGCGGTCGGCAGTTCCAGCGCCGCCAGCCCCTTCCAGGTGAAGGCGATGTTGATGGCGACCGGCGGCTTGTCGCGCAGGTTCAGCCGCTTCTGCTCCTCCGGCGTGACATCGCTGCTCGCCCAGCGCTCGGCCGTGGTGACGTGCGGCCGGATCTGCTCGATGAAGAAGCGGCCGGCGGCGCATTCGCCGGCATTGATGTGGAAGGCGAGGTAGCGGGCATAGGGGAAGCCGTAGCGGCCATAGGGCCGGTGGATGTTGCCCTGGATGTCGTGCAGGTCGAGCGTGTTCATGCCACGGCTCCTTCCCTCTGGGGCGCGGGTGCGGCGGCGGGCGGCGGCACGGGGTCGGCCCGCCCGGGCGGCGGCGGCCAGGTGAGCTCGGCATCCGGGGTGCGGATGACGCCGGGGAACTGCGTCCGCCAGGTCTCGTTCTCCGGCGCGCAGGCGGCGACGAATTTGCCGTATTCCGCCTGCAGCGCGGCGTCGCTGCGGCCCTGGTTCTGGATGACGAATTCCAGGAAGGCCTGCTGCAGGTAGAGCGACTTCAGCACGTCTGGCAGGGTCGCGCCGGGCGGGAAGACCTGCGCGCCGCGCGCCATGATTCGGCTGTAGAGCGACCAGACGAAGGCGCCGAGGCCGGCGAGCGCCACGAGGATCGCCAGCAGCCCCCAGCGGGCCACCCAGTTCGCCACATGCAGCGCCGCGCTGCCCTCCCGCAGGAAGAGCGAGCCGAACAGGCACAGCACCCAGACCGCCAGCGCGCCGAGGCCGATCTGCAGCCAGGGGATCTTCGGCCCGCCGGTATCGGGCGCGGAATCGAGGATCGGCAGCGTCATGTCGCCCGGGATCGGCGCGCCGGGCCGCCAGTAGTCGTTGAAGGGCATGGTCGTCTCGACCTGGCACTTCTTGACGTACTGGAAGAAATCCTCGGCGGTCCGGACCTCGTCGAAGCCGTAGCACTGGGCGAAGATGCCGTTGTGGATCTTGCTGCCGGTCCGCGGGTCGCGCGCCTCGCTGCCCGCCAGCTCGTCCCGCATCGTCGCCCAGAGGGTGTCGGTGAACCGGCGAAGCGACGCGTCGCTGCCATCCGTGGCATCGAAATCCGCGGCGAAGAGCAGGTAGGGGCTGCCCAGCGTATCCACCGGCTGGTGCACCGTCGGGTCGCCGCCGCCGAACAGCTTGGTCAGCAGGGTGTCGCCGCCTTCCCGCCCGTTGTAGGGCGGCGCGTCGATCAGCGCGAAGCGCGCCAGATGCGTCATGGTGTTGCGGGCGAAGGGGCTGGCCTCCGGCGTCCCGCGGGAGGTGACGCTGGTTTCGGAGTTCTTCAGCTTCGCCAGCGAATCGAGCACGGTCTGCCGGTAGGAGAAGCCGGGCTTGCCGTTCACCTCGCTCATGCCCGCCTTCACGGGCGCCAGCATCGTCAGGAAGTAGTGGCCGGCGTCGAAATTCGCCATGGGTCTGCCTCCTCAGCGGCCGGTGCTGGATGCGGGGGCCTGCGGGATGTCCCTGCCCCAGGTGTCAGGGTCGAAGTAGCGGCGGCGGGCGGCATCCGCGCGCTCCGTCGCCGGGGAGGCGGCGGGGGCGATGCCATGCGCGCCGAAGCCCCTCTGCACCCGGGCCAGCAGCTTGCGGTAGGCGCGGCCGAATTCCGCCGGCGTCGCGGTCGGCTGCAGCCTGGCCAGCGCCACCAGCTCGTCCCGCATCACCAGCGCCTGCTTGATGTCGCGCTGCGCCGCCCCCGGCGTCGCGTTGTAGTAGTAGCGGGTCTGGATCTGGTTGGCCGAAATGTAGTTCTTGAAGTCGGCGATCGGGATCGAATGCGGGTACTTGGTGCTGGTGTACCAGAGCAGGTCGAGCCCGGTGGGGATGCCATCGGCAAAGGCGTCGATGTACTGGTCCCAGGTGCCGTTGAAGTTGCTGAGGAACAGCATGTAGTCGTTCTGCAGCAGCTTCGCCGGCTTCGGCTGGTCCTTGTGCAGGACCGGCCACTGGTCGCGCCGGATGACGACCCAGCGCGCGAAATGGATGAACTTGAGGCCGAGCAGGCCGCCAAGCTGGGAAGGCCGGGCGCGGGACAGCCGGAACACCAGGTATTGCAGCCAGGTCTTCCATGGCTTGATCGGCGTCAGCACGTTCATCGCATAGGCTTTGCCGGCGATGTTCGACATGGAGCCCCCCCCTTCCCCGATCCTGCGGCGCGGCGGACCCCGGGCGCCGTTCGGCATGCAAACGGTGCCTCGCGGGCAATTGAGTTTCAAGGCATGAATCCAGGAAACCTGTGCGCATCCGCACAGGGGCCGCGCCGCCGCCCCGCCCCCAGGGCGCCGCGGCGGGTATCGCCGCCGCCCCCTGCCGTGGCAGCATCGCCGCCGCGCCCCGGAGATTCGCCGCCGTGACAGCCCCGCTCGAGATCGGCTTCCTGCTCTTCCCGCGCCTCACCCAGCTCGACCTCACCGGGCCCTTCGAGGTGCTCAGCCGGCTGCCCGGCGCCCGCGTGCGGCTGCTGTGGAAGGAGGCCGGGCCGGTCAGGGCCGATACCGGCCTCGGCCTGCTGGCGGACACCGCGCTGGCGGATTGCCCGCAGCTCGACCTGATCTGCGTCCCCGGCGGCCCGGGCGTCGCGGCGCTGATGGAGGATGCGGCGGTGCTCGACTTCCTGCGCCGGCAGGCGGCGGGGGCGCGCTGGGTCACCTCGGTCTGCACCGGCGCGCTGGTGCTGGGCGCCGCCGGGCTGCTGCGCGGCAGGCGGGCGACGACCCATTGGGCCAGCCACGACTTCCTCGCCGCGCTGGGCGCCACGCCGGTGCAGGCGCGGGTGGTGCGGGACGGCGCGCTGGTCACCGGCGGCGGGGTCACGGCGGGGATCGACTTCGCGCTCTCGATCGCCGCCGAGATCGCGGGGGAGGCGGCGGCGCAGGCGATCCAGCTGCAGATCGAATATGCACCGGCGCCGCCCTTCGCCGCCGGCCACCCGGAGGAGGCGCCAGCAGCGGTGCTGGAGGCCGCGCGCGCCCGCGGCGCCGGGATGCGGGCGGAGCGGGAGGCGCTGGTCGCGCGGGTCGCCGCCCGGCTGGCGGCGGCCTGACCGGCGGGATGCCGGACCCGGCGCCGCCACCGCCGGCCCCAGGGTTCGGTGCG
>NZ_SMOA01000305.1 GCF_004353985.1 Paracraurococcus ruber | reverse complement strand
GTCCCGGCGCCGCTTCGCCTCCCCCGCGCCGCGCTCGGCCTGCTGGCCGCCCTGCTGGCCGGGCCGGCGCTCGCGCAGGCGCCCGGCGTGCCGCCCGCCCCGTCCCGTGCCCCGGGCGTCGCCAATATCGGCCCGCCCGAGGCGGCGCTGGTCCCCGGCCTCGCCGCGCTGCAGGACCGGCTGGAGGACCAGGGCTGGCTGCTGCGCGGCCAGGCCACCTTCGTCTGGCAGGGCCACCCGGCCTTCCGTTCACCCTACGAGGGCGCGTCGAGCCTGCGCAACGGCATCCGCGCCGCCAATACCCTGTCCACCGACCTGGTGATCGGCCGCCGGCTATGGGACGGCGCGGAGGCGATCATCGATGCCTCGGTGACGCGCGGCTTCGGCCTGTCCAACTCGGTCGGGCTGGCCGGATTCCCGAACAACGAGGCCTTCCGGCTGGGCTCCACCCAGCCGAATTTCTTCGTCCCGCGCGCCTTCCTGCGGCAGACCATCGGCCTGTCGGCCGACACGGTGCCGAACGACGACGACCCGACGCGCTTCAGCAGCGTCCTGCCGCGCGAGCGCATCACCGTCACCATCGGCAAATTCTCGGTCTGGGACATCTTCGACGACAATCTCTACGCGCATGACCCGCGCACGCAATTCCTCAACTGGGCGCTGGTCGGCGGCGCCGCCTTCGACTACGCCGCCGATGCGCGCGGCTGGACCAACGGCGCGGCGGTGGAATGGGAGAACGGCGTCTGGGGCGTCCGCGCCGGCGCCTTCCAGGTGCCGCGCCGCGCAAATGGCCTGTTCCTCGACCCCGCGGTGACCCGGGCCTGGCAGGTGCTGGGCCAGGTGGACCGGTTCTGGCGGCTGGGCGGCCAGCCCGGCGCGCTGCGCGTCACCTATGGCGCCAGCCGGGCCCGGCAGTCGAGCTGGGGCGAGCTCTTCGCCAACGGCTTCGACACCTTCGAACAGAACCCGCGCGGCTACCGGCTGAAGCACAACCTCAACCTCAGCTTCGAACAGGGGCTGACCGCCGATCTGGGCGTCTTCGCCCGGCTGTCCTGGAATGATGGCCGGACGCAGAACTTCATGTTCACCGAGACGGACCGCGCCATCTCCGGCGGGCTGCAGCTGCGCGGCCTGCGCTGGGACCGGCCGATGGATACGGTCGGCCTCGGGGCCAATCTCGGCTGGATCTCGGAAGGACGGCGTCGCTACCTCGAGGCCGGCGGCATCGGCTTCATCGTCGGCGACGGCCGGCTGAACTACGCGCCGGAATGGGTGACGGAGGTCTATTACGACGCGCGGGTCCTGCCCGGGGTGAACGTCGCAGCGAACTACCAGGTGGCGGTCAACCCCGCCTACAACGCGGATCGCGGCCCGGTGCATTTCGTCGCGCTGCGCGTCCGGACGGCGTTCTGACGCGGGCCGCCCGGCACCCTGGCCGTTCCGCGTTGCACCGCGCCGCGGGCAAGCTTCCGGTCATCCCTTCGGGGTGCATTCCGGCCCGATGTCCGGCCCGTCCCTCCTCGACCCCATCCGGCGCCGGCTGGCGACCGCGCCCGGGGCGCCCTTCGTCCATATCCTGCGCGACGGCCGCAGCGAGACTCTGACCAATGCCGCCCTGGCGGAGGGCGCGGCCCGCTGGGCCGCCCTGCTCGCCGCCGATGGCTGCCGCCCCGGCGAGGTCGTCGTGCTCGTCCTCCGGCACGGGCCGGCGCTCTACACCGCCTTCCTCGGCGCCATGCTGGCCGGCTGCGTGCCGGCCTTCCTGCCCTTCCCGACGCCGAGGCAGGACCCCGCGCGGTACTGGGACGCGCTGGACGCGCTGCTGCGCCGGTCCGGCGCAGCCTGCCTGATCGCCGGGCCGGAGGATACGGCGGCGCTGCGCGCCCGGCTGCCGCGTCCCGCCTGCCGGCTGCGCCTGCCGGGGGAGGAGGCGGCGATGACGCCGCTGGCGGCATGGCGCGGCGGCGCCGGCGACGACATCGCCCTGCTGCAGCACAGCTCTGGCACCACCGGCCTGCAGAAGGGGGTCGCGCTCAGCCATCGGGCGGTGCTGGCGCAGCTCGATGCCTGTGCCGCGGCCATCGGCTTTGCCGCCGGCGACGTGGTGGCCAGCTGGCTGCCGCTCTATCACGACATGGGCCTCATGGCCTGCTTCCTCCTGCCGCTGGCCAAGGGCGGCGCGGTGGTCAGCCTCGATGCCTTCGAATGGGTGGCGCGGCCGGCGCTGCTGCCGCAGGCCATCGCGGCGCATCGCGCCCGCTGGTGCTGGCTGCCCAATTTCGCCTTCGAGCACCTGGCCCGGCACCGCCGGCCGGAGGAGTGGCACGACCTCTCCTCCATCCGCGCCTTCATCGACTGTTCCGAGACCTGCCGGGCGGAGAGCCTGGACCGCTTCGCCGCCGGCTTCGCCGATTGCGGCGTGACGCCGGACCGCCTCGCCTGCTGCTACGCCATGGCGGAGGCGGGCTTCGCCGTCACCCAGACGCCGCCCGGCCGGCCGCCGCCCCGCCTGGCGCTGGCGGCCGAGGCCCTGGCGCGCGGCGAGGCGCGGCCGGCGTCACCGGGGGAGCGCGTGGCCACGCTGCTGTCGGTCGGCCGCCCCGTCGGGGGGATGGCCCTGCGCATCCTCGGACCCGATGGCATGGCGCTGCCGGAGGGGCGCATCGGCGAGGTCGCGCTGCGCGGCGACTCGCTCTTTGCCGGGTGGCACCGGCAGCCGGAGGCGAGCGCCGCGGCGCTGCGGGATGGCTGGTACCGCACCGGCGATCTGGGCGCCCTGGTCGGCGGCGAACTGGTCGTGACCGGGCGGCGGAAGGAGGTGATCCTGCTGCGCGGCCGCACCCTCTATGCGCCGGACCTGGAGGCCGCGGCGAACCGCGTCCCCGGCGTCCATCCTGGCCGCGCCGCGGCGCTCGGCGTGCCGGATCCGGCGAGCGGCACCGAGGTGCTGGTGCTGGTGGCGGAGACCGACCTGACGGAGGAGCCGGCGCGGCGCGCCCTGGCCCGCGCCCTGCGGGCGGCGCTGGAGGCGGAGACCGGCCTCGGCGGCGCCGTCGCGGCGCTGCGGCCGCCCGGCTGGCTGGTGAAGACCACCAGCGGCAAGCTGAGCCGTGCCGCCAACCTGGCGAAATACCTGGCGGAGGCGGCATGACGGCGGCGGCGATCGCGGCGGGGCTGGCCGAGGTGTTCCGCAGCGTCTTCGGCGACCCGGGCCTGCGGCCCGATCCGGCCTGGACCCCGGCCGACCTGGATGGCTGGGACAGCCTGCGGCATGTCGCGCTCATCCTGGCGACCGAGGCCCGTTTCGGCATCCGCCTGCCGGCCGCCGCGCCTTTGGGCAGCGTTGGCGACCTCCAGGCGGCGGTGGCGGCGGCGCTGCGCGCCGCGACGGGCGGCGACGCGCCGCGGCAAGGATAAAGCAAACTCAGTCAGTTACAGCACGATGTCGGCGTTTCGCTTCACGAAGGGTTCACGACTCTGGTGCGACCTTCGTGCGGCTCGAGCGTGATCGCCTGCGGTGCATCGACCGCGGGGCGCGATCACGTGGCTCATGACTGGCCTGGCGTCCCCTCCGCGCCGCTCCGGCGCGGGCCGGGCGTCTGCGCTTCCGGAACGCCTCACATGCGCGCGCCCGCCATTTCCATCCGCCTCCGCATCATGCTGCTGCTGCTCGGCTTCGCCGTCCTGCCGGCACTGCTGCTGGTGGGCACCTTCGCCACCGAGCGGGATGCGCTCCGGCGGACCGCGCTCGACCGGCTGGGCGACGCCGCCGCGGCGCTGACCGACAGCATCGACCGCAACCTGTTCGAACGCTATGGCGACGTGCAGGCCTTCGGCCTGAACCCCGCGGCGCAGGACCCGGCGAATTGGCGCCGGCCGGGCAGCGACAACCCGCTGGTGCGCGCCATCGACGAATACGTGGCGCTCTACGGCGTCTACAAGCTGGCGCTGCTGGTCAGCCCCGACGGGGCGGTGCTGGCGGTGAACAGCCGCGACGCCGCCGGCAAGCCGGTGGCGAGCGAGCCGCTCTACGGCCGGTCCTTCGCCGACGCCCCCTGGCTGGGCAAGGCGCTGCGCGGCGAGTTCCTGGTGGGGCCGGAGGGGCTGACCGGCACGGTGGTCGAGCAGCCCGCCCGCGCCGCGGCGGTCGCCGCCGCCTATCCGGGGGAGGATGGCTACAGCATCGTCTTCGCCGCGCCGGTGAAGGATGCCGCCGGCAAGGTGATCGGGGTCTGGGCGAATTTCGCCGATTTCGGCCTGGTCGAGCAGATCGTGGCGGATTTCCACGCGAGGCTGGTCCGCGGCGGCATGCCGCAGGCGGAGATCACGCTGCTCGATCCCGCCGGCCGCGTGATCGTCGACTACGACCCGGCGCTGCGCCCGGGTCCCTACCGGCGGGATTTCGAGGTGATCGGCCGGCTGAACCTGGCCGAGCGGGGCGTCTCCGCCGCCCAGGCGGCGATCCGCGGCGAAGCCGGGGGCGCCGTCGCCCGGCACGCCCGGAAGGGGATCGACCAGGCCAATGGCTATGCCCGCAGCCATGGCGCCATGGGCTTCGCCGGGCTCGGCTGGTCGACCCTGGTCCGCGTGCCGGTCGAGCAGGCCTTCGCCGCGGTGGATCGCATTCTTGAACGCGGGCTGCTGCTGGTCGCCATCGTGCTGGCCGCCATCCTGCCGCTCGGCCTCTGGGCCGGGGCCAGCTTCGCCCGGCCCCTGACCGCCCTTGGCGGCTGCATGCGGCGGATCGCGGCCGGGGAGGTCCCGGCGGCGATCCCCGGCGCCGGCCGGCGCGACGAGGTGGGCGGCATGGCCGCCGCCCTGGCGGTGTTCCGCGACACCATGGCCGAGGCGACGGCGATGCGGGCGCGGGAGGAGGCCTACCGGGCCGAGGCCGCCGCCGCGAAGCGCGACGCGCTGCGCGGCATGGCGGACCGGCTGGAGGCGGAGACCGGCGCCGCGGTCACCCGCATCGGCAACCGCGTCAGCGGCATGGCCGAGAATGCCGAGCACATGGCCGCGACCGCCGACACCATCGCCGCCGCCAGCCGCTCGGTCGCCGGCGCCGCCGGCCAGGCGCTGCAGAATGCCGAGACGGTGGCCGCCGCAACCGAGGAGCTCTCGGCCAGCGTGCGGGAGATCTCGATGCAGGTCTCCCAGGCCGCCGGCATCACCCGCCAGGCGGCGGAACAGGGCAAGGCCAGCGAGGCGGTGATCCGCAGCCTGTCCGACAGCGCCGCCCGGGTGGGCGAGGTGGTGCGGCTGATCGCCGACATCGCCGGCCGCACCAACCTGCTGGCGCTGAACGCGACCATCGAGGCGGCGCGCGCCGGCGATGCCGGCAAGGGCTTCGCCGTGGTCGCCGGGGAGGTGAAGAGCCTGGCGGCGCAGACCGCCCGCGCCACCGACGAGATCGGCGGCCTGGTGGGGGCCATCGCCACCACGACGCAGCAGGCGGTCACCACGGTGCGGGACATGGCGGCCTCGGTCGGGCGCATCGACGCGACCTCCGCCGCCATCGCCACCGCGGTCGAGCAGCAGGCGGCGGCGACCCAGGATATCGCCCGCACCGTCGCCGAGACCGCGGCCGCCGCCCGCGCCGTCGCCACCCGGATCGAGGAGGTGTCGGAGGCGACGATGGCCGCCGGCAGCCGGGCGGAGGAGGTGCGGATCGATGCCGGGGAGGCGCGCGACGCCATCACCGCGCTGCGCGGCACCCTGGTGGAAGTCGTCCGCACCGCGACGCCCGAGGTCGACCGCCGCACCACCCAGCGCTTCGAGTTGCCGCGCCAGGTGACCCTCGACCTGCCGGGGCGGCCGCGGGTGGAGGCGAAGCTGCTGGATATCGGGGCCGGCGGCGCCCGGCTGTCCGGGCTGGCGCCCCTGCCGGCCGGGACGCGCGGCCGGCTGCACCTGGCCGAGCTGGGCGCGCCGGTGCCCTTCGCGTCCCTGGGCGACGACGGCCGGGACAGCACGCGGCTGCGGTTCGAGCCGGATGCGCCGGCGACGGCGGCGCTGGCGCGGCTGCTCGCCACCCTGGCGGGCCAGCAGGCCGCCTGAGCAAGGGCCGGGGCGCGCGGAGGTCGCGGCGGGG
>NZ_SMOA01000304.1 GCF_004353985.1 Paracraurococcus ruber | reverse complement strand
CGGCCCCTGGCCCGCCGGCGCGCCCACCCCGCGCCGGCGGCCGCGAGCCGGGGGCGTGAGCCGCTCTCCGGTTGCCGCTGCCGGGCGGCTGGGCTAAGCCCTGTCGCCCAATCAGGGGCGCCGCCTGGTCCTTGCGCCCCCGGACGAAGGCGCCCGCCATGCCCATCATGCCCGACCACTGGATCCGCCGCATGGCGGGCGAGCACGGCATGATCGAGCCCTTCGTCGAGGCGCAGCGGCGGGAGGGCACGATCTCCTTCGGCCTGTCCTCCTATGGCTACGACGCCCGCGTCGCCGACGAGTTCAAGGTCTTCACCAATGTGGACAACGCGCTGGTGGACCCGAAGCATTTCGCCGAGGACAGCTTCGTCACCCGCCGCGGCGCCACCTGCATCATCCCACCGAACAGCTTCGCGCTGGCGCATACGGTCGAGTATTTCCGCATCCCGCGCGACATCCTGGTGATCTGCCTGGGCAAGAGCACCTATGCCCGCTGCGGCCTGATCGTGAACGTCACGCCGCTGGAGCCGGAATGGGAAGGCCAGGTGACGATCGAGATCAGCAACACCACCCCGCTGCCGGCCCGCATCTACGCAAATGAGGGCATCTGCCAGTTCCTCTTCCTGCAGGGGGAGAGCGCGCCGGATGTCAGCTATGCCGACCGGTCGGGGAAATACATGCACCAGCGCGGCGTCGCGCTGCCGAAGCTCTAGGGGGGCCGCATGGACCGCATCCTGATCCGCGGCGGCCGACCGCTGGAAGGGCGCATCCCCGTCAGCGGCGCCAAGAACGCCACCCTGCCGCTGATGGCCGCGGCGCTGCTGTCGGACGGGCCGCTCAGGCTGCTGAACGCGCCCGACCTCGCCGACATCGCCACCATGGCCGGGCTGCTGCGGCAGCACGGGCTGGCGGTGGAGCACGACAAGCAGGCGCGCACGCTGACCCTCTCGGGCGCCGCCGACAACCTTGAGGCGCCCTACGACCTCGTCCGCAAGATGCGCGCCTCGGTCCTCGTCCTCGGGCCGCTGGTCGCGCGCTACGGCCAGGCCAGGGTCTCCCTGCCCGGCGGCTGCGCCATCGGCACGCGGCCGGTGGACCTGCACCTCAAGGGCCTTGAGCAGATGGGGGCCGAGATCGGGATCGAGGCCGGCTACATCCATGCCAAGGCGCCGCAGGGCCTGAAGGGCGCGCGCATCCTCTTCCCGCAGGTCTCGGTCGGCGCGACCGAGAACCTGCTCATGGCGGCGACCCTGGCCAGCGGCGAGACCGAGCTGGTCAATGCGGCGCGGGAGCCGGAGATCAGCGATCTCTGCGAATGCCTGATGCGCATGGGGGCGCGGATCGAGGGCATCGGCACCGACCGGCTGCGGATCGAGGGCGGGGCGCGGCTGACGGGCGCGTCCCACCGCATCGTCCCGGACCGGATCGAGGCAGGGACCTATGCCTGCGCCGCCGCCATCACCGGCGGGCGCCTGCTGCTGGAAGGCGCGCGGCTGGACCACCTGGGCGCCACCGCCCGCATCCTGCGCGAGGCGGGGGTGGAGGTGTCGGAGCGGCCGGAGGGGCTGCGCGTGTCCCGCATGAACGGGCTGTCGGGCGTCGACGTGATGACGGAGCCCTTCCCCGGCTTCGCCACCGACATGCAGGCGCAGTTCATGGCGCTGATGTGCGTGGCCGAAGGCGCCTCGATGATCACCGAGACGATCTTCGAGAACCGCTTCATGCATGTGCCCGAACTCATGCGCATGGGCGCGCGCATCAACTACCACGGCCATTCCGCCATCGTCCGCGGCGTGCCGAAGCTGTCCGGCGCGCCGGTGATGGCGACGGACCTGCGCGCCTCGGTCTCCCTGGTGCTGGCCGGCCTGGCGGCGGAGGGCGAGACGATCGTCAACCGCGTCTACCACCTCGACCGCGGCTATGAGCGGGTGGAGGCGAAGCTGGCGGCCGTCGGCGCCGATATCGAGCGGGTGGCGGGATGACGCGCGCCACCCCGACCATCCTCCGCCCGGCCACCGGGCCGCAGAACTAGGCGTCGCCATGGACCTGCCGATTCCCGATCCCGCAGCGCTCGCCACGGCGAATGCCGGCCCGCTGGTGCTCGCGGTCCCCAAGGGCCGCATCCTGACCGAGCTCGGCCCCGTCTTCGGCCGCGCCGGCATCGCGCCGGCGCAGGACCTGCTGGACGAGGACAGCCGGCGCCTGCGGTTCGAAAGCTCCGATCCCGGCCTCGACATGGTGCGGGTGCGGCCCTTCGACGTCGCCACCTTCGTCGCCTTCGGCGCGGCGCAGATCGGCATCTGCGGCGCCGACGTGCTGATGGAGTTCGACTACGACCAGGTCTATGCGCCGCTCGACCTCGGCATCGCCCGATGCCGGGTCAGCGTGGCGGAGCCGGCGGCGACCGCCGGGACGGATGATCCCAGCCGCTGGTCGCGCATCAAGGTGGCGACGAAATACCCCAACATCACGCGGCGGCATTTCGCCGCGCGCGGGGTGCAGGCGGAGATCGTGTCGCTGTCGGGCGCCATGGAGCTGGCCCCCTCCCTCGGCCTGTCCCGCCTGATCGTCGACCTGGTCGCCACCGGCAGCACGCTGAAGGCGAACGGGCTGGTGGAGACCGAGGTGATCGCCCAGGTGACCTCCCGCCTCATCGTCAACCGCATCGCGCTGAAGACCCAGCCGGAGCGGATCGGCGCCTGGATCGCCCGCTTCCGCGCGGCGCTGGAGACCGCCTCGGCCGCGGAGCCGCGCGGCGCCGGCGAGGCGCGGGGCCTGCAGCGAAGCGGCCAACTGCCGTGACGCGGCTGGACACCAGGGACGCGGGCTTCCCGCCGGCCTTCGAGGCGCTGCTGGATTCGGCGCGCGAGACCACCGCCAGGGTGGATGCCGCCGTGGCCGACATCATTGCCGGGATCCGGCGGGAGGGCGATGCGGCCTTGCTGCGGCTGACCGCCCGCTTCGATGGCTGGCAGCCGTCCGATGCGGCCGCCCTGCGGGTGACGGAGGCGGAGATCGCCGCCGCCACCGCCGGCATCGCCCCCGACCTGCTGGCGGCGCTGGACCTGGCGGCGGTGCGGATCGAGCGCTTCCACCGCGCCCAGATGCCGCAGGACCTGGAATTGCCGGACGCGGACGGCCTCACCCTCGGCATGCGCTGGACCCCGCTCGATGCCGTCGGGCTCTATGTCCCCGGCGGCAAGGCGGCCTACCCGTCCTCGGTGCTGATGAACGCGCTGCCGGCGCGGGTCGCCGGCGTCGGGCGCATCGCCATGGTGGTGCCGGCGCCGGGCGGGCAGATCAACCCGCTGGTGCTGGCGGCGGCGCGGCGCGCCGGCGTGACGGAGGTGTACCGCATCGGCGGCGCCCAGGCGGTGGCGGCGCTGGCCTGGGGCACCGACTCGATCGCGCCGGTGGACCGCATCGTCGGCCCGGGCAATGCCTATGTCGCGGAAGCCAAGCGCCAGGTGTTCGGGCGGGTCGGCATCGATTCCATCGCCGGCCCGTCGGAGGTCGTCGTGCTGGCCGATGCCGCCAACGACCCGCGGCATGTCGCGGTGGACCTGCTGGCCCAGGCCGAGCACGACGAGAGCGCCCAGGCCATCCTGCTGACCGATGACGCCCGCTTCGCCGATGCGGTCGCCGCGGCGGTGGAGGCGGAGCTGGCGACGCTGCCGCGCGGCGCCATCGCCGGCGAGAGCTGGCGGCGGCATGGCGCGGTGATCCTGGTGCGGGACTGGGAGGAGGCCTATGCCCTGACCAACCGCCTGGCGCCGGAACACCTGCAGCTGATGCTGCCGGACCCGCGCGCCGCCATGGCAAAGGTGCGGCATGCCGGTGCCTGCTTCCTCGGCCGGTATTGCCCGGAGGCGATCGGCGACTACGTCGCCGGGCCGAACCATGTGCTGCCCACCGGGCGGACGGCGCGCTTCGCGTCCGGCCTGTCGGTCTTCGACTTCCTCAAGCGCACGACCTGGGTGGAGGCGACGGAGGCCGGGCTGCACGCCGTGGGCCCGGCCGCGGTGGCGCTGGCCGAGGCGGAGGGGCTGCAGGCGCATGGCCGCAGCGTGGCGCTGCGGCTGGGGCAGGGTTAGCCGAAGGCCTGCCGGACCGCTTGGGGGCGGGCGCCCGCCGCCCGGACCTCAGCCCGTGGCGGACGCGGCCTGACCTGAGCGCCGGAATCTTGCCCCCGGATCCGGGACCAGCCCGCGACGCTGCGCGCCTGGCCGGACCGGCTGCGCCGGCATGCCCCGGGCAGCGAGCATCCGGCCAGGGAGTTCGAGGGCCTGGGCCGCGCCCGGCGCGAGTCGGCCCGGCCCCTGCTGCCCCGGATCCTGGCCCATCGGCCGAAGCGGCAACGCCACCCGGATCAGCGAAACCGCGCCCGGTCGCGCGACGAGGCGGGCCTCTTCCGCGGCCGGATCGAGATCCTTCGCTCGGATAGCCCCTCGCGGCGGGCCGGGCTCGCGGCAGGCGAGCGGCAGCCTGCCGCGCGGCAGGCAGTCCGCGGCCTCGCGGATGATGGACATCCGGCTGTTGCCGCGGCGCGTCGCCGCATCACCGCCGAACCCGGCCATCTTGACCACGACTCCCAGGCCCGGACCCCGACGGGTTCCCCCGAGCCCGGCCCGCTGCCCCGCCTCTGCTTGACCCGGCCCCCCCGCGCCGCCATCTTGCGCCGCGCCGGCCCGCCCCTCGGCATCCCCGCTTCGTGACCCCCATGCGCCGCCCGTGCCGCGCAGGCTCGCCCAGCGGCCGCCTGCCATGGTCCGGGCCATCAGCCATGTCCGCGCCGTACCCCGTGGCCCCCGCGCCCGGGCGGACGCGGCGCGATGCAGAAGGGTTGCGGATGTCGAAAGAGGATATGATCGAGTTCAGCGGCACCGTCATGGAGTTGCTGCCCAACGCCATGTTCCGCGTGAAGCTGGACAACGAGCACATGGTGCTCGCCCATACCAGCGGGAAGATGCGCAAGAACCGCATCCGCGTCCTGGCCGGGGACCGGGTGAATGTGGAGATGACGCCCTACGACCTCACCAAGGGCCGCATCACCTTCCGCTTCAAGTAGCCGCCTTGGCCGCCGAACGGCCGCCCCTGGTGCTGGCCTCCGCCAGCCCGCGGCGGCGGGAGCTGCTGGCGAGGATCGGGGTGGTCCCCGACCGCCTCCTGCCCACCGACACGGACGAGACCCCGCGCAAGGCGGAACTGCCGCGCCAGCTCGCCGCCCGCCTGGCCGAGGCGAAGGCGGCCGCCGCGGCGGCGCTGGCGCCCGATTCCCTCATCCTCGCCGCCGATACCGTCGTCGGCGTCGGCCGCCGCATCCTCGGCAAGCCGGCGGATGCCGCGGAGGCGCGGCGCTTCCTCGCGCTGCTCTCGGGCCGCCGGCACCATGTCATCACCGGCGTCGTGCTGCGCCGGCCGGATGGCGGGGCGGCGCGGCGGGTGGTGGACAGCGTGCTCGCCTTCCAGCGCCTGACGGAGCAGCAGATCGAGGCCTATGTCGCCGGCGGCGAATGGGAGGGCAAGGCGGGCGGCTATGCCATCCAGGGCCAGGCGGAGATGTTCGTCCGCTTCCTGTCGGGCAGCCATTCCAACGTGGTCGGGCTGCCGCTGTTCGAGACGGCGCAACTGCTCCGGGGCGCGGGGTGGCTGCGGCCCTAGGATGCGGGGGTAGCCATTCCCCCGCGCCCCCCTGCGTCCCCGCGGGTCCGGCAGCCGCCGGATGACCACCATCCTCGCCTCCGCCTCGCCGGGCGAATGCCGCATCCTCCTGCTCGATGCCGAGGATCGCCTCCTCGACTACGTCGTCGAGCGGCCGGGACGACCGGATGGCGTCGGCGACCTGCATCGGGCGCGCGTCAGCGCCCTGGCCCCCGCCATGGCCGGCGCCTTCCTCGCCATGGTTGGCGGCGAGACCGGCTTCCTGCCCGAATCCGCCCTCGGCGAGGCACGCCAGCCCATCGCCCGCGCCGTCAGCGAAGGCCGGATGCTGGCCGTGCGCGTCAGCCGCGCCGCCCAGGGCGGCAAGGGGCCGCGCCTGACCGCCCGCCTGACGCCGGCCGAGGCCACGCTCGCCGCCGCCGCCCCGCCCGGCGGCCCCGCCTTGCTGGCCC
>NZ_SMOA01000303.1 GCF_004353985.1 Paracraurococcus ruber | reverse complement strand
GGCGCCTGGGTCTGGGTCGTCGCGGGCCGCGGTGCCGGGGCGGGCGCCTCCGGCCGCGCCGCCGCCGGCACGGCCGGCAGCAGCACCACCGTCACGCTCCGCTCCTCCGGCACCGCTCCGCGGGCGAAGGCGGCCCGGCGCGCCTCGGCGCGGATGCGGTCGCGGTCCAGGCCGAGCTTCGCCAGCGCCGCCGCCACCTCCCCGGCGCGCCTCGCCGCCAGCTGCAACCCGCTCTGTGCCCCGCCCTCCGCCGGTCCGGCATGGCCGAGGACGCAGAGGTTGCGCTCGGGCTCGCGCCTCGCCCGTTCCGCCGCCGCGGCCAGGTTGCTGCGGGCGGCCTCGCCCGGGGTGGCCGCGCCGCGGGTGAAGGGAATGGCGAAGACATCCTCCTCCAGCTGCTCGGCGCCGACGCAGGTGAAGGGGCGCGGCTGGGCCAGCGCGGCGCCGGGGGCCAATGCCGCCAGCAGGAGAAGGGCCGGAAGCATCAGGCGGCGGCCAGCAGGCCGGCCTCCCGCAGCCGGGCCAGCAGCGCCGCCGCGTCCACTGCCGGATGGGCGGCGCGCAACTCCGGCTCCGCCACGTCGGGGCGCGCCAGGATCCAGCCGGCCGCCTCCGCTTCCGGCGGCGCCAGCGGCAGGGCGCCCGTCGCGGTCTTCAGCACCCAGTCCGCGCCGCGCCGCACCGGCTTGGCACCGGGCGCCAGCACCTTGAAGGCGGGCGCGTCCTCCCCGCCCGTCGCTGCCGCTTCGGGCGCGGCCAGCCCGCGCGCCGCCAGCAGGTCGTTGCCGCCGCGGTCGAAGCGGTAGCCGGCGACGAACTGCTCCAGCGCCGCCATCACCTTCGGGTCGCGCGCCAGCTCCGCCAGCCGCTGCGCCAGCTGCTGCGCCCGGCTGGTCAGCGCGAATTTCGCTGCCGCCGAGCCGTCCTGCCGCGGCAGCGGCTTGCGGAACTCCACGTCGTAGAGGGCGCGCTCATGCAGGATGTTCAGCAGGTCGAGGCCGAGCGGCGCGTGCAGGCCGAAGGCGACATGCACGCTGGCCGGCGCCTCGGCCAGCGCGTCGTGGTACCAGCCGCGCGGCAGGTAGAGGATGTCGCCCGCCTTCAGCAGCACCTTCTCCCGCAGCCGGCCCTTCTGCTGTTCGTGCTGCGCCTGGCTTTCGGTGCGGAAGGCGGGATGCGGGATCGGCCAGTCGGCGCGGCCGTCCCAGACATTCCAGGTCTTCTCGCCCTCCACCTGCACCGCCCAGACATCATGCGTGTCGTAATGGGCGGGGAAGGCCTTGTGGCTCTGCCAGGAGATGTAGACATTACCCTGCGCCTTGCCGAGCCCGGCGGCTTCCAGCGCATGGGACACGGCGGCGAGGCCGGGCGTCAGGCTGTCCACGTCGTTCAGCACCACGCTGGCGCCCTTCGCCACCCAGTCCCGGATGCGCGCGGCCACCGGCTGCATCACCTGGTCGTTGTCGCGGCTGGTGGCGCGGGTGCAGTACTCCTCCGGCGCCACCGGCTTGCCGTCCAGCACCAGCTTGAGCGACTGGCTGGACCAGACATGCGTCATGTCCAGCAGGCGGTTGATCTGCCGCCAGGACAGGACATGGGCGAATTTCGCCGCGCCGCCGCGGATGTGCAGCGGCTTGCGGTCGTGGAACTCGGCGAAGAACTGCTCCGGCGGCATGGGCGCGAGCAGCTCGGCGAAGGTCATGCTCATGCCGGCAACCTACCCCGGATTGGCACCGGAGCAGAACGGCAATCCGTCGTGGCCCGGGCCCTGGCGGCGCGTCTCGCCTCCGGGTCCGGTCCCCCGGCACCGGCAACCGCGTGCAACGAAGCCGGTCCGGCCGGGTTGTGGCGGCGCTGCCGAGGCACGACCTCCCGCGGCACAGGGAGAACACGCCATGACGGACCTGGCCCCCATGGGCGACACCGCGCGCCAGGAATTGCTGCACACGGCGGAGGAGGCGCTGGCCCGCCTCGCCCCCGGCCTGCCGGCCGCCGCCACCCGGCTGCTGCACCGCCTGCATGCGGGGGTGCCGACCGCCGAGCTGGCCGCCATGCCGGCCGAGGCGGTGGCGGCCGCCGCGGCCAGCCTCTACGCCCTGGCCCTGCACCGCCCGCCGGGGGAGGCGCGGGTGCGCCTGCTGCCGCCCGGCCCCGGCCCGGGAGAGGCCGGCGGGCCGCATGCGGTGGCCGAGATCGTCACCGACGACATGCCCTTCCTGGTGGACAGCGCCCTCGGCGCCTTGGCGCGGCAGGGACGGGTGGTGCGGCAGCTGCTGCATCCGGTCCTGCCGGTGCGGCGGGATGCGGCCGGCCGGCTGCAGGCGCTGGACCCGGCGGAAGGCGGCGCCCCCGAGAGCTTCATGCGCATCACCCTCGGCGCCCTGCCGGCCGCGATGCTGCCCGGCCAGGCGCATGCCGCGCCGGATGACTGGCCGGCGCTGGAGGCGGCGCTGGCCCGCGCCATGCGCGATGTCCGCCAGGCCGTCACCGACTTCCCCGCCATGGCGGAGGCGCTGCGCGCCGCCGGGCAGGAAGTGGCGGCCGCCCCGGCCGGCGCCGAGCCGGGCGGCCCGGCCTTCCTGCGCTGGCTGGCCGAGGACAATTTCGTCCTGCTCGGCCACCGCCGCCTGTCGGTCTCGCCGGAAGGCGCGGTGGCGGTGGTGGCGGCCGACAATCTCGGCCTGCTGCGCGACGCCGGCCTGCCGGTCTTCGACGTGCTGCGCGACCCCGCGAACCTGCCGCCGGCGGTGCGCGCGGCGCTGAGCGAGGGCGCGCCGGTCTCGGTCGCCAAGGCCAACATGCGCAGCACGGTGCACCGGCCGCAGCATGCCGATGTGGTGGCGACTCGGATCTACGGGCCGGATGGGCGCGTCGCAGGCGGGCGGCTCTTCCTCGGCCTGTTTGCCGCCGCCGCCTACAACCGCAACCCGCGCAGCATCCCGATGCTGGCGGAGAAGGTGGGCCGCATCCTGACCGCAGCCGGGCTGGACCCGGAAGGGCATGACGGCCGCGCGCTGCGCAACATCCTCGACACCTGGCCGCGCGACGAGCTGTTCCAGGCGCCCGAGGGCGCGATCCTCGAGGGCGCGCGGCAGGCGCTGGACCTGCAGGTGCGGCCGCGCGCCGCGCTGGTGCTGCGGGAGGATCCCTTCGGCCGCTTCGTCTCGGCCATCGCCTGGCTGCCGCGCGACACCTTCGACACGCGGCTGCGGGAACGGATCGGCGCCATGCTGGCCCGCGCCTATGCCGGGCATCTCTCGGCCTTCTACATCATGATGGGCGACGCGCCGCTGGCGCGGGTGCACTACATCATCGGCACCACCCCCGGCCGGGTGCCGCAGGTGGATGCGGCGGCGCTGGAAGCGGCGATGGCCCAGGCCGCCCGCAGCTTCCCCGACCGCTTGGCGGAAGCGCTGGCAGCTGGCCGCGGCGAGGCCGGCGCGGCCCGCGCCCTGGCCCGCTGGCGGGATGCCTTCCCGCCCGCTTATCGCGACGGTGCGACGGGTGCGCAGGGCGCCGCCGACCTGGCGCTGGCCGAGCGGGCCCTGGAGTCGGGCCGTGCCGCCGCCACGCTGGACCGCCCGCCGGGCGCCGAGGGCCTGGTCCTGCGCCTGGCCAATCCCGGCGGGCCGCTGCCGCTGGCCGATGCCCTGCCGCTGTTCGAGAGCCTTGACCTGCGCGCCATCGAGGAGGTGCCGCACCGCCTGGCGCCGACCGAGGGCGGCGCGGTGGTGCTGCATGTCTTCGCCCTGGCCCCGGGCGCGGAGGCCGAATCGGCGCGCTTCCCCGACCTGCTGGCCGCCCTCTCGGCCCTGCTGGACGGCCGCGCGGAGGCGGACGGCTTCAACCGCCTGGTGCTGCGCGCCGGGCTGGATTGGCGGGAATGCTGGCTGCTGCGGGCGATGTATCGCTGGCTGAAGCAGGTGGGCTTCGCCTTCAGCCAGCCGGCGGTCGAGGCGGCGCTGGCCGCCCAGCCGCGTGCCGCCCGGCTGCTGCTGGACCTGTTCCATGCCCGCTTCGACCCGGACGGGCCGCGCGACGACGCGGCGCTGGATGCCGAATGGGCGGCGCTGCTGGATGGCGTGGCGAACCCGGACGAGGACCGGATCCTGTCCCGCCTGCGCACCCTGCTGGATGCGGTGCTGCGGACCAACTACCACCAGGACAAGCCCTGGCTGTCGCTGAAGATCGACAGCGGCGCGGCCGGGGAGATGCCGGCGCCGCGCCCCTGGCGGGAGATCTTCGTCCATTCGCCGCGGATGGAGGGCACGCATCTGCGCGCCGGCCCCGTCGCGCGCGGCGGCATCCGCTGGTCCGACCGGCGGGAGGACTACCGGACGGAGATCCTCGGCCTGATGAAGGCGCAGCGGGTCAAGAACGTCGTCATCGTGCCGACCGGCGCGAAGGGCGGCTTCATCCTGAAGCAGTCGCCGCCGGCGAGCGACCGCGAGGCCTTCCTGGCCGAAGGCATCGAGTGCTACCGCACCCTGGTCCGCGGCATGCTGGACATCACCGACAACCTCGCCGAGGGGCGGGTGGTGCCGCCCGAGCGCGTGGTGCGGCGCGACGGCGACGATCCCTATCTGGTCGTCGCCGCCGACAAGGGCACCGCCACCTTCTCCGACATCGCCAACGGGCTGTCCGTCGACCATGGCTTCTGGCTGGGCGATGCCTTCGCCAGCGGCGGCAGCGCCGGCTACGACCACAAGGCCATGGGCATCACCGCCCGCGGCGCCTGGGTGATGGTGGCGCGGCATTTCGCCGAGATGGGGCACGACATCTTCGCCCAGGAATTCCGCTGCGTCGGCGTCGGCGACATGAGCGGCGACGTCTTCGGCAACGGGCTGCTGGTCAGCCGGAAGACGAAGCTGGTCGCCGCCTTCGACCACCGCCACATTTTCCTCGACCCCGATCCGGACCCGGAGGCGAGCTACCAGGAACGCGCGAGGCTGTTCGGCCTGCCGCGCTCCTCCTGGGCGGACTACGACCCGGCGAAGATATCGGCGGGCGGCGGCGTCTTCCCGCGCACGCTGAAGACCATCCCGCTCTCGCCGCAGGTCCGCGCCGTGCTGGGCATCGCGGCGGAGCGCGCCGAGCCTGCGCAGGTGATGCAGGCGATCCTGCGCGCGCCGGTGGACCTGCTCTATTTCGGCGGCATCGGCACCTACGTGAAGGCCGCCGCCGAGAGCCAGGCTGAGGCCGGCGACCGTGCCAACGACGCCATCCGCGTCAATGGCGGCGAGATCCGCGCGAAGGTGGTGGGCGAAGGCGCGAACCTTGCGGTGACCCAGGCCGGGCGGGTGGACTACGCCCGCGCCGGCGGCCGCATCAACACCGATGCGCTGGACAACTCGGCCGGCGTCTCCACCAGCGACCATGAGGTGAACATCAAGATCCTGCTGGCCGATGCCGAGCGGAACGGGACGCTGACGCGCGTGCAGCGTGACGCGCTGCTGGCGAGCATGACGGATGAGGTCGCCGCACTGGTGCTGCGCGACAATGCCCAGCAGCACCTGGCCGTGACGCTGGAGACGCTGGCGGGCGCCGAGGCGCTGCCCGCCCAGGCCATGCTGATGGAACGGCTGGAAGCGGCCGGCGTGTTGGACCGCGCCGTCGCCGGCCTGCCGGATGCCGCCAGCATGCGCGCCAGGATCGCCGCCGGCGATGCCCTGACCCGGCCCGCCGTCTGCGCCCTGCTGCCGCTCGCCAAGCTTTGGCTGCTGGACGCGGTGGAGGACAGCGACCTGCCGGACGACCCGGCCTTCCTGCCGGTGCTGGCCGGCTATTTCCCGCGGCCGCTGCAGGACCGCTTCCCCGACCTGATCGACCGCCACCGCCTGCGGCGGGAACTGGTCGCCACCGCCATCGCCAATGAGGTGGCGAACCGCCTGGGTTGCGCCGGCCTGGCGCGGCTGGCGGCCGAAGCCGGACCCGCTGCGGCGGCGCGCGCCGCCTGGCTGGCGGGGGAGGGCTTCGGCACCCCCGCCGCGGCCGACGAGGCCGATGCCGCCATCGCGCCCGCCGGGCCGAAGCTGGAGGTGCTGCTGGCGCTGCGCCGCCTGCAGGAGGAGGCGGCGCAGGCGCTGCTGGGCGGCAGCGGCCCGATCGGCCCCG
>NZ_SMOA01000302.1 GCF_004353985.1 Paracraurococcus ruber | reverse complement strand
CCGATCTGGGGCGGCGGCGTCCGCCGGCAGGCTGCCCGGCTTCCAGCCGAGGCCGCCGACCGCGGGCCTTGCCGCCTGCACGGGCGGCAGGTCGAGGGCGAGCGCGTCGATGGCGGCCGCCTCGATGCCCGCGGCGCCGACAGGGCGCGGCGCCGTGGCGGCCGCCGTGCCGGCCGGCAGCGAATCCAGCTCCGGTGCTGCGACGGCGACGCCGCCCTCCACCGCATCGCGGGTGACCACGCCGCGCACCGCGCCGCCCATCATCAGGCCCGATGCCGCGGGGGCGGTCTGCGGCACGCCGCGCACCGTCGCCCGCAGCTGCCGCAGGGCGTCGGCCTCGACGACCGCCGCTTCCTCCGTGTTCCCGGTTCCGCTCATGCCGCAGCCCTCATCGTTCGCGGAAGGCCGTCGCCACCGAGGCGTAGAGCGGCTTCAGCAGGTATTGCAGGACGGTCTTCTGCCCGGTCGTGACCTCGGCCGAGACGGTCATGCCCGGCGCGATGCGCGCGAGCGCGGGGTTGCGGCCGACATGCGCCTGGGACAGCGCGACCCGGGCCCGCCAGTAGGGTTGATGCTGCTCGTCCTGGAAGGACCCGGCGGAGATGCGCTCGACCGTCCCGTCCAGCGTGCCGTACCGGGAGAAGTCGAAGGCCTGCACCTTCACGTTCACCGCCTGGCCCGGGGCGATGAAGCCGATGTCGCGCGGGGAGATGCGGACATCCGCGACCAGCCGCGCATCGCGCGGCAGGATCTCGCCGACCAGGGCGCCCGGCTGCAGCACGCTGCCGGGGCGGGAGACGACGAGGCCGCGGACCGTCCCGGCGCCCGGGGCGCGCACCACCATCCGCTCGACCCGGTCGAGCAGCCGGGCGATCGCCTCGTCCGTCTCGGCGATCTCCTGCGCGATGCGGGCACCGTCCTGCCGCGCCTCGTCCACCCGGGTGGAGCGCAGCTCGGCCAGCCTGGCCTCCGCCTCGGCCAGCGCGCGGGAGGCGGTGACGATCTGGCCGCCGATCCGCTCGCGCTCCGACTCCGCGCCCAGCAGCAGGCGCGACGCGTCCAGCACCGCCATGCGGGTGGACAGGCCGTCGCGCGCCAGCGACTGCCGCGTCGCCAGCTCCTCGCGGAACATCGCCGCCTGCCGCTCGGTCGCCTGCGCCTGGCCGCGCAGCGTCGCCAGCTCGCTGCGGCGCTGGCCGATCTGTTCCTGCAGGGTGGCCCGCTGCGCCTCCTGCGCCGCCAGCCGCGCCTGCAGCGCGACGCGCTGCGCCAGGGCCAGCCCCTCCGCCTCGGCCATGTCGCCGCCGGCGACCAGGGCGGCCACCCGCTCCGCCTGCAGCCGCAGGGCGGCGTTGCGCACGCGCATCTGGCCGAGATCGGCGCGGGCGGCGGCGTCGTGCAGCCGCAGCAGGGGCTGGCCCTCCGCCACCTCCTCCCCCTCGGCGACCAGCACCGCCTCGATGATCCCGCCTTCCAGGTGCTGGATCGGCGCGGCGGCCACGGCGGTCGCGACCTCCCCCGGCGCGACCGAGATCTCCGGCAGCGGCGTCATCTGTGCCCAGGCCAGCAGGGCGGCGACCAGCGCCGCGGTGCCGAGGATGAAGGCCCGCTCGACCCCGCGCAGGCGGACCTCCTCCAGCGCCAGCACATGCCGGTCCGGGCTCGGCTGCAGGCTGGCGCGGGGAAGGGTGATGACCTTGCTCATGCCGGTCGTCCCGGGGGCTGGAAGACGGGCATGCGCAGCAGCGGCGCGGCGCCGGGGGCCTGGCGCTGCGCGCCCCCCGGCGGCACCTCCTCCACGAGCCCGTCGGCGACGCGGAGGATGCGGTCGGCCAGCCGGACATGGCTGGGCCGATGCGTGGTCATCAGGATGGTGGAGCGGCCCCGCCGTTCGGCGATCACCGCCGCGAAGGCCTCGGCGCAGTCGTCGTCGAGCCCGGCGACCGGCTCGTCCAGCAGCAGCACCGGCGCGTCGCGCAGCAGCGCGCGGGCCAGGCAGAGCCGCACCAGGACGCTGCGCGGCAGCCCGGCCGTCGCATTGTCGCCCAGCCGCGTCGCCATGCCCTCGGGCAGCGCCTCCACCGCCTGCAGCACATGCGCCGCGGTGCAGGCGCGGCGCAGCTCCTCGTCGGTCGCGCTGGGCGCGCCCAGGCGGAGGTTCTGCGCCACCGTGCCGTAGAGGATGTCGGGCGACTGCGGCACATAGGCGACCGCGCGGCGCAGCACCGCGGGGTCGAAGGCGCGGACATCGTGGCCGCCGATCCGCACCACGCCGCCCTGCGGCCGGTACAGCCCGGCGACCAGGCGCAGCAGCGTCGACTTGCCGGACCCGCCCGGCCCGGTCACCGCCACCAGCTCCCCGTGCCGGACGGCGAAGCTGGCGCCGGCCAGCACCGGTTCCGCCGTCGGCAGGTAGCGCAGCGAGACGCGCTGGAAGACGATGTCGCCATGCTCGGGCGCGGCGATGCGGCGGCGGGCGACCACCGGCCGCTCGCTCTCGAGGCCCATCATGCCGTCCACCTGGCGGATCGAGGCGCGCGTCTGCTCCCAGCGCGAGAGCATCAGGAAGGCGGCCTGCATCGGCGCCAGCACCCGCCAGATCAGCATCATGCCGGCAATCAGCGCGCCGGCGGTCATGCCGCCGGCCAGCACGGCGATGACGCCGAGGCTCATCGCCGAGAGACCCGAGAGGGTGACGATGGCCTGGGCGACGGCGGTGACCCGGCTGCTGAGCGCCGCCGCGCGGGCGGAGGCGAGCGCCGCCCGCGCGGCGGCCGCGGCATAGGCTTCCGCCCAGCGGCCCTCGGCCCCGGCGAGCTTCAGCGAGCGGTGCGCGTCCAGCAGCTCGATCCCAAGGACGTCCCGCGCCTGCCCGGCCTGCGCGGCGGCATTGACCGCGCGGCGGACCGCGCCGCGGCTGCCGAGGAAGAGCAGCCCGAAGGCGAGCGCCGCCACCACCGGCACGACGGCGATCCAGCCGCCGAGGAGGAGGAGCAGCGCCAGCACCAGCAGCGTGCAGGGCAGGTCGAGCAGGGCGAGCGCGAAGGACCCGGTGAGCACGTCGCGGATGGCGGCGAAGTCCCGCAGGCGGGAGACCTGCGCCGCGGTGCCCGCGCGTTCCACCAGCGCCGCGGGCAGCACCATGATCTGGCTGAAGACCGCGGTGGAGACGAGGCGGTCGAGCCGCTCGCCGATGCGGGCGAGGGCGCGCTGGCGCAGCGCGCGGAAGCCGACCTCGCCCAGCAGGCCGGTCAGCGCGCCGAGCACCAGGAGCGTCAGCACCTCCGGCCGACGGCTGGTGACGACCAGGTCGAAGACCAGCATGGTGAAGACCGACATCGCCAGGCCCAGCACCGCGACCAGGGCGGAGATGCCGAGCAGCAGCGGCAGTTCCGGCAGGAAGCGCCGCGCCAGGGTGCCCAGCCAGCTCTCGCGCGGGTTCGGCGCCTCTGCCGGCACCGGCAGGTAGAGGCGGCCCGCCAGGCGCTCCGCCGCGCAGGGCCGCGCCTCCCCGGTGCCGCCATCGAACAGCAGCACCTCGCCCGCCGCGCCGCGGTAGAGCAGCGCCGCCGGCTGGTTGCGGCGGATCAGCAGCGCCGGCAGCAGCCGGGGATCGAGCCGCCCCCGACGCAGCCGGGCCGGCCGGGTCGGAAAGCCGAGGGCGGCGAGGGTGTTGCGGATATCGGTCAGGTCCGGCCGCGGCTCGGCATGCGGCAGGGCGCCGAGCAGGTCGTCCGGCCCGCCGGTCCAGTGCAGCACCGCCAGGAGGGCGGCGAGGCAGCGGGTGAGGTCACTTTCCGGCAGGCCCGGCGGGTGCACCAGCAGCAGCCCGGCTTCGGCCGCGCCGGCGCTGCCCTGCGGCGCGACGGAGATCGCCTGGGAGACGGCGTTCATGGCAGGGGTTCCAGGCGGCCGTCCGTGATCCGCAGCACCCGGTCGGCGAGGGCGAGGACGGAGCGGCGATGGCTGACGAGGATGATGGTGGTGCGCCCGCGCAGCCCGACCAGCACCCGGCCCAGCCGGGCATCGCCATCGGCGTCGAGCTGCGCCGTCACGTCGTCCAGCAGCAGGATGCGGGGGTCCTGCGCCAGGGCGCGCACCAGGCCGATGCGCTGGATCACGCCGCGCGCCAGCGGCGACCCGCCGGCGCCGACCGGCGTCTGCCAGCCGCCCGGCAGCGTCGCCGCCACGATCTCGAGCCCGAGCGCCGCGCCGAGCGCCAGCGCCCGTTCCTCGAGCGCCGGCTGGTTGAGGGTGAGGTTGTCGAGCAGCGTGCCGCCGATCAGCGCCGGGTCGGGCGGCACCAGGGCCACGTCGCGCCGCGCCGGGACCACGTCCACCCCGCCCAGGTCCTGGCCATCCACCAGCACCTGCCCCGCCACCGGCTGCGCTTCCCCGGTGACCAGCCGCAGCAGGGTCGACCGGCCGCTGCCATTCGGCCCGGTGATGCCGAGGAACTCGCCCGGCGCGACATCCAGCGACAGGCCGTCGAACAGCCAGGGGCCGGGCGGATGGCCGCAGCGCACCGCGCGCAGCGCGATCCGCCCTTCTGGCACGGCCAGCGCCGGCAGCGCCGGCCGCGCCTCCACCGGCAGCGCCGCCAGCTCGGCGACGCGGCGCTTGGCATCCCGCAGCATCTGCCAGCGCGCCCAGAGCGCGACGCCGCTGAGCAGCGGCTGCATGGACCGCCCGGCCAGCATGGTGCAGGCGCTGAGGCCGCCGACGGTCAGGTCATGGTCCAGCACCATGAGGCAGCCCCAGGACGCCGTGCCGAGCGTGGTCAGGTAGGACAGCAGGAGCCCGCCTTCCTGGCCGGCGGCGCTGGCCTCGGCCAGTTCGCGCCGGAGGCGGGCGGAGCTGCCCTGCAGCCGCTCGTAGCGGCGCTCCAGCAGCCGTTCGGCGCCCAGCAGCTTCAGCGAGCTGAGGCTGTGCAGCACGTCGAAGAGGAAGTTGAAGCGGCGCTCCTCGCTCTGCGTCAGGCGTTCCGCCCGCCGCCGCACGCGCCAGCCGACCAGCAGCCCGAAGACCAGCACGCTGGCGAGCATGCCGAGCGGCACGAGGGCCAGCGGGCCGGAGATGGCCCAGACGGCGAGCAGGTAGAGCAGCGCGAAGGGCAGGTCGAGCAGCGTCTGCAGCATCGGCCCCGACCAGGCTTCCCGCAGGCTGCCGATGGCGGCGAGGCGTTCGGAATACCAGCCATTGCCATGCGCCTCGAAGGCGGCGGAGCGGGTGGAGGCGATGCGGCGGGCGGCTTCCGCCTGCAGCTCGGCCTCCGCCGCGGCGGCCAGGCGGCCGAGCACCTCGCCGCGCACCATGCGCAGCGAGAGTTCGAGCAGGATGGCGAGGACGACCGCGGCGGCGAGGAAGCCGAGGGTGCCGAGCGAGGCCTGCGGCAGGATCCGGTCATAGACCTGCAGCAGGGCGATCGGCAGCGCCAGGGCGAGCAGGGTGATGAGCAGCGTCGCCAGCAGCAGGCTGGGCAGCGTGCCGCCGCCATGCCGGCGGATGGTGGTCGACAGCGGCGCCGCGAGCCAGGCGGGCTGTCCCGGTACTCCCTGCATCCTGCCGTCTCCGAAACACCTGCGCTGCGGGCCGCGGCACCCGGCAGCCCGGATCCGCGGCGGGATCGGGGATGCGGGATGACGGGGTGGGGGATCGGCCCTTCAGGCGCATCGTGTTCCGTCGGCTCGTGGCGGGCCCCGACGCGAACGCTCGCTGCCTTTTTTCAATCAATGGTTGCTGGAAATTGAATGGATCGCCGAAAAGTTGAAGAATTCGAAATCTGTTCCGACGCGGCCGGTGGCGGCGGGCCAGGGATGGCGGGGTCGCCCGCGCCGCGGATCCGCGGTGCCGTCACCCGGCCCGGGGGGGCAGGGCGCCTGGAACGACTTGCGCGGTCACTGAGACTCGCAAGCCGCTCTGATACCGACGGCCGTCGATCGCGACCGACCGACGGCGCCCCGATCGCCGGGCGGTCTGCGCCGCAAACCCTGGCGACGCGGCATGGCTGGAAGATTCATGCTTTCTGGCATGAGCCACTGCTTGCAGGGCGGCTTCAGGCATCCGGGCGTTCACGCCCTCCCGCGATCCGCTCTGGCCGATCGTGGCGCGGCCGGCGCGGCGCGCGGGCCAGGGGCCGGACGGCCCGCCGGCGACCGGGCCG
>NZ_SMOA01000301.1 GCF_004353985.1 Paracraurococcus ruber | reverse complement strand
CGGCCGGCGGCGCGGCTTCCGCGGCCGTGGCGGGGTCCGCGGCCTGCGGCGCGGCGAGACGGGGCTGCCCGGCCGGGGGCACGCCGCGGCTGACGGCGGCCAGGGCCTCGAGCATGCGGAGCAGCTCGTTCCGCCTCGCCTCGTCCCGCAGCAGGGCGGTGACGCGGTCGAGCTCGGCCGGGGTCAGGGCGGCGGCCGACCCTTGCGGCTGGGACTGCGCCGGCTGGGACTGGGCCTCGGCGGGCCGGCCCATCACCGCCGGCAGCAGCGCCAGGGCGAGCAGGATGATCTGGAGGAACCTCATATCGGCGGCAGCAACCCCATGGCCCCGTCCCGGTCAAGCACGGACTGGCCGGCGTTACACCTCGTGACGCCGCGGCAAGGATACCTGGCGGCCATGGCGGGCACCGCCGCCGGCCCGGGATTGCGGTTTCCGGGCCGGGCGCCAGATTGTCGCCATGACAACGCTGCTCACCGTTCTCGTCGGCATCGGCATGCTGGCGACCCTTGGCGTGATGCTGGCCGGCATGCTCGGCCTCACCCAGTCGGACGGAACCGGGACCCGTTCGAATGCGCTGATGCGATGGCGGGTGGTGCTGCAGGGCGTCACCCTGGCGCTGTTCGCGCTGCTGCTGCTGGTGACGCGGCACTAGCGCGGAGCGCCGTGGGCCCGCCGGGCAACCCGACCGCGGCGGTGGCGTCGCCGCAGGAGGCGATACCGGCCGCGGGCCGCATCCGCACGGATGCATGCGCCGTGGCCCCGGCCGCGATGCCTGCCGGCGGTGGCGGCTCGCTTCGCCTGGACGATAGGATCCATCCAGGCCCCACTGAATTATCTCGCGATCACGCGATCGGGGTTGGGAAGGTGCCGCGGCAGCGTCGGACGGGCTTTTGTGCCACCGGGGATTTGCAGCCCGGCAGATGCTCCTGTCGCACATGCCCCGGGGCAATCCGCGCCCCTCGCTCGCGGCGCGGGACCAAGTGCCGCCGCCGGCGTTTTGACAGCCCGCGCGGCGCCGCCCTATTTTCCCGGCGGTTTGCGTGGGGCGGCCCTTCGCCCCTTCGGCCGCGCCGATGGCCATAGACCACCCCATGCCCGCGCCGCGGGCCCTGGGGCCCAGCAATCAAGATCAGGAAACGGCAGAGGCGATGAAGCTCCTCGTCCCCGTCAAGCGGGTGGTGGACTACAACGTGAAGGTCCGCGTGAAGGCGGACGGCACGGGCGTCGAGACCGCGAACGTCAAGATGTCGATGAACCCCTTCGACGAGATCGCGGTCGAGGAAGCGGTGCGCCTGAAGGAAAAGGGCGCGGCGACCGAGATCATCGCGGTCTCCGCCGGGCCGGCGGCCTGCCAGGAGCAGATCCGCACCGCGCTCGCCATGGGCGCCGACCGGGGCATCCTGATCGAGCATGACGGCGCGCTGGAGCCGCTGGCGGTGGCCAAGCTGCTGAAGGCCGTGGTCGCCAAGGAGAGCCCGGACCTCGTCATCCTCGGCAAGCAGGCGATCGACGACGACATGAACGCCACCGGCCAGATGCTGGCGGCGCTGCTGGGCTGGCCGCAGGGCACCTACATCTCGAAGGTCGAGCCGGCCGAGGGCGGCCTCAAGATCACGCGCGAGGTCGATGGCGGGCTCGAGATGCTGCAGCTGAAGCTGCCGGCCATCGTGACCACCGACCTTCGTCTCAACGAACCCCGGTATGCGTCGCTCCCGAACATCATGAAGGCGCGGAAGAAGCCGATCGAGACGCTGAAGCCGGCCGACCTGGGCGTGGACGTCACGCCGCGGCTCACGGTGGTGAAGGTGGAGGAGCCGCCGAAGCGCCAGGCCGGCAAGAAGGTCGGCTCGGTGCAGGAGCTGGTCGAGAAGCTGCGCAACGAAGCGAAGGTGATCTGAACATGGCAGTCCTGGTTCTGGTCGACCATGACGGGTCGGCCGTGACGCAGCCCACGCGCAGCACGGTGGCGGCGGCGCAGAAGCTCGGCGAGGTGCATGCGCTCGTCCTCGGCGCCCGCGCCGCGGCGGAAGCGGCGGCGAAGCTGCCGGGCGTGGCCAAGGTGCTGCATTCCGACGCCGAGCAGTATGCGCATGGCCTGGCGGAGCCGACCGCGGCGTTGCTGGTGGCGATGGCCGATGGCTATTCCCACCTGCTCGCCCCGGCCTCGGCCGGCGGCAAGAACGTGATGCCGCGCGCTGCCGCCCTGCTGGACGTGCAGGTACTGTCCGACATCTCCGACGTGGTGGATGCCGACACCTTCGTCCGGCCGATCTATGCCGGCAACGCGCTGGCCACCGTGAAGTCGGCCGACCCGAAGAAGGTCATCACCGTCCGCGCCGCGAGCTTCGACCCGGTGCCGGCCGAGGGCGGCAGCGCCCCGATCGAGGCGGCGCCCACCGTGGACAACCCCGGGCTGTCGCAGTTCCTCGGCGCCGAGATCGTGAAGAGCGAGCGGCCGGAACTGACCGCGGCGCGCATCGTCGTCTCGGGCGGCCGCGCCATGGGCTCGGCCGAGAATTTCCACATCATCGAGAGCGTGGCGGACAAGCTGGGCGCCGCCGTCGGCGCGTCCCGCGCCGCGGTCGATGCCGGCTATGCGCCGAACGACCACCAGGTCGGCCAGACCGGCAAGATCGTCGCGCCGGACCTCTATGTGGCGGTCGGCATCTCCGGCGCCATCCAGCATCTGGCCGGCATGAAGGACAGCAAGGTCATCGTCGCCATCAACAAGGACGAGGAGGCGCCGATCTTCCAGGTGGCCGACTACGGCCTGGTCGGCGACCTGTTCAAGGTGATGCCGGAATTCGAGGCCGAGATCGGCAAGAAGTAGGGTCATCGCGTGACTGGCAGGGCCGCCCGACGCATCGCGTCCGGCGGCCCTTTTCATGTGGAGTGGACGAGATGGCTGAGGTGAGGAAGCTGGGCGTCATCGGCGCCGGCCTGATGGGCAACGGCATCGCGCATGTGGCGGCGCTGGCCGGCATCCCGGTGGCGCTGGTGGACGTGAACCCGGCGGCGCTGGAGAAGGCGCTGGGCACGATCGGCAAGAACCTGGAGCGGCAGGCGAGCAAGGGCACGATCCCCGCCGGCACCAAGGACGAGGCGCTGGGCCGCATCACGGCCGGCACCGACTACGCCGCCTTCGCCGATTGCGACTTGGTGATCGAGGCCGCGACCGAGAACGAGGCGATCAAGAAGAAGATCTTCGAGAGCCTGATCCCGAATCTCCGGGCCGATGCGCTGATCGCGTCCAATACCTCCTCCATCCCCATCACCCGTCTCGGCGCCGCGACCGACCGGCCGCACCGCTTCGTCGGCATGCATTTCTTCAACCCCGTGCCGATGATGAAGCTGGTCGAGGTCATCCGCGGCCTGGCGACCGACGACGCCACGGTGGCGGCGGTGACGGCGCTGGCGCAGCGCATGGGGAAGGAGGTGGTGGCGGCGGCCGACTACCCCGCCTTCGTCGTCAACCGCATCCTCTGCCCCATGCTGAACGAGGCGATCTTCGCGCTGATGGAGGGCGTCGGCGATGTCCGCGCCATCGATGCCGGCATGAAGCTCGGCGCCAACCACCCGATGGGCCCGCTGGAACTCTCGGATTTCGTCGGCCTCGACACGCTGTATTCCGTGCTGAAGGTCCTGCACGAGGGGCTGGGCGACCCGAAATACCGCCCCTGCCCGCTGCTGGCGAAGTATGTCGAGGCCGGCTGGCTCGGCCGCAAGAGCGGCAAGGGCTTCTACGACTACAGCACCACCCCGCCGACCCCGACGCGATGACCCGCGCGGGGCGCCCGGCCGGCGGATGGGCCGGGCGCCTCCGGTGGCTTTCTGCCCGCGGCGGCGCGTGCTACCCGCCGCTTCTCGATATGCGTGCGCATCCATGTTCCGCCGGCTGATCCGCTCCGGCGCCGTCCAGGGCGCCCTGGCCCGGCTGCTCGGCCTCTATCTCGCCCTGGTCTATCGCAGCACCCGCTGGACGCTGCTGGGGGAGGCGCATCTGCACGCCGCCTTCGCCGGCCCGGCCGGCGCGCCGCGGCCGGTCATCGGCGCCTTCTGGCATGAACGCCTGCCGATGATGCCCGCGCTCTGGCTCGAAGCCCGCCGGCGCGTCCCGGCGGCGGCCCGGCGGCCGGCGCATGTCCTCGTCTCCCGCCACCGCGACGGGAGGTTCATCGGCGCGGTGGTGCGGCGCTTCCGGCTGGAGACGGTGCATGCCTCCACCAGCCGCGGCGGCGCCACCGGGATGCGGGTGCTGCTGCGGATGCTGGCGGCCGGGGATACGGTGGTCATCACGCCGGACGGGCCGCGCGGCCCGCGGCGGGTGGCGGCGCCCGGCGTGGCCCAGCTTGCCGCCGTGGCGGGGCTGCCGGTGGTGCCCTGCGCCGCCCGCACCAGCCGGGTGCGGGTGCTGTCCAGCTGGGACCGCATGGTCCTGCCCCTGCCCTTCGCCCGCGGCGTGCTGGTGGTGGCGCCGCCCGTCCTGGTCGACCGCGCGGACCCGCCCGCCGCCCTGCCGGCGATCGAGGCGGCGCTGACCGCCGCCTGCGACGCCGCCGATGCCTGGGTGGCAGCCCCGGCGGCCGCCCGCGCGGCCATGGCGTGACGGCGCAGGCGGTGACCGAGAGGCCTCCGGCCCTGCGGGGCGGGTCCGCCGGCCCGCTGCTGTGGCGCTGGGCGGCGATGGCCGCGGCGCCGGTCCTGCCGCTGCATCTCCGCCTGCGGGCCCGCCGCGGGAAGGAGGTGCCCGGGCGCCTCGGCGAAAGGCGGGGGGAGGGGGCGGCGCGGCCGCCCGGCCGCCTGCTCTGGCTGCATGCGGCCAGCGTCGGGGAAACCCTGTCGGTCATCCCGCTGCTGGAGGCGCTGGCGGCACGCGCCCCGGACCTGACGCTGCTGGTCACCACCGGCACCGTCACCGGCGCGCAGGCGCTGGCGCAGCGCCTGCCGGGGGCGCTGGGCGGCCGGCTGCTGCACCGCTTCGTGCCGCTGGACGTGCCGCGCTGGGTCGGGCGCTTCCTGGATGGCTGGCGGCCGGACCTGGCGGTGCTGGTGGAATCGGAGCTCTGGCCGAACCTGATCGCCGCGGCGCGGGCGCGCGGCGTGCCGCTGGCGCTGGTGAATGCCCGGTTCAGCGCCCGCTCCGCCCGCCGCTGGCGGCTGGCGCCCGGCTTCGCCCGGCGGCTGCTGGCGGGCTTCCGCCTGGTCACCGCGCAATCCGCCGCCGATGCCGCCAGGCTGCGCGCCGCCGGGGCGGCGCAGGTGCTGACGCCGGGCAACCTGAAGGATGCCGCGCCGCCGCTGCCCGCCGATGCCGCGGCGCTGGCGGCGCTGCGCGCGGCGATCGGCGGGCGGCCGGTCTTCCTCGCCGCCAGCACCCAGCCGGGGGAGGAAGCGCTGGTCGGCGCGGCGCATCCGCTGCTGGCCGCGGCGCATCCCGGGCTGCTGACCGTCATCGTACCGCGGCACCCCGACCGCGGCGCGGCCATCGCCGCCGCCCTCGCGCCGCTCTTTGTCGCGCCGCCCGGCCCGCCTGGCGGCCTGGTCGCCGTACCGCCGGTCGCCCGCCGCGCCGCCGGGCTGCTGCCGGGGCCGGCGACCGCCATCTATGTCGCGGACACGCTGGGCGAGCTCGGGCTGTTCTACCGTCTGGCACAGGCCTGCCTCGTCGGCGGCTCGCTCGTCCCGCATGGCGGCCAGAACCCGCGGGAGCCGGCGCGGCTCGGCTGCCCCATCCTGCTCGGCCCCCACACGCAGAATTTCGAGGAGCCGGTGGCGCGGCTGCTGGAGGCGGGCGGGGCGCTGCGGGTGCCGCCCGACCCGGCGGCGCTGGCCGCGGCGGCGGACACCGTGCTATCCGATTCCGGCCGCGCGCGGGCCATGGCGCAGGCCGCCGCCGCGGCGCTTGCGGCGGAAGCCGGGCTGCCGGACCGGATCGCGGGGCTGCTGGTCGAATTGCTGCCGGTCGCCGGGCCGGCGGGGCCCGATGGGCCGAGGGATGCCGCCGAGCCAACGGCGGCTGCGGGACGGGGCTGAGGCGGGCGGCATGCCCGGGACGATGCCCCCGGATCCCGGCGATGCCGGGCCGCGTGCCGTCGGGCCCGCGGCCAGCGAAGTGCACCGGGGGCGGGCCGGCGCGGCCGACCGGACCTGCCGGCGGCCGCCG
>NZ_SMOA01000300.1 GCF_004353985.1 Paracraurococcus ruber | reverse complement strand
GCGGCGACGGGGGGCGCCGAGCGGGCCACCGGCGGCAGGGGCGCGGCCACGGGCGGCGCCGCCGCCGGCGCATCGCCATAGAGCCAGCGGGAGACGGTGTCGTAGCGGATGCGCAGAACCTCGGCGATGCGGCGGTAGCTGAAGCCGCGCTCCCGCAGCCGCTGCGCCGCCGCGCGCTGATCGGCATGCGGCCGGCCGGCGCCGACGCGGCGGGCTTCCCGCAGCGGGTCCAGCGCGGGGCCGTTGGTGACCTCCTGCATCTCCATGCGCGTCCTGCCCCGCCTGCCCTCAAGGCCCGGCAGTCTCCGGCCGGCGCTTTAAGAACCCGTTGTCGTGCCGCCGGCGGTGGCGCGGCGGGCGGGCGCTAAGGCTTTCTCAAGGACGGGGAGGCTTCCCTGCGGGCGAAGGCCGGACGACCTGGCCGGAGCCGAGCAGGAGGCAGGCGGCACGCATCCCATGGAGACGGCCTTGTCCCTTGCCCTGGTTCCCAACCTCGCCGCCGCCTACGACCAGTATTTCGGCAGCGGCCTGTACGACACGCGCTACCCGCGCCCGAACCGGGCGATGCAGGCGGCGATCGCCGCCGCCCTGCCCGCCGACGGCCGCGGCGCGGTGCTGGATTTCGGCTGCGGGACCGGCCGCTACCTGCCGCTGCTGCTGGCGCATCCCGGCCTCTCCGTCACCGGCTACGACATCAGCCGGGCGGCGATCACCGCCTGCGGCCGGCAATTCAGCGATGCGGCGGCGGAAGGCCGGCTGCGGCTGATCTGCGGCGAGATGCCGGTGCTGCAGCGGGCGCTGGAGCCGGCCAGCCAGGACACCATCCTGCTGATGTTCGGCGTGCTGGGCCATGTCCGCGGCCGGGCGGAGCGGGTGGCGCTGCTGCGCCGGCTGCACGCCCTGCTACGCCCGGGCGGCCGGCTGGTCGCCACCGTGCCCAGCCGGCGGCGGCGCTTCCGGGCGGAACAGCAGGCCTGCGCCAGGCTGGTGGCGGATGGCGTGCTGGAGCCGGGCGACATCCTCTACCGCCGCGACGGCGCGGAAGGCTCGGTCGAGCTGTACTACCACTTGTTCACCGCGGCGGAGTTCGCCGAGGACCTGGCCGCCGCCGGCTTCGCCCGCCCGCGGCTTTTCCCCGAAAGCGTGCTGCCGGAACGCGGCGCCATCGCCGGCCCGGGCGGCGCGCTGCTGGATGCCGCGCTGCGCCGGGTCTGCCCGCTGCCGCTGGCCTATGGCTTCGCCGCCTGCGTCGCGCGCGACGCCGCGGACCCGCCGCATGGCTGACCGCCGGCTGCCGGCCCTGCTGCTGGTCCTCCTGCTCGCCTTCGCCGGCGCGGGTCGGGCGCAGGCGCCCGACCCGCTGGACACGATCCGCCAGCGCGGCAGCATCACCATCGGCGTGAAGGCGGACTACCCGCTGTTCGGCCAGATGGGGCCGGACGGAAAGCCGGAGGGGCTGGAGATCGACCTGGCGCGCGACCTGGCGCGCCGGCTGGGGGTGGAGGCGCGGCTGGTCACCGTCACCTCCGCCAACCGGCTGCAGCGGCTGGAGGACGGCACGGTCGACCTCGTCCTCGCCACGCTGGGGGATACCGAGCAGCGGCGCGGCATCGCCACCCTGATCGAGCCGAACTACTACGCCAGCGGCGTGAACCTGATGGTCCCGCCGGACAGCCGCCTGCATGACTGGGGCGAGCTGCGCGGCCAGAAGGTCTGCGCCACGCAGGGTGCCTATTTCAACCGCCAGCTGGCGGAACGCACCCTGGTCGACCTGCAGCTCTTCGGCAACAACCGCGATGCGCGGCTGGCGGTGCGCGCCGGCCGCTGCGTCGGCTGGGCCTATGACGACACCGCCATCGCCAGCGAATTGGCGACGCCCGACTGGGCCGGCTGGAAGATGCCGCTGCGCAGTGCGCTGGTCACGCCCTGGGCGCTGGCCCTGCCGCGGTCGGCTGCCGGCAGCCGGCTGCAGCGGGCGGTCGAGGATGTCGTGGCCGACTGGCACCGCGACGGCACGCTGCTGCGCGCCGAGCAGCACTGGGGCATCCCGCAGAGCGACTTCCTGCGCCGCGCCAACGCCCTGTGGAACGAGACGGATGGCAGCGGCGCGCCGGTCTGCCGCCGGCTGGAGAATGGCCGCTGGCCGGAAGCCTGCCGCAACCGCGCCCTGCTGAGCTCGACCGAGGCGACGGGCCTGATGCGCCTCGGCCTCGCGGTGAAGGAGCACTTCGGCCTCGACCTCTCGGTGGTCTATGACGGCTACGACCGCCACGCCTTCCTGCTGGGGCTGCTGCGCACGCTGCTGCTGGTGCTGGGCAGCATGGCGGGCGCGCTGGCGCTGGGCGCCGCCGCCGCCATGCTCATGGGCCGCGGCCTGCTGCTGGCCTGGCCGGTGCAGGCGCTGGTGACGGCGCTGCGCATGACGCCGCCGCTGCTGCAGATCTACGTCCTGTTCTTCGGCCTGGGCGCCTGGCTGGCGACGCGCTGGGGGCTGGCGGTGGACCCGATGCTGGCGGTGCTGCTCTGCCTCTCGCTCTATGCCGGGGCGGCGGTGGCGCAGGCGCTGCGCGATGCGTCGGCGCTGCTGGCGGCGCAGGTGCCGGATTTCCGCCTGGGCCCGGCGACGCTGCGCCGCACGCTGCATGCCGCGCGCGGCAGCGTCACCGGCATCCTGGTCAACATCGCCAAGGCGACCGGCATGGCCAGCGCGATCGCGGTGCCGGAGCTGATCTCCGCCTCCACCTCCATCATGGCGGATCGCGGCAATCTGGGGGTGATGATGAACCTGCTGATGCTGACCTGGTTCCTGATCATCCTCGGCACCGTCGCGCTGCTGCGGCGGGGCGAGCGCTGGCTGGAACGTCAGGGCGCCGCATCCGGCGCGGGGGGCTGAGATGGACCTGCGCGAGCTTGCCGACCTGCTCTGGACCTGGACGCCCTTCCTGGCCGGCGGCTTCGGCTGGAACGTCACCGTCTCGGCCGTCGCCATGCTGCTGGGCAGCCTGTTCGGCGCCGGCCTCGCCTGGGCCCGCGGCCGGGACCGGCGGGAGGTCGTCTGGCTGGCGGCCGGCGCCACCAGCCTGAGCCGCAACCTGCCGACCTTCGTCTGCCTGTTCTACCTGGCCTTCCTGCTGCCGAAGGAGGTGGCGCTGGGCAGCCTGGTGCTGGAGGTGCCGGCCTGGTGCAAGGCGTCGCTCGCGCTCTCGGTCGCCGTCGCCGGCTATGTCGCCGACACGCTGGGCAGCGCGCTGGCCGACCGGCGGCGCGGCCGGCCGGATGCGATGCTGCTGCTGCTGCCGGCCTGGACGACCTATTTCCTGATCATCGTCATGGCGTCCTCCACCGCGTCGCTGATCGGCGTCAGCGAGATCGTGGCGCGCGCCAACATCGTCATCGGCGCCACCGGCCGCGACGACCTGATGGTCTGGGTCTACCTCTACGCCATGCTGTGGTTCCTGGTCTTCTGCTGGCCGCTGACCCTGCTGATGGGAAGGCTGCAGGAAGCGATCCGCGACCGCGGCCTGCTGCGCCCCGCCCCGGCCCGGCCCGCCTCCCCCGCGCCGGCGCCGGCCCACCCTGTCCCGGCCGGCGCCATGGCCGCCAGGCGCGGCTGACATCTTCCCCCGAAGCCCACCCCGAAGCCCGAAACAGGAGCGCAGCGGATGAGTGGAACCACCGGCCCGGCAATCCCGGCGCCGCCCCTCGATGTCCGGACGCTGACCCTGGCCCGCTGGAAGGACCTGACCAGCGCGCCGCTGCACATGCGTGGCGAGAACCTGCGCAAGCTGGATGCCGCGGTGGAGGCCTGGCTGCAGAACCGCCAGAGCGTCGCCGCCATGGACGCCATGCGGCAGGCCTTCCGCGCCTGGGCGGCGCACAAGTACCGGCAGAAGAACCGGATGCTGATGTACCCGCAGGATTTCCAGCGGCCGGTGAAGGACCAGCTCTGGGCGGATGAGCCGCGCAACAGCCGCGGCGCGCTGACCGCGCTGTTCCAGCTGCTCTTCCCGCCGGAGCTGCTGGCGCTGGAGAACGGGGCGGCCCGGCTTGGCCCGGCCGAGCGCGCCGCCATCGCCTGGTGGCAGCAGGAGATCGACCGCCGCGCCTGCGAGATCTTCAAGGGCCAGCGGCTGGAATTCCGCCTGCTGACGCCCGGCGCGCCGAAGGTCCGGCTGACCGAGGCGGCGCCCGACCCGGCCGAGCGCATCCGCCAGCGGCTGGACGCGCTGGCGGCCGAGGGGCAGGGCCTGGCCGGCCAGGCGGCCGCGGCGCTGGCGGCCGCCCCGGGCCGGGTCGCCGACCACCTGAAGGTCGCGGGCGGGGAGGACGCGGCGCTGGCCTGGCGCGCCGCCAAGCTGGGCAATGCCGCGCACAAGCTGGCGGAGCTGATCGACACCTCGCTCCGCACGATGGCCGATGCCGCGCATCCCGGCCTCAGCGAGGTGATCCTGAAGGCCATGGGCCTGACCAGCGCCGAGGTCGCGGCGCGCCTCGCCCCGGGGCTCAGCGGCGCGCTCAGCGTGCTGAAGGGCGGGCGGGAGATGGGGCAGGCGGTGCTGGCCTATCGCGGCGCCGCGGCGGTGCGGGCGCGGGAGGAGCTGTTCCGCGAGGGCGCGGCGCGCGAGGCGGTGCGCGGCATCGCCACCCTGCTGGAGGCGGAGGCGACGGCCAAGGCAAAGGCCGGCACGCGCCACCTGACGAGCGGCACGGCGGCGCTGGGCCTGGTGCTGGTCGATGGCGGCACCGTCTCCGGCCCCGCGGTGGGCGCCGCCACCGTGCTGGCGGACCTGCTGGTGCTGGCCGCCGAGTATGTCGAGGCCTGGAAGCACCGCGAGGCGGTGAATGCCTATCTCGAGCAGGTGGAGGCCGCCGGGCGGCTGGATGTCGGGCCCGGGCTGTTCTGCCACAGCCCGCTGCTCGGCGCCTACTACCTGCTGATCGCCGAGACCTCGACCGTCATCGCCCTCTGCCTCGACCGCATCAGCCAGCCCGGGGTGATGCAGGAGATCGAGACGATCGTGCGGGAGGACCTTCCCGGTGTGCTAGAGAAGGCGAGCGACCTGGTCGCCGCCTCCCACCTCGTCGTCCCCGGCCTGCTGAGCCACCGGCTGCACCACGACCGGACGCGGGTGACGCGGGCGAAGGAATTGGCGGCCGGCGCCGGCGCGGCGACGCGCGGCTTCTTCTCCCGCCTCGCCTCGGTCGCCTGCTTCCGCCGCGCGCTCGGCACCAACCCGCCGAGCGATCCGCGCTATGTCGGCATCAGCTCCACCGAGTATTTCGCGCAGCATCCGGACCAGGCGGCGTAGCCCCGGACAGCGACGTGGGCAGCGGCGGCAGGCGGTGCGCCGCCTGCGCCAGCATCAGGGCCGGCAGCCCGGCCGAGAGCAGCGGGATCTCCGCCTCGCCCAGCGTCCCACGGCCCAGCGTCCCAAGGCCCAGCGCCGATGCGCCGGCCCGGTCCAGGCCGCGCAGCCGGTCCAGCACCGACCGGTCGAGCGCCCCGGCGGTATCCGCGGCCGGGCAGGGCAGGCGGGCCATCGCCGCGGCGATGCCCTGCAGGCGCCCGGCGAGACCGGGGCCCAGCGCATCCTCCCCAAGCAGGTCGTGCAGCGACCCCAGCGCATCCAGCACCGCGAGGTGCCGGCATGTCGCCACCGGGTCGGCCAGCGCCGGCAGCGCCGCCGCGGCCGCCTGCCGCACCGCCTCCCCCAGCCGGCGCAGGGCACCGGCGCCGCGCCAGGGCAGGTCCAGCGCCTCGGCGCAGTCCACCACGGGCAGCCAGCGGGCGAGGCCGGCGGCCGCGGCTTCCCGCCCCGGCCACGCAGGACGGTCGCCGAGCCAGCGGGCGCGGCGGTCCAGCGCCTCCGCCAGGGCTGGCTGTGCCTCGGGGTCCCAGGGGCAGAGGCCGAGGCGGTCGCGCAGGCTCACCGCCTGCCGGGCCAGCCCCCCCCAGGCCATGAGCGTCGCCTGGTCTTCCGGCGGCGGCAGCGGCACGGGTTCGTCGCAGCGGCGGATCCATTCGGCCAGCCGCGCCCAGGACCCGGGATCCCAGGCCCCGCCGATGCCCAGCCGCCGCATCAGGTGCAGCGCCGCGGCGAGGCCGGCGAGGCGGCCGGCGAGCAGGGGGTCGGGCGGCGGCGGGCCGGCTTCCTCCGGCGGGCCGGC
>NZ_SMOA01000002.1 GCF_004353985.1 Paracraurococcus ruber | reverse complement strand
CGCAGCGCGGCCAGGGCCCGGTCGCGCCCCGCGGCATGGTCGATCGCCGGCCGCGGATAGCCGCGGCCCAGCGCCACGCCGGCCCCCGCCAGCACCGCCGCCGGCGCTTCCCAGGGCCGGTGGATCCAGCGATCCGGCAGGCGGGCCAGTTCCGGGACGAAGCGGCGGACATAGCGCCCCTCGGGGTCGAATTTCTCGCCCTGCAGCACCGGGTTGAACACCCGGAAATAGGGTGCCGCATCGGTGCCGCTGCCGGCGATCCACTGCCAGGACGCGCTGTTGGAGGCGAGGTCGGCATCCACCAGCGTGTCCCAGAACCAGGCGCTGCCGGCCTGCCAGGGTTGCAGCAGGTGCTTCACCAGGAAGGACGCCGCGATCATCCGCACCCGGTTGTGCATCCAGCCGAAGCGCCAGAGCTGCCGCATGCCGGCATCGACGATGGGATAGCCGGTGCGGCCGCGCTGCCAGGCCTGCAGCAGCGCCGCATCGGGCTGGAAGGGGAAGGCGGCGAAGCGGTCGCGCAGCGCCCGGTCCGGCATCTCCGGCCGGTGGAACAGCAGGTGGTAGCTGAACTCGCGCCACAGGATCTCGCCGAGGAACGGCTTCGCCAGCTCGGGGTCCTTCGGCAGCGCGCCCCGCACCGCATGCCAGACCTGGCGCGGCGAGATCTCCCCCCAGCGGAGATGCGGCGACAGGCCGGAGGTGCCCTCGGTGCCCGGGTCGTTGCGGCCGTTGGCGTAGCCCGTCACCGGCCCGGCGAGGAAGCGGCCGAGCCGCGCCGTCGCGCCATCCTCCCCCGGCTGCCAGAGCGTGCCGAAGTCGCGCGCCCAGTCCGGCTCCCCCGGCACGGGGTAGAGCGGCAGGCTGTCCAGCGCCTCCCCCGGCGGCGGGGTAGCGAGGGGGCGCAGGCGGTCGGGCGCGGGCAGGGGCGCCTCCGGCTCACCCATGCCGATCACCGACTTGGCGAAGGGCGAATAGACCGCATAGGGCCGGCCGGTGCCGCTGCGCACCGTCTCCGGCTCCCGCAGCAGGGTCGAGGTGAGGAGGCGGAGGTCGCGGCCGGCCGCGCCCAGCGCCTCGGCCACCCGCCGGTCGCGCTCCCGCGCCCAGGGCTCGTAGAGCCGGCCGGCCAGGACCTCGGCGGCGCCGGTGGCCTCGGCCAGCGCCGGGATGACGATCTCCGCCCGGCCGCGCGCCAGCAGCAGGGGCGCGCCGCGCGCCGCCAGGTCCCGCCCCAGCGCCGCGAGCGAGGATTTCAGCCACCAGCGGGCGGCGCCGCCGGCGGCCCAGGGGCCGGCCGCGGCATCGTCCAGCACGAAGACGGGCAGGACGGGGCGTCCCCCTTCGGCGGCGGCACGGAGGGCAGGGTTGTCGGCAAGGCGGAGATCCTGGCGAAACCAGGCGAGGGCGGGACGGGGCATGGCCATCCCCTCCATGTAGGGTGCGGCCGCGGGCGCGGGAGGCCGGCGCCGGCGAGGCATGGGGATACTCCGCCCGGCGCCGGGGAGGTCCGGTCGCGGGGCCCGGCGGCGGGGCTCGGGCGGCGCGGCGGCGGCGCAGTCCGGCGAGGCCGGGCAGGCCGGCGCCGCGTGAGGCGCGCCGGCTCCGGCATCGGCTCCAGGCAGAACTCGATGGTCGGGACGGGCAGGTCGGCGGTGCCGACCCTGCCCTGGACCCGCATTGCGCGGGCGCCGGCGGGGCCTTGGCCGACGAAGGATCCTAGCAGGAACCAGAAGCAGGCGCGGGATCCGACACCATCGCGGTGCAAGCCGCTCCCCCGCCGGACGACGCAACCTGCCGGCGAGGGGGAGAGCTTGAGGCCGGGGCCGATTGGGAACGGGTCAGCGACCGGTCGAACCAGGCGACAGGAGGCTGCAGGCGGCACCGTGAAGACGGCGCCATCCGGCAGCGCCACGCCGCTCGTGCCGCCCGGGCCAGCCAGGTGACGACGTTGCTGGTGCATGCCCCGTTCCGGCAAGGTCGAAGCCAGCACGTAACCCATGGATGGATGTTCTTCCGGGCGCTGGCTGCGCATGTGGAGGTTTCGAACGGACCGGCGCGGGCGAGGCCGGCGCGATGACCGGCCGCCGCACCGCCCCGGCCCGCCGAGCGTGGCGCGAGATTGCCCGCCGCTGCCGGCCGCCTGCGGGTTCCCGCGAGGCATCGGGCCGCGCCGCGGGCCGGCGACGACACCCGGCGGCGCTGGAAGGTTTTCCGGCAGGGCGCGGCGGCAACGCGGATGTGCTGCCCGCGCCGGTCGGTCCCGGCGCGAACCGATGCGGTTCTGTGGCGTTGCGGCGGGGCACAAACGGCAGCGTCAACCCCGGCGCGCCGTCGCCCCGCAGAAGGAGATTCCGCATGCCCATCTCGAACCGGCGCCAGGTCCTGGTCGCCGGCGCCGCGCTGCTGGCGCTGCCCCGCCTGGCCCAGGCGCAGATGCGCAACGTCGTGGACACGCTGGCCGGCGACCCGCGCTTCAACCGCTTCCTGGAAATCATTGGCCGCGGCGGCGCCACCGACCAGTTCCGCGGCGCCGGGCCGATGACGCTCTTCGCGCCGACCGACGCGGCCTTCAACGGCGCCTCCGCCGCCATGCTGCAGGACCTGCTGGCGCAGGGCACCGGCGGCAGCGGCGGCGGCACGCTGTCGGGCGCCAGCCCGGACATCGTCCGGCTGCGCTCGCTCATCGGCTACCATGTCATCCCCGGCATCGCCCTGACGCCGGAGCAGATGACCGGCGACCGGCAGATGAAGACGGTGGCGGGCGGCGTGCTGCGCATCGCGTCGCAGGGCGGCACCATCGCGGTGACGAACCCGGCGCCGGAGCGGCAATCCTCCACCTTCGGTGTCGGCGGCCTGAACGTGCTGCCGCCGGCCGCGGTGGACGGCGCGCCGATCATCGCCACCAACGGCATCATCTACCCGGTCACGCAGATCCTGCTGCCGTAACCCGCAGGCCGCGGGCAGGGCCGGTGGGCATGGAGTAGAGCCGGTCCTGCCCCAGCAGGAACAGCCGCGCGCCGCGCGGGAAGAGGCCGGCGATGGCGGGGTCGCCGGCATCCAGCCCGCCGGTATAGGCGCCAAAGGCCGGCAGCATGACGCGCCAGGCATCGGCGACGAAGCAGGGCCGCGTCACGCCGCCGCAGCGCGTCGGCATGGTGGCCTTGGGGTGGAAATGGCCGCTGATCTCGGCCGGCTTCACCGGGCCGCGCCGCGCCTCGTGCCGGAAGGTCAGCGGCCCGTCCTGCACCTCCTCCAGCGCCGTGCCGGGCAGGCCGGCCGGCGCCACGGGATCATGGTTGCCCAGCACCCAGAGCAGTTCCACGCCGTCCAGCATCCGCCGCAGCAGCGCTGCATCCTCGGCGGCCAGCCGCCCGGCGCCGCCGGCATCGTGGAAGCTGTCGCCGAGCAGGATGACGCGCGCCGGCCGCCAGCGGCGCAGCGCCAGGTGCAGGCGCTGCAGCGTCTCCCGCGTGTCGTAGGGCGGCACGAAGCGGCCGCCCCGGGCGAAATGGCTGCCCTTCTCCAGGTGCAGGTCGCCGACGACCAGCGTCCGGCGCGCCGGCCAGGCGAGCAGCCCGGCGGGGTCGAGCATCAGCCGCTCCCCCGCCACGTGCAGCGGCGCCGGGGTCATGCGCCGCTCACGCTCTTCGGCGCGCTGCGGATGAAGCGGTTGAAGCGCTGCTTGCGGTCGCGCTGGCGGGGCTTGTCCACCACCCGGCCGGGGTTGGCGCGCACGCCCTCGGTCACCTCGGCCAGGATCCCGGAGAACACCTCGTCGCCATCCGTCGCTTCCTCCACCAGCGCCGCCGCCTCGGCCAGCAGCGCGTCCTCGGCACCGCCGGCGACCCATTCGCGCCCCTCCTCGATCAGCGCCGGCACGGCAAGGGGCGAGACGCGGTCGAGCACCTGGTGGCGGATGCGGCCCTTCGCCCGGGCCAGCAGCAGGCCGATCCGGGCGACATCGGTCAGCCCGCCGGCGGCTTCCTGGCGGGTGGCGCGCAGCAGGATGTGGTCCGGTTCATGCTTGCGCAGCACGTCGTAGATCAGGTCGGAGTTCATGGTCATCTGGCGGCCGGACTTCTCCTGCCCCGGGTGGTTCTTCTCGATCAGCCCGGCGATGGTGGCGATGTTGCGGAAGGTGCGGCGGAGCATGCTGCTTTCCGCCATCCATTCCTCGAGATCCTCGCCGAGGATGTCCTCCTCGAACAGCGGTTCGACATCGGTCGGCTCGAAGGCGCTCCAGGCGGCGAGGACGTAGTCGGTGGCGAGGTAGCCCATGGGGCCGTAGCCCAGCCGCTCCATCCGCCGGGTGACGAGCATGCCGAGCGTCTGGTGCGCCAGCCGCCCCTCGAAGCAGTAGGCGACGAGGAACCAGCGGCCGCCGCGCGGGAAGGTCTCGATGAGCAGCCCGTCCTGCTCCGGCAGCATGCTGCGCTTCTGCTGCAGGCGCAGCCAGTCGCGGACCGGGTCGGGCAGCAGGCGCCACTTCTTCGGGTCGTGCAGGATCTCCCGCACCCGCGCCGCCAGCCAGGTGGTCAGCGGCATGCGGCTGCCGGCATAGGCGGGCACCCGCAGCTCCCCCCGGGTGCCGCCGCGGGAGACGATGGCGCTCATCCCGTCCAGCGCCTCGAAGCGCAGGGCCTGCCCGGCGAACATGAAGCCGTCGCCGGGCAGCAGGGTGGAGACGAACCACTCCTCCACCTCCCCCAGCAGGGGCCCGCCGCGCAAGCGGACCTTCACCATCGGCGTCTCCACGATGGTGCCGAGATTCATCCGCAGCTGCCGCGCCACCCGCTGGTCCCGCACATGGACCAGCCCCTCCGAATCGCGGAACAGCTTGCGGAAGCGCTCATAGACCCGCAGCGCATAGCCGCCATCCTCGACGAAGCGGACCACGTCGTCGAAGTCGCGGCGGGTCAGGCCGGCATAGGGCGCGGCGCGGGTCACTTCCGCGTACAGCGCATCCGGGTCGAAGGGCGCGTGGCAGGCCATGGCCAGCACATGCTGCGCCAGCACGTCGAGTCCGCCGGGCCGCGGCGGGTCGCCGTCCAGCTCCTCATGCCGCACCGCCTCCAGCGCGGCGGCGCATTCGATGACCTCGAAGCGGTTGGCGGGGACCAGGACGGCGCGGCTGGGCTCGTCCATCCGGTGGTTGGCGCGGCCCACCCGCTGCAGCAGCCGCGCGACGCCCTTCGGCGCGCCGACCTGGATCACCTGGTCCACGTCGCCCCAGTCGATGCCGAGGTCGAGCGAGGCGGTGGCGACCACCGCCCGCAGCTTTCCGAGTGCCATCGCCGCCTCGACCTTGCGGCGCTGTTCCACGGTGAGGCTCCCGTGATGCAGGGCGATCGCCAGCGCATCGTCGTTCAGCTTCCACAGCGCCTGGAAGACCAGCTCCGCCTGGGCCCGGGTGTTGACGAAGACGATGGTGACGCGGGCCTCGCGGATCTTCCGGTAGATCTCGGGCGCGCTGGCCAGGCCCATATGGCCGCCCCAGGGCAGGTGGCCCTCGGGCAGCTGCACCGTCAGCTTCGGCGCCGCGCCGCCGCGCACCTGCACAAGCCGCACATCCGCCGCTTGCCCGGTCGGCGAGAGGAAGGCGCGCAGCGGCTCGGGATGCGCCACCGTCGCCGAGAGCCCGACCCGCCGCGCCGCAGGCGCCAGGGTGCCGAGGCGCGAGAGGCCCAGCGCCAGCTGGTCGCCGCGCTTGGTGCCGGCCAGCGCATGGATCTCGTCCACCACCACCGCCGACAGCCCGGCGAAGAACTCTGTGGCCGCGGGCTGGGAGAGCAGCAGCTCCAGGCTCTCCGGCGTGGTCAGCAGGAGGTGGGGCGGATCCTCCTTCTGCCGGGCGCGGCGGTTCTGCGGCGTGTCGCCGGTGCGGGTCTCGATGCGGATGGGCAGCGAGAGATCCTCGACCGGCGCCGTGAGGTTCCGCGCGATGTCCACCGCCAGCGCCTTCAGCGGCGAGACATAGAGGGTGTGGAGCCCCGCCCGCGGGGCGCGGGCAAGGTCGATCAGGCTCGGCAGGAAGCCGGCCAGCGTCTTGCCGCCCCCGGTGGGCGCGATGAGCAGGGCGCTCTCCCCCGCCTCGGCCGCGCGCAGCAGCGCCAGCTGGTGCGGCCGCGGCGTCCAGCCCCGCCCGGCGAACCAGGCGGCAAAAGGTTCCGGCAATGTTCGCATCCGGCCGTCACTATGGCGGCGGGGCGCAGTTCCGTGAAGCCGGCCCCGATGCATCCTCCGCCCGGGCCGCGGCACCGGGGCGGCCGGGCGGCCCGGACGATCCGCCCGGGCGGGTTCGCGGGACGGCGGCCGCTACCGGCAGGCGAAGCGGATGGTCGCGCGCACGCCCTGGCTGCCGTCCAGCTTCAGGCTGGCATGCGCCTGCCGCGCCAGGCGGGGAACCAGGTGCAGGCCGAGGCAGCCCTGCGGCGTGTTGCGCCGCGGCGGCTCCGCCAGGCCCATTCCGTCATCCGCCACCACCACCTCCCCCAGGCCGGGGCCGGCGCGGCGGACCGACAGGGCGACGCGGCCGGCCCGCCCGTCAGGGAAGGCATGGCGGGCGGCGTTCACCACCAGCTCGTTGACGATCAGCGCCAGGGGGGTCGCCTGCGACACCGGCAGGTCCAGCGCATCCTCCAGCTGCAGGTCCAGCGTGATGCCGGGGCGGCCGGTGATCTCCAGCGCCATCCGCGCGGTGGTCGCCAGCTCGGCGCCCAGCTCCACCCCGGCGTCGGGCGGCACGCGGAACATGCGGTCCTGCACCAGCGTTGCCAGCATCACACGCGTGGCCGCGCCGCGCAGGGCGGCGGCGACCATGGGGTCGCTGGCGCGGCTGGCCTGCAGGCCGAGGAAGGAGGTGGTCGCCTGGGCGTTGTTCTTCACCCGATGGTGCAGCTCCGCCAGCAGCGTCTCGCGCTCCTCCAGCGCGCGGCGATGGTCCTCCAGCGCCTGCCGGCTGTCGGTCTGGTCGGTGCAACTGCCGATGAAGCCGGCGAAGGCGCCGTCGCGGTAGACCGGGCGGCCCTTGTCCAGCACCCAGCGCCACGCCCCGTCATGCCTGCGCAGGCGGTATTCCATGCTAAACTCGCTGCGCGCCGCGAAGGCCTCGGCGAAGCTCCGCAGGCAGCGCTCGCGGTCCTCCGGGTGCACCCCGTCGGCCCAGCCCTCGCCGCGTTCCTGGTCCATGCTGCGGCCGGTGAAGTCCAGCCAGGGCCGGTTGAAGTAGTCGCAGCCCATGGTCAGGCCGGTGCGCCAGATCATCACCGGGGCATGATCGGCCAGCGCGCGGAAGCGCGCTTCGTCGTCGAGCGGGTCCAAGCCCTCCGATCCTGCCTCCTCCACCGCCACCCCCGTGCCGTCCCGTTGCGGACCCGGTCCCGAGTGACGCATGACAGGCCGAGCGGTTCCGCCCAAATCACGGTGTTGCTTGCCGGGCGTTGCCGCCACCACAGCTTTGCCTTGGGCCCCAGGAGAAGGGACGCAGCGTAATACATGCCTCCGCATCCAGAGACTTGGCTGCGCGTGACGCCGCAGGGGCTGTACTGCGAGCCGGGCGGCTTCTTCATCGACCCGGTCAGGCCGGTGGACCGCGCCGTGATCACCCATGGCCATGCCGACCATGCCCGGCCCGGCCACCAGGCGGTGCTGGCAACGGTCGAGACCCTCGCGGTCATGCGGGCGCGCATGGGCGAGGGCGGCGCCGGCGCGGTGCAGCAGCCGATCGGCCCGGGCGAGGTGCTGGAGCAGGGCGGCGTCGCCATCCGCCTGGTGCCGGCCGGGCATGTGCTGGGCAGCGCCCAGGTGGTGCTGGACTGGCAGGGCAGCCGCGCCGTGGTCTCGGGCGACTACAAGCGCCAGCGCGACCCCACCTGCGCCCCCTTCCAGCCGGTGCCCTGCGACGTCTTCGTGACCGAGGCGACCTTCGCCCTGCCGGTCTTCCGCCACCCGCCGCCGGAGGGGGAGGTGGCCAAGCTGCTGAAGAGCCTCGCGCTGTTCCCGGACCGCACGCATGTCGTCGGCTGCTATGCGCTGGGGAAGTGCCAGAGGCTGATCCGCCTGCTGCGGGAGGCCGGCTGGGACCGGCCGATCCACCTGCACGGCGCGCTGGCCGCCCTTTGCAAGCTGTACGAATCGCTGGGCGTGGCGCTCGGCCCGCTGGAGCCGGCGACGGTCGCCAACAAGGCGGCGCTGCGGGGCGCCATCGTGCTGGCGCCGCCCTCCGCCGTGCAGGACCGCTGGGCGCGCCGGCTGACCGAGCCGGTGGTCGGGGTGGCCAGCGGCTGGATGCGGGTGCGGCAGCGGGCGAAGCTGCGGGGCGTCGAACTGCCCATGGTCATCTCCGACCATGCCGACTGGGACGACCTGAACCGCACGGTGGACGAGGTGGGCGCGCCCGAGGTCTGGGTGACGCATGGCCGCGACGATGCGCTGGTGCATGCCCTGGGGCAGCGCGGCATCCGCGGGCGGGCGCTGCACCTGGTGGGGCTGGGCGAGGAGGATGAGGGCGGGACGGAAGCGCCCCCCGCCACAGGGGAAGGCGATGCAGCCGCGGTTCGCGGGGTTGCCGCTGGGACCGATGTGGCGGCCGTGAGCCGCGGCGAAGGCCTATGAGCGTCCCCGCCTTCGCCGCGCTGTTGGAGCGGCTGGTCTTCACCCCCGGGCGCAATGCCAAGCTGGCCCTGCTGCGGGACTGGTTCGCCACCCAGCCGGACCCGGACCGCGGCGTCGGCCTGGCCGCGCTGACCGAGGAGCTGGTCTTCACCACCGCCAAGCCTTCGCTGATCCGCGACCTGGTGGCGGCGCGCACCGACCCGGTGCTGCTGGCGCTGAGCCACGACTATGTCGGCGACTTCGCCGAGACGGTGGCGCTGATCTGGCCGCAGCGGGGCCTGCGGCCGCGGGGCGCCGCAGGCGGGGAACATGAAGCGCAGGCCGAGACATACATCGTCAATGCGCCGCCGCCCGCATTGTCGGAGGTGGTGGAGGCGCTGGAGCTGACGCCGAAGGCCGAGCTGCCGGCGCTGATCGGCGGCTGGCTGGATACGCTCGATTCCTCCGGCCGGCTGGCGCTGATCAAGCTCATCACCGGCGGGCTCCGCGTCGGCGTCAGCGGGCGGCTGGCGCGCGTCGCCCTGGCCGAATGGTCCGGCCAGGATGTCGCCGCGATCGAGGAGGTGTGGCACGGCGTCGCGCCGCCCTACCTGCCGCTGTTCCGCTGGCTGGAAGGGCGCGACGAGAAGCCCGACCCGCGCGAGGCGCCGGTCTTCCGCCCGCTGATGCTCGCGCATCCGCTGGAGGATGCCGACCTCGCCGCGCTCGACCCCCCGGCCTGGCGGGCCGAATGGAAATGGGACGGCATCCGCGTGCAGCTCACCGCCGGGCCGGGCGGCCGGCGGCTGTGGTCCCGCGGCGGGGAGGACATCACCGGCGCCTTCCCCGAGATCGTCGAGGCCATGGACTTCCACGCGGTGCTGGACGGCGAGCTGCTGGTGATCCGCGACGGGGCCGTGGCGCCCTTCGCCGACCTGCAGCAGCGGCTGAACCGAAAGCAGGTGACGGCGACGATGATGCGGGACTTCCCCGTCGGCGTCCGCCTGTATGACCTGCTGTTCGAAGGCACGGAGGACCTGCGGCCGCTGCCCTTCGACGCCCGCCGGGCCCGGCTGGAGGACTGGGTGGCGCGGGTGTCGCCGCCGCGCATGGACCTTTCGGCGCAGATCGCCTTCGCGTCGCTCGCGCAGCTCGGCGGCATCCGCGACGGGGCGCGGGCCGCCTCGATCGAAGGGCTGATGCTGAAGCGCGCCGACAGCCCCTATGTCGCCGGGCGGCAGAAGGGACTGTGGTGGAAGTGGAAGCGGGAGCCGCTGAGCATCGACGCGGTGCTGATGTATGCGCAGCGCGGCCATGGCAAGCGCAGCAGCTTCTATTCCGACTACACCTTCGGCCTCTGGCGGCCGGACGGGGAGGGGGGCGAGGAGCTGGTCCCGGTGGGCAAGGCCTATTCCGGCTACACCGACGAGGAATTGGCCTGGCTGGACCGCTGGATCCGCAACCACACCACCGGCCGCTTCGGCCCGGTGCGGGAGGTGGAGAAGCACCTGGTGCTGGAGGTGATCTTCGACGCGGCGCAGCTCTCCACCCGGCACAAGTCGGGCGTCGCGCTGCGCTTCCCGCGCATCGCCCGCATCCGCACGGACAAGCCGGCGAGCGAGGCGGACCGGCTGGACATGCTGATGGCCTTCGTCGAGCGGCGGGCGGCGCCGGAGGGGGAGGCCGCGGACTGAGCCGCCCGCGCCCGGCTGCATCCATGCTCCGCCACCGCCCGTAACGTCCCCGCACCCGTCCGGGAGACGCCACCATGACCCTTCGCCCCGCCTGCGCCGTGCTGGCCGTCCTGCTGCCGGCCGGCGCCCCGGCCATGCCGGATCCCGCCGCCTGGCCGGTCCTGCCGCCGCGCTTCGAGAGCACCGGCGGCGGCGGCGTGATCATCGACGAATACCGTCCGGTGGTGGTCGGCGACCGCTGCGTCACCCGCTTCACCGCCACCACGCCGGCCGGCGAGGTCTTCGTGAACTACGCCCTCTTCGAGGCGGTGCCGCTGGCCGGGGGCGTGCTCTGCCGCGCCGGGCGCTGGGGGGCGGTGGAGAGCAGCGCCACCGGCACGACGCCCCTGGTGGTCTGGCTGAAGGACGGCGTGATGCGGCGGGCGCCGGCGGATTGACCCGGGCCCCCGCGCATGGTGCGCTTTCCCCCGAAGCAACCATCGGGGAAACGCACCATGCCGCTACCGGCCAACCGGGTAAAGCAGCGCCTTGCCGCCGGCGAGCTCGCGCTCGGCTTCGGCGTGCACCACCTGCGCACCAGCGCCACCGGCATGATCGCCGCCGCCGCCGGCTATGACTGGCTGTTCATCGACATGGAGCATGGCGCGATGAGCGTGCAGGAGGCGACGCAGATCGCCATCGCCGCGCTCAGCCAGGGCGTCACGCCCATCGTCCGCTGCTGCAAGGATGCGCTGTTCGAGGGTACGCGGGCCCTCGACAACGGCGCCATGGGCGTGGTGGTGCCGCATGTGGACAGCGCCGAGGAAGCCCGCGCCGTCGCCGCCGCCTACCGCTTCCCGCCGGTCGGCACGCGGAGCTGGGGCGGCCCGCCCTTCGCCTATGCCATGCAGCCGCCCTCCAACGCCGAGGCGCAGGTGGAGCTGAACCGGGAGATCCTGGTCACCGTGATGATCGAGACGCCGGAGGCCGTGGAGGCGGCGGATGCCATCGCCGCAGTGCCGGGGATCGATGCGCTGATGATCGGCACCAGCGACCTCACCGCCAGCCTCGGCATCAGCGGCCAGATCGGGCACGAGAAGGTGCGGGCGGCCTATGCGGCGGTCGGCGCCGCCTGCCAGCGGCACGGCAAGACCCTCGGCATGGGCGGGGTGTACGACGAGGTGCACGCCCGGACCTATATCGGGATCGGCGCCCGCCTCCTCCTTTCGGGCAATGACCAATCCTTCCTGATGACGGGCGCGACGTCGCGCGCGAAGTTCTTGCGCGGGTTGCAGCCGGCGGGTTAGCCCTTACCCGCCCCGGCCCGGGTCGCACACCGGGCCGGCGGCCAACCCCCGAAGGGAAGAACGTCCATGTGCAACGTCTTCGCCTCGCAGGACCCGTCCACCTATGCCAGCGAGACGCGCGCCATCCGCCTGCATGGCCATTGCACCAGCATCCGGCTGGAAGCCGCCTTCTGGCGCATCCTGGAGCGCATCGCGGAGGTCGAGGGCACCTCGGTCAGCCGCTTCCTCACCACCCTGCATGACGAGGTCCTGGCCCGGCGCGGGGAGATCGGCAATTTCGCATCCCTGCTGCGGGTGACCTGCCTCCATTGGCTGGAGAACCAGGATCGCCACGCCGAGGAAGTGGCCGCCCGCCGCCGCCTGGCCGCCTGAATTTCCCGTTGCAGTAGCCGGCTACTACCCGCCCCCCGGGCGGCCACGGCAGGGTCCCCGCGAGACGACGGGGACGCCGCATGGCCAAGCTCATCCATTCCATGATCCGCGTGCTGGACGAGGCGCGCTCGCTCGACTTCTACCGCCGCGCCTTCGGGCTGGAGGTGAAGGACCGCCTCGCCTTCGACGGCTTCACCCTGATCTACCTGCGCACGCCGGAGAACAGCTTCGAGCTGGAGCTGACGGTGAACCACGGCCGCACCGAGCCCTATGAGCTGGGCAACGGCTATGGCCACCTGGCGGTGTCGGTCGAGGACCTGGACGCCGAGCATGCCCGCATGGCCAAGGCCGGCATCGAGGCCGGGCCGATCCGGGACATGGCGCATGACGGCAGGCCGATGGCGCGCTTCTTCTTCGTGACCGATCCGGACGGGTACAAGACGGAAGTGCTGCAGCGCTTCGGCCGCTTCGACTGAACGCCCGCAGGGCGAGGGAGGAACCAAGAATGCGAGAGATCGACAAGCGCACCACGGTGCGCCGCCGCGTGTTCCTGCGCGGCGCCGCCACCGCGCCGGCCGCCGCCGCGGCGGCCGCGGCGGGGCTGACCATCGGGCCGGATGCCGCCTGGGCGGCCGACCTGCGCCACATCAAGCCGGCGACGATGACGGTGCTGGCGCGCGCGGCGCGCGACATCTTCCCGCATGACCGGCTGGCGGACCGCTACTATATCGCCGCCGTCGTCCCCTATGACGACATGGCCGCCGGCAATGCCCAGCTCCGCACCCTGCTCGAGGAAGGCGCGGCGCAGCTGGATGCCGAGGCGAAGAAGCGCTTCGGCCGCGACTACATCCGCGTCGCCGCCGAGGAGCAGCGGGTCGAGATCCTGAAGTCGGTCGAGAAATCCGCCTTCTTCCAGAAGCTGCGCGGCGACCTCGTCGTCTCGCTCTACAACCAGAAGGAGGTCTGGGCGAAGTTCGGCTACGAGGGATCGAGCCACGAGCACGGCGGCTACATCCAGCGCGGCTTCAACGACATCGACTGGCTGCCGGAGACCTGATCCCATGGCGAAATTCGACCTGACCGACGACAGCGTCGTCGTCATCATCGGCTCCGGCGCCGGCGGCGGCACGCTGGGCAACGAGCTGGCGCAGAAGGGCGCCAAGGTGGTCATCCTCGAGGCCGGGGGCCGGCACGAGATCGAGGAATTCGTCAACGACGAATGGGCCAGCTTCTCGCAGCTCGCCTGGGCGGATGTGCGCACCACCGGCGGGTCCTGGCGGGTGGCGAAGGATTTCCCGAACCTGCCGGCCTGGATCGTCAAGGCGGTGGGCGGCACCACCACCCATTGGGCCGGCGCGTCGCTGCGGTTCGAGGACCATGAGTTCCGCGCCCGCACGCATTACGGCGCCATCGAGGGCGCCAACCTGCTGGACTGGCCGGTCACCCTGGCCGAGCTGGAGCCCTTCTACGCCCGGGCCGAGGACCGGATGGGCGTCACCGGGACCAACGGCATCCCGCGCCTGCCCGGCAACAACAACTACAAGGTGCTGGCCGCCGGCGCGAAGAAGCTGGGCTACAAGGATTTCCACACCGGCAACATGGCCATCAACTCGGAGCCGCGGGCCGAGCGCACCTCCTGCCACCAGCTCGGCTTCTGCTTCCAGGGCTGCAAGATGGGGGCGAAGTGGAGCACCCTCTACACCGAGATCCCGGCGGGCGAGGCCACCGGCCGGCTGGAAGTCCGGCCGAACAGCATGGTGCTGAAGATCGAGCATGACGCGCGCGGCCGCGCCACCGGCGTGGTCTATGCCGATGCCGAGGGACGGCAGCAGCGCCAGCGCGCCCGCGTGGTCTGCGTCGCCGGCAACAGCATCGAGAGTCCCCGCCTGCTGCTGAACAGCGCGTCCGCGATGTTCCCGAACGGGATGGCGAATTCCTCCGGCCAGGTCGGGCGCAACTATATGCGCCACACCACCGGCAGCGTCTACGCCATCTTCGACAAGCCGGTGCACATGTACCGCGGCACCACCATGGCCGGCATCGTGCGGGACGAGGCGCATCACGACCCGAAGCGCGGCTTCGCCGGCGGCTACGAGCTGGAGACGCTCTCGCTCGGCCTGCCCTTCATGGCGGCGTTCCTGGAGCCCGGGGCCTGGGGCCGCGGCTTCGCCAGCGCGCTGGATGCCTATGACCACATGGCCGGGCTGTGGATCGTCGGGGAGGACATGCCGCAGGCGAACAACCGCGTCACCCTGGACCCGACGGCGAAGGACAAGCACGGGCTGCCGGTGGCGAAGGTGCATTTCGACGACCACCGGAACGACATCGCCATGCGCGACCATGCCTATGGGCAGGGCCGTGCGCTGTACGAGGCGGTGGGCGCCACCCGCACCTTCGAGACGACGCCCTATCCCAGCACCCACAACCTGGGCACCAACCGCATGAGCGCGAATGCGCGCGACGGCGTGGTGGACAAGTGGGGCAAGGCGCATGACCTGCCCAACCTCTATGTCTCGGACGGCAGCCAGTTCACCTCCGGCGCGGCCTGCAACCCGACGCTGACCATCGTGGCGCTGGCCATCCGCCAGGCGGAGCACCTGGCCGGCCGCATGGCGCGCGGCGAGGTCTGACCCCGACGCGGCGGGCGGCTCGCGCCGCCCGCCGCCATTGCCCCGCATCCTGGTGCGGCATGACCAGGGCGCGGTTTTCCGCCCTGCGCGGCACAGGCGCCTCCGCGGTGGACGCGCCGGGAAGGGCGCGCCGGTAAGGTCGCGCCGATGCCGTGCCTGCCGCGGCATCCGGTCCTGGTGGGCGCCGGGCGCCCCCTGCCGTCGCCTGGATGCAGCGGCCGGCATCGGCGGCACCCCCGCCATCCGGATCGCGGCCGGCCTCCCGCCGGCGGCGATGGGCCCGGACCATCGCGCCGTCGCGGACCCGCGCCCCCGATCATGGCCAGCATGGCAGCGCCCGTCCTGGCTGCGCGGGCAGCGCATCGCGGGCGGCCGGCCCCGGTCCGGCCTTGGCTTGCGCCAGCGCAAGGCGGAACGGCCGGCCAATGCGCAAGCTCCCTGTCCCGGCTGACGCTGGTGGGGACTTGCGAATGGTTCTCATTATCGCTATCAACGGGATCGCAACGCCTGGAGTGACTCCATGACCGACGCCCGACCGAAGCGCGCCCTGCTCGGCCTGCTGGCCGCCGGCCTCGCCTCGCTCGGCCTCGCGCCCGCCGCCCGGGCGCAGGAGGTCAACCTCTATTCCTCGCGCCATTACGACAGCGACCGGACGCTCTACGAGGCCTTCACGAAGGAGACCGGCATCCGGGTCCGCCTGATCGAGGGCGATGCCGACCAGCTCATCGAGCGCATCCGGAACGAGGGCGCGAACAGCCCGGCCGACGTCTTCATCACCGTGGATGCCGCCCGCCTGGCCCGCGCCGCCAATGCCGGCATCCTGCAGCCCTATCGCTCCGCGGCGGTGGAACAGCGCATCCCGGCCGCGCTGCGGTCGAAGGACGGGCTGTGGTTCGCGATCAGCCAGCGGGCCCGTGTCATCATGTTCGACAGGGAGAAGGGCGCGCCGGCCGGCCTGCAGCGCTACGAGGACCTGGGAGGCCCGGCCGGCGCCGGCCTCTGCGTCCGCTCCTCCAACCACCCCTACAACATTAGCCTCGTCGCCTCGATCCTGATGGCCGACGGGCCTGAACGGACGGAGGCCTGGGCCAAGGGCGTCTCGGCCAACCTGGCCCGCCCGCCGCAGGGCGGCGACCGCGACCAGTTCCGCGCCATCCCCGCCGGGCAATGCACGCTGGCGCTGGCCAACACCTACTACCTCGCGGCCTTCGGAGCGTCCCACCGGCCGGAGGATCAGGCCCTGTTCCGCCGCATCGGCGTGATCTTTCCGAACCAAGCGGAAGGCGACCGCGGCACGCATGTGAACATCTCGGGTGCCGGGCTGGTGCGCACCGCGCCCAACCGCGCCAATGCCGCCCGCCTGCTCGACTACCTGACCGGCGACCACGCCCAGCAGGTCATCGCGCTCGGCAACATGGAATACCCGGCGGTGCCGGATGCGCCGCTGCATCCGGCGCTGGAAGCCATGGGTCGCTTCCGGGCCGAGCCGGTGGATGCCGAGAAGACCAACGCCAATGCCGCCCAGGCGCTGCAGATCCTGCAGCGTTCCGGCTGGCGCTGAGCCTGGGAGAACGGGGACCGTGATCGTCTGCCTCTGCAACGCGCTGACCGACGCCCAGCTGGCCGATGCGGTCGCGCAGGGGGCGACGCGCCCCCGCGATGTCTATGCCGCCTGCGACTGCAAAGCGCAGTGCGGCACCTGCACGAAGATGATCGTGTCGATGATCCGCGACACCCGTTCGGCCGCGCTTGCGGCGGAAGGCCGGCTGCCCTGATAGTGCGGCGCCGGGCGGCAGGGCCCGGTGAATCCTGGCCCAGAAGGGCCGAACCGGGAGCCGCTGGATGAAGTCCGATCCGAAGGTCGTCGAATATCTCAACACCCAGCTCACCAACGAGTTGACGGCCATCAACCAGTACTTCCTGCATGCCCGGATCCTGCGCCACTGGGGCGTGACCAAGTTCGGCAAGCACGAATACGACGAGTCGATCGAGGAGATGCGGCACGCCGACTGGCTGATCGAGCGCATCCTGTTCCTCGGCGGCCTGCCCAACGTGCAGCGCCTGAACCAGGTGCTGATCGGCCAGACGGTCGAGGAAGTCCTGCAGTGCGACCTGAAGCTGGAGGAGAAGGCGATGGCCGATCTCCGCGACGGCATCGCCTACATGGAAAGCGTGCGCGACTACGTGTCGCGCGACCTGTTCCGCCGCATCCTCGACAACGAGGAGGAGCATGTCGACTTCATCGAGCGGCAGTTCGACCTGATCAAGCTGATCGGCATCCAGAACTACATCCAGCTCAACAGCGCCTCGGCGCCCGAGCAGCATGCCGATGCGGGCGAGGGCGGCTGAGCGCAGCGGAAGGACCGCCGCTCGGCCGGCGACCCCGCCGCTCGGCCCTGGCGGCTGCAGGGATGTCGCTTCGCAAGCGGGATCCCGCCGCGACGCCTGAGCGGCGCCGCGGGCCTCCGCCTCAGCGGGCCGCCGTCGCCGTCTCCTCGGTGCCGGATCCCGGTACCGAGACCGGCCGCACCTCCACGGGCGCGGTGCCGCTGCGCTTCATGCCCAGGCGGTCCGCAACCTTCGGCGTCACGTCGACCACGCGGCCGCGCACATAGGGACCGCGATCGCGGATCACCACGCGGTGCGACTGGCCGGTCCGCAGGTTCGTTACCTCCGCCACCGTGCCCAGCGGCAGCGTCCGGTGCGCCGCGCTGTCGGAGGACGGGTCGAAGCGCTCGCCGCTCGCGGTCTTCCGCCCCTCGAAGCCCGGTCCGTAATAGGATGCCTCGCCGCGCTCAGCCGGCGCGGCAGCCTGCGGCGGTGGCGCGGGGGGCGGCGGGGCGGAACAGGCTGCCAGCCCGACCGCCAGGCCGCAAAGCATCGTCAACCCTCGCATCGCCTTCCTCCTGATCGCTGCGATCCTGGATGGATGTGACGCCGCGCCGAGGCGGCGGTTCGCGGCGCGCGTCGTCTCGCGCAATGTTGCGCGCGCGACCGCGAATGGCGGCGGGATGGGATATCCTGCGGCGGTGGCAGGGGTGGGGGGGAAAGGACATGCCGGACGGAACGGGCGGCGGGGCGCCGGTGTTGCGCGGCGGCTGGCCGGTGCTCGGCCTGCTGCCGGCGCTGCGGCGCGACCCGCTGGCGGTCTTCGCCCGCGCCCGTCCGCTCGGCCCGGTGGTGCGCCTGCCGGTGCCCGGCCGCCACCCGCTGTTCGCGGTGACCGACCCGGCGGCGACGCGGCATGTGCTGCAGGAGAATGCCCGCAACTACCGCCGCACCCCGTTCCACGACCGGCTGAAGGCGGTGCTGGGAGAGGGGCTTCTGACCAGCGATGGCGGGCTGTGGCAGCAGCAGCGCCGCCTGCTGCAGCCGGCTTTCCGGGCGGAGCGCATCCGCCGCTTCGTCGCCGCCATGGCCGACAGCGCCGCGGCGATGGCGGCGCGGTGGGAGGCGGCGGCGGGCGAGGTGCTGGATGTCTCGCAGGAGATGTCGGCGCTGACGCTCGACATCGCGGTGCGCTGCATGTTCGGGCAGGAACCACGCGGCGGCGATGCCGCCATCGCCGAGGCGGTGCAGGAGGCGCAGGACTGGATCGCCGCCCGCTTCTGGTCCCTGGCGCCGGACTGGACGGAGCGGTTGCCGACCCCGCGCAACCGGCGCTTCCGCCGCGCCCGCGCCGCGCTGGACGGCCTGGTCGACCGCATCATCCAGGCGCGGCTGGCGGCCGGGGAAACCGGCGACGACCTGCTGGGCATGCTGCTGGCGGCGCAGGCCTCGGATGGCGCCGCCCTGGATGCGCGGCAGGTGCGGGACGAGGCGATGACGATGCTGCTGGCAGGGCACGAGACCTCGGCCGGCACGCTGGCCTGGTGCTGGCACCTCCTGGCGAAGCACCCGGAGGTGGCGGCGGCCATGCGCGCCGAGATCGCCGGGGTGCTGGGCGACCGCAGGCTGCCTGCGCCCGAGGACCTGCAACGCCTGGACCTGGTGCGAGCGGTGGTGGAGGAGACGCTGCGGCTCTTTCCGGCGGCCGCCTGGTTCGGGCGGCTGGCGGCGGGGCCGGACCGGGTCGCGGGGTGCGACATCCCTGCGGGGTCAATCCTCGCGCTCAGCCCCTGGCTGCTGCAGCGCGACCCACGCTACTGGCCCGACCCGCTGCGCTTCGACCCCGCGCGCTTCGCGCCCGGCATGCGGCCCTTGCCCTACAGCCAGTTCCCCTTCGGCGGCGGGCCGCGCACCTGCATCGGCAACCATTTCGCGCTGACGGAGATGCTGGTGGCGCTGGCCGTGCTGCTGCCGCGGGTGGCGCTGCGCCATGCCTCCGCCGCGCCGGTGGTGCCCGAGCTGCTGATCACGCTGAAGCCCGCCGGCGGATTGCCGATGCGGGTGGAGCGGGCCGGCGCCGAGGGCCGGCATGCGACCCCGAACGCCGTGTCGCCATAGCGCCGCGGCGGCCGGGCCATGCGTAGCCCGCCGCGATCCGGGCTAATCCGGCAGGATCGCCGTCGCCTCGATCTCCACCCGCGCCTCGGGCTCGACCAGCGCCGCGACCTGCACGAGCGTCATCGCCGGATAATGCCGTCCCATCACCGCGCGATAGACGGGGCCGAGGGCGGCGAGGCTGTCGCGGTACTCCGCGATATCCGTCACATACCAGGTCAGGCGGCCGATCCGTTCCGGCCCGGCCCCGGCTTCCGCCAGCACGGCCAGGATGTTGCGCAGCGCCTGCTCGGTCTGGGCGACGAAGCCGGCGGGGAAGCGGCCTGCGGCATCCCAGCCCACCTGGCCGCCGACCAGCACCATGCGGCCGCGTCCCAGCATGCCGTTGGCATAGCCCTTGGGCGCGGGCCAGTCCGGCGGTTGCAGCCTGGTCAGTGTCACGCGGATGGTCCTTGGGCCTGGCGGCGCAGCGCGAAGCGCTGCAGCTTGCCGGTTTCGGTGCGCGGCAGGGCGGCGACGAACGCCACCGCGCGGGGATATTTGTAGGGAGCGATCGCCGCCTTCACATGGTCCTGCAGCGCCCGCGCCAGCGCTGCGTCGGCGGCGATGCCCGGCTTCAGCACGATGAAGGCCTTCACGACCTGCCCGCGTTCCTCGTCCGGGGCGCCGACCACGCCGCATTCGGCGACGGTGGGGTGCGTCAGCAGCGCCGCCTCCACCTCCGGCCCCGCGATGTTGTAGCCGGCGGAGATGATCATGTCGTCGCTGCGCGCCTGGTACCAGAAATAGCCGTCGGCATCCTGGACATAGGTGTCGCCGGTGATGTTCCAGCCGCCCTGCACATACTGCGCCTGGCGCGGGTCGGCGAGGTAGCGGCAGCCCGTGGGACCGCGCACCGCGAGGCGCCCGGGCGTGTCGCGCGGCGCCTCCGCGCCATCCGGGCCGATCACCTTCGCCTCGTAGCCCGGCACCGGCAGGCCGGTGGCGCCGGGACGGATGGCATGCTCGGGCGCCGCGATGAAGATGTGCAGCATCTCCGTCGCGCCGATGCCGTCCATGAGGGGAAGGCCGGTGGTGCGCTGCCAGAGGTCGAAGACCGGCCTCGGCAGCGCCTCGCCCGCCGAGACGCATTTCCGCAGCGACGAGACGTCATGGTCGCCGCCGGCGATGGCAAGCGCCATGGCGCGGTAGGCGGTCGGGGCGGTGAAGCAGATGGTGGCGCGGTGGCGCGCGATGGCGGGCAGCAACTCCTCGGGGGCCGGCTTCTCCAGCAGGACCGCCGTGGCGCCGACGCGGAAGGGGAACAGCACCAGGCCGCCGAGCCCGAAGGTGAAGGCCAGCGGCGGGGATCCGATGAAGATGTCGTCGGGGGTTGGCCGCAGCACCTCCCGCCCATAGGCATCGCAGATCGCCAGCATGTCCCGATGGAAATGCATGGTGCCCTTCGGCTCCCCGGTGGTGCCGGAGGTGAAACCGATGAGGCAGACGTCCTCCGCCGCCGTGTCGCAGGCGGGGAAGTCGGGCGGCGCCTCGGCGCAGAGGGCTTCCAGCGCGCCGTCGCCCCAGTGCAGCACATGCCGCAGGTCAGGCGCCTCCGCGGCGGCGAGGCGCAGTTCCGGCGCGAGGCGGGCATCGCAGAGCGCGTGGCTGATGCGCGCCTTGCGCAGCATCTGCCCGATCTCCTTCGCCCGCAGCAGCGGCATGGTGGCGACCACCACCCCGCCCGCCTTCAGCACGGCGAAATAGGCGGCCACCATCCAGGCGGTATTCGCCCCACGCAGCAGCACGCGGTTCCCGGGGACAAGCCCCTGGCGGTGCACCAACACATGCGCGATGCGGTTCACCCGCGCCGCCAGCTGGGCATAGGTCAGGGTCTCCGCCGCCGTCACGACCGCCGGGTGGCCCGCTCGGGTCGCCAGGTTGCGGTCCAGCAGTTCCACGGCGCAGTTAAGCCGCGCCGGATAGCGCAGCTGCGGCAGGGTGAAGCGCAGCTCGGGCCAGGCCTCGCGCGGCGGCAGGTTGTCCCGTGCGAAGCTGTCCAGGTGTGCGCTGCGCGTGTCGCCGATCTCGAACCCCATTCCGTCCATCGTCGCCTCCGTTAGGCTGCGCCGTGCGTGAACCCCCGCTCAATCGCCCTTGAAGACGGGCTTCTGCTTCGCCGCGAAGGCCTCATAGGCCCGGCGGAAATCCTGCGTGGTCATGCAGAGCGCCTGGGCCACCGCCTCGGCCTCGATCGCCTGGTCGACCGACATCGCCCATTCCATCTGCAGCATCCGCTTGGTCATGGCATGGGCGAAGGCAGGGCCTTCCGCGATCTCCCGCGCCAGCGCGGCGGCGGCGGCGGACAATTCCTCAGATGCGTGCAGGCTGTTGAAGAAGCCCCAGGCCAAGCCTTCCTCGGCGGTCATGGCGCGCCCGCGGAAGAGCAGCTCGCTCGCCCGGCCCTGTCCGATGAGGCGCGGCAGGATGGCGCAGGCGCCCATGTCGCAGCCGGCGAGGCCGACCCGGTTGAACAGGAAGGCGGTGCGCGCGCGCGGGGTGCCGAGCCGCAGGTCGGACGCCATGGCGATGATGGCACCGGCGCCCGCCGCCACGCCGTCCACTGCCGCGATGATCGGCTGCGGGCAGGCGCGCATGGCCTTCACCAGCTCGCCGGTCATGGCGGTGAACTGCATCAGCCCCTTGGTGTCGCGGTCCAGCAGGGGCCCGATGATCTCATGCACGTCGCCACCGGAGCAGAAATTGCCCCCCGCGCCCGTGACGGTGAATACGCGCACCGCCTCGTCCTGCGCCGCGATGCGGAAGATGGCCGACAGCTCGGCATAGCTGTCGAAGGTCAGCGGGTTCTTGCGCTCCGGCCGGTTGAGCGTGAGAGCGGCGACGGGCCCGTCCACCTGCAGCAGGACATGCTGCGCGCAATAGGCTGCAAGCGGTGCGGTGACGGTCATGGCGATCCCTCCAGTCCCGTGCGGACGCTCGCCTTGGCGCGGCCCAGCAGCGCGTGCAGCGCGGCCCGGTCGCGGTCCGACAGGCCGCCCAGCAGTTCCGCGATCCAGCTCTCATGCGCCGCCGATTGCCGGGCGAAGTCGCGCCGGCCGCGGGCGGTCAGGCGCAGGCGCTGCACGCGGCGATCCGAGGGGTCGGGCCGACGCTCGACCAGCCCTTCCTCCTCCAGCCGCGTCGCCAGGCCGGTGACATTGCCGCCCGTCACCATCATCCGGCGGGAGATCTCGCCGAGCGTCAGCCCGCCCTGGGCACGTTCCAGCTGCGCCAGCAGGTCGAAGCGCGGCAGCGTCGTGTCGAATTCCGTGCGCAGCCGGCGACGGATCTCGGCCTCGATGAGGTTGGTGCAGGTCAGCAGCCGCAGCCAGAGCCGCAACTCGTCCTTGTGGCCGGGCGGGGTGCCGGCCAGCGCCGTCTCGGCATCCACGGGATGGAAGACGTCGTCCGGCATCACGGCTCCCCGCCCGCCACCGGGATGGCCGCGCCGTTCACCGCCGCGGCCCCGGGCAGGCAGAGGAAGAGGGCGGCGGCTGCCACCTCCTCCGGCCGCACCAGCCTTCCCTGCGGGTTCTGGCGGGTCAATTCGGCGCGCGCCTCCGCCTCGCTGCGGCGGGTCTTGGCCTGGATGCGGGCGATGCTGTCGGCGACGATCGCCGTGTCGGTGAATCCCGGGCAGACGGCGTTCACCGTGACGCCGCGGCCGGCCACTTCCTGCGCCAGGGCCCGCACCAAGCCCAGCAGCCCGTGCTTCGCCGCCGTGTAGGCCGTGGTGTAGGCGTAGCCCTTCAACGCGGCGGTGGAGGCGATGGCAACGATCCGCCCCTCGCCCGCCGTCAGCATGCCGGGCAGCACCGCCTGCATGACGGCGGCGGCGCCGAGCAGGTTGGCCGAGAGCATGCGCTGCCAGAGGGCCGCATCGGTCTTCAGGAAAGGCGCGCTTTCCGCCGCGCCGGCGGCATGCACCAGAAGGTCGCAGGCAGGCAGGGGTGGCAGGGCGGCGATGTCGGCGGCCAGCATGGACCGGGCCGCGCCGGCCTCCACTGCCGCGCGCAGCGGCGCCTCCCGCCGTCCCAGCACCGTCACCGCTGCGCCGGCCCTGGTCAGGGCCCATGCGCAGGCCAGCCCGATGCCGGTCCCGCCACCGGTGACCAGGGCGCGCCGCCCCGCCAGGGGCAGGGCGCCATCCATCGCGCGGGGCTGGGGGGCAGGGGGCATCCGTCGTCCTCGATCCTTGAAGCCTAAAGCATCTGGGCGGCCGGATGCAACGACCGATTCCGGTTGCCGCACGGATGCTTGAAGCCTAAATCATCGACAGGCCAGGAGGCGTTCCGATGCGCATCGCGGTGATCGGCGGCGGGCCCGCCGGACTCTATTTCGCCATCCTCATGCGGCGGGACTTTCCCGCCGCGCGGATCACGGTGGTGGAGCGGAACCGGCCGGACGACACATTCGGCTTCGGCGTGGTCTTCAGCGACGCGACGCTGGACGCCTTCGCCGCCGCCGACCCGCGCAGCTACCGGGCGATCGCCGAAAGCTTCGCCTACTGGGACGATATCGAGGTGCATGCCAAGGGCGCGGTGCACCGCATCGGCGGCAACGGCTTCTGCGGCTGCGCCCGCACCACCCTGCTGCGCCTGCTGCAGGATCGGGCCCGCGGTCTTGGGGTCGAACTGCGTTACGGCGAGGACGCGGCGCCCGAGGATTTCCCGGATGCCGACCTCATCGTGGCGGCCGACGGAATCAACAGCCCGATACGCACCCGCCTTGCCGACCATTTCGTGCCCGAAGTCGCGCTGCGGCCCAACCGCTTCGCCTGGATGGGGAGCACGCGGCCCTTCGACGCCTTCACCTTCTTCTTCAAGGAACGGCCCGAGGGCATCTTCATCGCCCATTGCTACCAGTATGCGCCGGGCGCCAGCACCTGGGTGCTGGAGACGGACCCCGAGACCTTCGCCCGCGCGGGCCTCGAGGACATGGGCGAGGCGGAAAGCGCCCGTTTCCTCGAAGCCGTCTTCGCCGAGGAATTGCAGGGCCATCGGCTTCAGACCAACCGCTCGCTCTGGCGGCGCTTCCCGCAGATCAAATGCGCGCGCTGGGTCAAGGACAACATCGTCCTGATCGGCGATGCCAAGGCTAGCGCGCATTTCTCCATCGGCAGCGGCACCAAGCTGGCCATGGAGGACGCCATCGCCCTGCACGCGGCATTCCGTGCCGGCGGCGACGTGTTGGCCTGCCTGGCGCGCTACGAGACGGATCGCCGCGAGGATGTCGAGAAGACCCAGCACGCCGCCGATGTGTCGCTGGTGTGGTTCGAACACGTGCGGCGCTTCTGGCGCATGCATCCGACGCGCTTTGCCTTCGGGCTGATGACCCGCAGCAAGGCGATCACCTGGGACAACCTGGCGCTGCGCGCGCCGGAGTTCGTCGCCGAGACGCAGGCGGCCTTTGCCCTGGAGGAGAAGGCCGACCCCGCCCGGCCGCCCATGTTTCAGCCGCTGCGGCTGCGCGGGATGGCGGTGCCGAACCGCGTCGTCGTCTCCCCCATGTGCATGTACTCGGCCGAGGAGGGCGTGCCGGGCGATTTCCACCTGGTGCATTACGGCGCCCGGGCCATGGGCGGCGCCGGGCTGATCTTCACCGAGATGACCTGCCCCGCGCCGGATGCCCGCATCACCCCCGGCTGCGCGGGCCTGTGGAATGACGCGCAGGAGGCGGCCTGGACCCGCATCGTGCAGTTTGTCCATGGCCATGGCGATGCCAGGATTGCCCTGCAGCTTGGCCATGCCGGCCGCAAGGGGGCGACGAAGCTGATGTGGGAGGGCATCGACCGCCCTCTGCCGGCGGCGGAGCGCTGGCCCATTCTCTCGGCCAGCGCCATCCCCTATTTCCCGGACAGCCCCGTGCCGCGTGAGATGACGCGCGCCGACATGGACCGGGTGCGGGAGGAATTCCTGGCAGCGGCGCGGCGCGGCCTGCGCTGCGGCTTCGACATGCTGGAACTGCACTGCGCCCATGGCTACTTGCTGGCCAGCTTCCTCTCGCCGCTGACCAACCGCCGTACCGATGACTATGGCGGCCCGCTGGAGAACCGGCTGCGCTTCCCGCTGGAGGTCTTCCTGGCGCTGCGCGATGTCTGGCCGGCGGACAAGCCGATGTCCGTGCGGCTCTCGGCCACGGACTGGGCGGATGGCGGCATCTCGGACGACGACACGCTCGCCATCGCCCGCGCCTTCGCCGCGGCGGGCTGCGACCTGGTGGATGTCTCCACCGGCCAGACCGTGCACGATGCCGCGCCGGTCTATGGCCGCATGTTCCAGGTGCCCTGGTCCGACATGATCCGGCAGGAGGCCGGCGTGGCCACCATGTGCGTCGGCAACATCACCACCGCCGACCAGATCAATACCATCCTCGCCGCCGGGCGGGCCGACCTGGTGGCGCTGGCGCGGCCGCATCTGACCGATGCCAGCTTCACCCTGCGCGCCGCGGCGCAGTACGGCGTGCGGGACATCGCCTGCCCGCCGCAATATGCCTGGGGCAAGGATGCGCTGCTGCGCAATGCGGCGCGTGAGCAGGCGGATTTGCGGGAGTTGCGGCTGAAGGCCAGGCCGCGCAGCCACGCCCCGGCGGCTGCCCCGGCCCATGGCCCCCTGCCGCGCGCGGCGGAGTAGCGGTAACCTTCACCCCGGCGACGGGGAGAGGCAGCATGCAGGTGCTGATCGCGGGCGGCGGGGTGGGCGGGCTGACGTTGGCCCTCATGCTCCACAGGCGCGGCATCGGCTGCACGGTGCTGGAAGCGGCGCCGGAGGTGCGGGAGCTTGGCGTCGGCATCAACAACCTGCCGCATTGCGTGGCGGAATGGGCGGAGCTGGGCCTGCTGGAGGAGCTGGACCGCGTCGCCATCCGCACGCGCGAACTGCGCTACCTGAACCATCTTGGCCAGACCCTGTGGGCGGAGCCGCGCGGGCTGTTCGCCGGCCATGCCGTGCCGCAATTCTCCATCCATCGCGGCCGCCTGCACGGGATGCTGTGGCGGGCGGCGGAGGCGCGGCTGCCGCCAGGTTCACTTCGCACGGGCCACCGTTTGGAGAGCGTTTCGCAGGATCCCGGCGGCGTGACAGCGCGGTTCAGCACGCCGAAAGGCGAGCAGGAGGTCCGCGGCGACGTGCTGGTGGGCGCCGATGGCATCCATTCGGCGCTGCGCGCCCTGCTGCACCCGGATGATGGCGGCATTCGCTGGCAGGGCATCCTGATGTGGCGTGGCGCCGTGGACTGGCCGGCCTACGAGACCGGCGACGTCATGGTCATCGCCGGCGACCTGAAGGCGAAGCTTGTCTTCTACCCCATCGGCCCTGGCAGCACGCCGGACCGCCGCCTGACGAACTGGGCGGTCTACGCCAAGGTCGAGACCGGCGAGGAGCCTCCGCCCCGGCGGGAGGACTGGTCGCGCCGCGGCCGGCTGAAGGACGTGCTGCCGCTGGCACGCCGGATCAGGCTGCCCTTCCTGGACTCGGAGGCGCTGGTCCGCGCCTCGCCGCAGCGGCTAGAATACCCGATGTGCGACCGCGACCCGCTGCCCTGGTGGAGCCAGGGGCGAATCACGCTGCTGGGCGATGCCGCGCACCCGATGTATCCGGTGGGGTCCAACGGCGCGTCGCAGGCGGTGCTGGATGCGCGGGCGCTGGCCGATGCCCTGGCCGCGCATGCGCCGGAGGAGGCGCTGAAGGCCTACGAGGCCGAGCGCCTGCCGAAGACGGCCGCGATCTGCGCCAGCAACCGCAAGGGCGGGCCCGAGCGCGTGCTCGACGTCTTCGGCCAGCTTGCCCCGAAGGGCTTCGCCCGCATCGAGGATGTGATCCCGCCCGCCGAGATCGAGGCCATCGTCAAGGGCTATGCGCAACTGGCCGGCTTCGCCGCCCCCATGCAGCGGGCCACTGCCTAGCGCGGTTGCGCGTTCGTCCGAACACGCAACCCGCTCTGGCGGTCGCTCAGGCCGGCGGCGGCAGGAAGTCCACCTCGTGCAGCTTGGACAGCCGGACCACCTCGTCCACATCGGCCAGGTTGTGCAGCGCCCTGAACAGGTCGTGCAGCTTGCGGCCCGGCGTGACCCAGAAGAAGGCGCGGGCCGGCGCCCCGCTCTCGTTGAAATAGCCATGCATGATGCCGCGCGGCATGCGCACCAGGTCGCCGGCCTTGGCATGATGCTCCTGCCCGTCCAGCACCAGCTTCCAGGTGCCTTCCAGCATCAGGATGTATTCGTCCTGCGTCGGGTGGATATGCGGCGGCACGAAGGTGCCGGGCGGGCTCACCGCCTCGAAGGCGAAGGACGCTTCGCAGGACTGCTTGGGATAGTAGGTCTGGCCCAGGATGTTCCAGACCGTGCCGTCCACGCCGTCGAAGCCGGTGCCGGCGCGGGTGATGCCGGGAATCTCTGCCGTCATGGTAAGCGCCTCCTTGCAAGCGGGTCGGATCGCCGTGGGGCCGAAGGGCCCGAAGGCGCGACTCCGCCCCGCCGAACACTACACATGCAGGTAAGTCTCGCGCACCTTGGGCGAAGCCGCCAGGGCCTCGCTGCTGCCGGTCCAGACCGTGCGGCCCTTCTCCAGCACCACATGGCGGTCGGCCAGGCGCATGACCTCGGACAGGGTCTTGTCGATCAGCAGGATCGCCTGGCCCTCCGCCTTCAGCCGCGCCAGCACCGCCCAGATCTCGGCGCGGATCAGCGGCGCCAGGCCCTCGGTCGCCTCATCCAGTATCAGCAGCCGCGGGTTCGTCATCAGCGCGCGGCCGATGGCCAGCATCTGCTGCTCCCCGCCCGAAAGCTGCGCGCCGGTGTTGCGGCGGCGTTCCTGCAGGCGGGGGAACAGGCGATACACCGTCGCCAGGGTCCAGCGCGGCGCGCCCCCGGCGCGGTTGGCGGCGGTGGCGGTCAGGTTCTCCTCCACCGTCAGGGTCGGGAAGACCTGCCGCCCCTCCGGCACCAGGCCCAGGCCAAGCTGGCCCACGCGGTGCGGCGGCCAGCCGAGGATCGCCTGTTCGCCGAAGCCGATGCGCCCGCCCAGCACGCGCCCGCCGACCGCGGGCAGCAGCCCCATCACCGCGCGCACCGTCGTCGTCTTGCCCATGCCGTTGCGGCCGAGCAGCGTGACCACCTCGCCCGCGCCGACCGCCAGCGTCACCCCCGCCAGCACCTGCGCGCCGCCATAGCCGGCCGAGAGATCCTCCACCGCCAGCATCAGGCCGCGTCCTCGCCCAGATAGGCCGCGCGCACCTGCGGGTCGGCGCGGATCGCATCCGGCGCGCCGGTCGCGATCACCTTGCCATAGACCAGCACGGAGATGACGTCGGCCAGGGCGAAGACCGCCTGCATGTCGTGCTCGACCAGCAGGATGGCATGGTCGCGCTTGAGCGTGGAGAGGATGCCGATCAGCCGTTCCGCTTCCTCCGGCCCCGTCCCGGCCAGCGGTTCGTCCAGCAGCAGCAGGCGGGGTTCCAGCGCCAGGGCGATGGCCAGTTCCAGCTGCCGCTTCTCGCCATGGGAAAGCGCGCCGGCCGGCACCGCGGCGCGCGCCGCCAGCCCCATGCGCTCCAGCGCCGCCAGGGCGGCGGCGTTCAGCCGCGCCTCCGACGCCGCCGGGCGCATGAAGCGGAAGGAGGAGCCCTGGCGCGCCTGCACCGCCAGCGCGACATTCTCCAGCACGGAGAAGCCCGGCAGCACGGAGGTGATCTGGAAGCTGCGCGCCAGGCCCAGCCGGGCGCGGCGATGCATCGGCAGGGCGGTGACGTCCCGCCCTTCGAACCAGATGCGCCCGGCATCCGGCCGCAGCGTGCCGCTGACCTGGTGGATCAGCGTGGTCTTGCCGGCGCCGTTCGGGCCGATGACGGCATGCAGCCCGCGCGGCGCGACCAACAGCGTCACGTCATCCGTCACCGCCAGCCCGCCGAAGCGCTTGCGCAACCCGTCCAGGCGCAGGATGGGCTCAGCCACGGCGCAGCGCCCGCAGCTGCGCCGGCAGGCCCGCGAGGCCGCCGCGCAGGAACAGCACGGCCAGCACCAGCAGCGGGCCGAAGATCAGCCGCCAATGCTCCGTCCATTCGGCCAGCCATTCCTCCAGCAGCACGATGGCCAGCGCGCCCAGCACCGCGCCATGCGGCGCGCCGAGGCCGCCCAGGATGACCATGAACAGCAGGTCGCCCGATCGCTGCCAGGCGAGGTAGGAGGGCGCGACGAATTCGGTGGCGTTGGCCAGCAGCAGCCCCGCCAGGCCGGCGATGCCGCCGGCGATCGCATAGGCCGCCAGGCGATAGGGGTAGGGGTTGAAGCCCAGGGCCTGGGCGCGCTGCGGATTCTCCTTCGCCGCCCGCAGCACCCGGCCGAAGCGGGACGCCAGCAGGACCTGCACCAGGCCCAGCGTGGCCGCCAGCAGGCCCAGGCACAGGTAGTGGAAGGCCAACCGGTCCTCCGGCCAGCGGGCGCCCAGCACGGTGGTGCGGCCATACAGCGTGTAGCCGTCATCGCCGCCATAGGCGGAGAGCGCGCCGGCGGTGAAGAAGGCCATCTGCCCGAAGGCCAGGGTGATCATGATGAAATGCACGCCGCTGGTGCCGATCGCGACCGCGCCGGTCAGCAGGGCGAAGAGCGCCGCTACCAGCACGGCGGCCGGCAGGACCACCAGCGCCTCCGTCACGCCGGCCGCATCGAGCACCACCACGGCATAGGCGCCGACCCCCAGCATGGCGGCATGGCCCAGGCTGACCAGCCCGCCGCCGCCCACCAGCAGCCAGAGCGAGAGGGCGGCGATGCCCAGGATCATCCCGCGCGCCAGCAGGTTCAGCATGTAGCCGGCACCGAGGCCGAGGAAGGGCGCCGCCGCCAGCAGCGCGAAGACCGCCAGCGGCAGCAGCGCCCCGCGCAGCCGGCCCATCGTCAGCCGGCCCGGGCCGGGAACAGCCCGCGCGGCCTTGCCGCCAGGATCAGCGCCATGGCCACATAGACCAGCATGGAGGCGAGCGCGGCGCCTGCCTGCCGCGCCGGCGAGGGCGCCAGGAACAGCCGCATCAGGTCCGGCATCAGGGACCGCCCGAGCGTCTCGATCAGCCCGACCAGCAGGGCGGCAACGAAGGCGCCGCGCACGCTGCCGATGCCGCCGATGACGATGACGACGAAGGCCAGGATGAGGACGCTGTCGCCCATCCCCGGCTCGACCGACAGGATGGGCGCCGCCATGATGCCGGCGAAGCCGGCCAGCATGGCGCCGCAGCCGAAGACCAGCATGAAGAGCCGGCCAGTATCCACGCCCAGCGCCGCCAGCATCGGCCGGTTGCTGGCCCCCGCGCGCACCAGCGCGCCGGCCCGCGTGCGCTCCACCAGCAGCCAGAGCAGCAGCGCGGTGGCGATGCCGGCGGCCAGGATCGCCAGGCGATAGACCGGGTATTGCAGGCCGGGCATCAGCGCGATGCCGCCCTCCAGCAGGGAGGGCACCGGCACCTGCAGCGGCGCCGTGCCCCAGACCAGCTTCACCGCCTGGTTCAGGAAGAGGATGACGCCGAAGGTCGCCAGCACCTGCGACAGGTGGTCGCGGTCGTAGAGATGCCGGAAGACCAGCCATTCCAGCAGCAGCCCGCAGGCCAGCGCTGCGGGCAGCGCCAGCAGCAGGCCCGGCCAGAAGCTGCCGGTCCAGGCGGCGAAGCTGGCGCCGAGATAGGCACCCAGCATGTACTGCACGCCATGCGCCAGGTTGATGAAGTCCATGACGCCGAAGACCAGCGTCAGCCCTGCCGCCACCAGGAAGAGCAGCACGCCGAATTGCAGGCCGTTGAGCGCCTGCACGAGCAGAAGCTGCGTGCTCATGCGCGGTTCAGCGCATGCGGCATTCGGCGGCGTAGGGATCCGTGTCGTTCTCCAGCACCTTGCGCACCGTCTCGGTCTGGAACTTGCCGTCTGGCCGCTTCGCCACCTGGCAGAGCCAGAAATCCTGCACTGGGTAGTGGTTGGCGCCGAATTTGAAGTTGCCGCGCACGCTGCGGAAATCCGCGGCGCGGATGGCGGTGCGCAGCGCATCCTTGTCGGCCAGCCGCCCGCCGACCCGGCGGATGGCGCTGTCCAGCAGCATGGCGGAATCGTAGCTCTGCGCCGCATAGCTGCCGGGGACGTAGTTGTAGGCTGCCTCGAACTCCGTGACGAAGCGCCGGTTCTGCGGGTTGTCCATGTTGGGCGCCCAGGGGGCGGCGGAATAGAAGCCCAGCGCCGCATCCTGCTGCGCCGGCAGCGTCGCCTCATCCACCGTGAAGGTGGACAGGAAGGGGATGTTCGCGAGCCCGGCCTGTCGGTACTGCCGCACCAGGTTCACGCCGAGCCCGCCGGGCATGAAGGTGAACAGCGCATCCGGCTTCGCCGCCGCGATCTTCGCCAGCTCCGCCGAGAAATCCAGCTGGTTCAGCGGGACGTAGATCTCGTCAAGCACCTCGCCCTTGAAGCGGCTCTTGAAGCCGGCCATGGCGTCGCGGCCGGCCTGGTAGTTCGGTGTCATCAGGAAGGCGCGCTTGTACCCCGCATCCTGCGCCGCCTGGCCCATCACCGAATGGACCTGGTCGTTGTTGTAGGACGTCGTGAAGAAGAAGGGGTTGCAGCCGCGGCCGGCGAAGGTGGACGGGCCGGCATTGGTCGAGATGAGGAAGGTGTTCGCCTCCGTCACCGGCCGCATGATGGCGGCGAGGATGTTGGAGAAGACGACGCCCACCACGACATCCACCTTGTCGCGCTCGATCGCCGCGCGGACCTTGGTGACCGCGACCTCGGGCCGGAGCTCGTCGTCGATGACCAGCACCTCGGCCGGCAGCCCGCCCAGGCGGCCGTCCAGGTGCTTCACGCCCTGCAGGAAGCCGTCACGGAGCTGGGTGCCGAGCGCGGCCTGCGGCCCGGTCAGCACCGCCACCAGCCCGACCTTCACGCCCGCCGCCTGCGCCCGCACCAAAGCCGGCGCCGCCAGCAGACCCGCCGCGCCCGCCAGCGCGGTGCGCCGCCCGAAGCCATTCATTCCGTCATCCCCCAGCACATCCCTTGCCCGTCTTGAACAGGAAGCATCACGCCACCGCAAGGGCCATGGCCGCGGCGCGGCGGGCCAGCACGCCGCCCGGCGCCCCCAGCGGATCCAGCACCGTGAAGTGGTTCAGGCCGGGCAGCGCCTCGAACGTGCCGCCCCAATGCACGGCGAAGTCGCGGGACTGGCGCAGGAACTCGTCAGACTCGGCGCCGCCCACCACAAGATGCAGCGCGCCGCCGGGCGGGGGGAGGTTGCGGGGCGAGAGCGCCTCGGCCTCCGCCCGCGATAGTTGCAGCGCGGTGGCGATGCTCGTGCCGAGCAGCGGCGCGAGTTCGAAAACGCCGGAGATGGGCAGGCCGGCCGGGACGAGGTCCGCCGGCAGGGCAGGGTCCAGCGCGCGCCAGTCGGTCGCCATCAGCATCGCCGTCAGGTGGCCGCCGGCGGAATGGCCGGTGGCCACGATTCGCCGCCCGGTCCGCCGGTGCAGCATCGCCGCCGCCCCCCGCGCCTGGTCCACGATGCGGGCCAGCGGCACCGCGGGGCAGAGGTCGTAGGAGGCGATGGCCACCGCCACGCCCTCCGCCAGCAAGCCGCGCGCGGCATGGCTGAAGAAGGACCGGTCCAGGGCCTGCCAGTAGCCGCCATGCAGGAAGAGCGCGATCGGCCAGGCCTGCCCTGGGCCAGGGCGGAACAGGTCCAGCCGCTCCCGCTCCCCCGCACCATAGGGCAGGGCATGATCCGCTTCGGCCCAGGCCTCGCGGAAGGCGGCGGCGTCGCGCGCCCAGGCGGCGATCCGCGCGGCGCTGTCGGCCACTCGCGCACGGTTGTTGTACTCGGCCTCGAGGTCCATGGCGGCATCCTGCCCGGTGCGCGGCGCCCGGCAAGCCGGGGCGGCACGATTTCCGCGCCGGGTCACGGCATCGGGCGTTTCCGCCGGCGGGCAAGCTGGTTTATGAGAACAGAATGCGAATCTACCTGGCCGGTCCCGAGGTCTTCCTGGCCGATGCCGCCGCCATCGCCGCCGCCAAGCGCGCCATCTGCGCCGCGCATGGCCTGATTGGCGTCTTCCCGCTGGACCCGCCGCCGGCGGCGCCCGACCCGGCCCTGCCGGACTGGCTGCGGATCTATTGGGCGAATGAGGCACATATCCGCGGCTGCGACGCGCTGATCGCCAACCTGACCCCCTTCCGCGGCCCCTCGGCCGATGCCGGCACGGTCTATGAGCTAGGCTTCATGCGGGCGCTGGGCCGGCCGGTCTTCGGCTACAGCAATATCGCGCAACGCTTCGCCCAGCGGACGCTGGCGGCGCTGGGCGGCCATGCCCGCCGCCGGGCCGACGGCGCCTGGGAGGACGGAGAGGGCATGGCGGTCGAGGAGTTCGACCGGCACGACAACCTGATGCTGGAAGGCGGGATCGCCGCGGCGGGCGGCAGCTTCGAGGCGGCGGAAATGCCGCCTGAGGCGCGCTGGCACGACCTCTCGGCCTTCGCCCGCTGCGTCGCCGCGGCGGCGCAGGCGCTGGGCGTGCCTCAGGCCTCCTCGACGTCCAGCGCGTAGCCGGCGGAGCGGACGGTGCGGATCACGTCCAGCTCCCCCTCGCCGTTGATCGCCTTGCGCAGCCGGCGGATATGCACGTCGACCGTCCGCGGCTCGACATGGATGTCGCGGCCCCAGACTGCGTCCAAAAGCTGCTCGCGGCTGAAGACGCGGCCGGGGTGCTGCATCAGGAATTCCAGCAGCCGGTACTCGGTGGGGCCTAGATGCAGGGCGCGGCCGTTGCGGGCGACGCGGTGGGCATCCTGGTCCATGCTCAGGTCGCGGAAGACCAGCGTGCCGCGGGTGGCCAGGCTGCCGGACCGGCGCAGCAAGGCGCGGATGCGCGCCAGCAGCCCGTCCATGGCAAAGGGCTTGCTGATGTAGTCGTCGGCGCCGGTGTCGAGCGCGCGGACGGTGTCCTGCTGCTCGGTCCGCGCCGTGACCATGATGATCGGCAGGTCGCGCGTCGCCGGCCGACGGCGAAGCTGGCGGCAGACCTCGAGGCCGGAGAGCTGCGGCAGCATCCAGTCCAGCAGCACCAGATCGGGCTTTGCCTCGGCGACGCGGAGCAGCGCTTCCTGCCCGTCCGCGGCTTCCTCCACCCGGAAGCCCTGCTTCTCCAGGTTGTAGCGCAGCAGGGTCAGCAGCGGGATCTCGTCCTCCACCACCAGGATGGTCGGGCGGCCGCCGGCGGGCAACGTGTCGGGCATGCGCGGCTCCTTTCCTCGCTCAGGCCGGCGGGCGGACGACCGCGAAGGCCGAGCTGTCGGCCTTCGGCCGCTCCTCGGTCAGCGGCGTGCCGCTGACGGCGTAGTACACCGTCTCGGCGATGTTGGTGGCGTGGTCGCCGATGCGTTCCAGGTTCTTGGCGACGAACAGAAGATGGGTGGCGGCGGTGATGTGCCGCGGATCCTCCATCATGAAGGTCAGCATCTCCCGGAAGATGCCGTTGTAGACCTCGTCCACCGACTGGTCGCTGGCCCAGACCTCGCTGGCGCGGGCGGCGTCGTCGTTCACCAGGGCGTCCATGGCGCCCTTCAGCTCCTCCTGCACCAGTACCGCCATGCGCTGGAAGCCATTGAGGCTGCCGAGGGTGGGCTGCTGCGCCAGCACGATGCTGCGCTTGGCGGCGTTGCGGGCATAGTCGCCGATCCGCTCCACCGCATGGCTGATCTTGAGGGCGGCGATGACCAGCCGCAGGTCCTGGCCGACCGGCTGGCGCAGCGCCAGCAGCCGGATGCAGAAATTCTCGATCTCCCGCTCCAGCGCGTCGATCTCGGCGTCGCGGCTCATCACCTCCGTCGCCATCTCGGCGTCGCGGCGGATCAGCGCGGCGACCGCATCCGCCACCTGCCGCTCCGCCAGGCCGCCCATGCGCGCCACCAGCTCGCGCAGCCGCCGCAGCTCCTCGCCATAGGCGCGGACGGTGTGTTCCGGCGTCTTGTCCATTCGGCGATGCTCCCGCTCAGCCGAACCGGCCGGTGATGTATTCCTGGGTGCGCTGATGCTTCGGCGCGGTGAAGAGCTGCGCGGCCGGCGCCACCTCGATAAGCTCGCCCAGGTAGAAGAAGGCCACCTGGTCGGCGCAGCGCGCCGCCTGCTGCATGTTGTGGGTGACGATGGCGATGGTGAAGTCGCGCTTCAGCTCGTCGATCAGCTCCTCGATCTTGAGGGTGCTGATGGGGTCGAGCGCCGAGGTCGGCTCGTCGAACAGGATCACCTCGGGCCGCACCGCGATGGTGCGGGCGATGCACAGCCGCTGCTGCTGCCCGCCCGACAGGCCCATGGCGCTGGTGTTCAGCCGGTCCTTGACCTCTCCCCACAGGGCGGCGCGGGACAGCGCCCATTCCACCCGCTCGTCCATCTGCGGCTTCGACAGCCGCTCATGCAGCTTCACGCCGAAGCTGATGTTCTCGTAGATGGTCATGGGGAAGGGGGTCGGCTTCTGGAACACCATGCCGACCCGGGCCCGCAGCTCGTTGATGTCGACATCGGGGTCGAGGATGTTCTTGCCGTCCATCACCACCTCCCCCACCGCCTTCTGGCCGGGATAGAGGCTGTACATGCGGTTCAGCACCCGCAGCAGGGTGGACTTGCCGCAGCCGGACGGGCCGATCATGCCGGTCACCTGCTTGTCCGGCAGGTCGAAATTGATCCCCTTCAGCGCCTTGTTCGACCCGTAGAAGAAGTCGAGGTTGCGGACCGCGACGCGGACGGTGTCGTTCAGCGCCGCCGAGGAGCGGGCCTGCATGCCGCCGAAGCTGGCCGCCGGCTGGGCCGCGGCCCGGGATTCGGTGGTGGAGCTCATCGGTCCGCTCTCCTGGCTCACAGCCTGGCGCGCAGCACCAGCCGCGCAACGACATTGATGGCGAGCACCCCGAAGGTGATGATCAGCGCGCCCGCCCAGGCGATCGCGATCAGGTCGGGGAAGCCGCTATTGGCCTGCTGGTAGATGGCGATGGGCAGGCTGGCCATGGACCGCCCGAGATCGGTCGACAGCACGCTGTTGCCGAAGCTGGTCAGCAGCAGCGGCGCCGTCTCCCCGGTGATGCGGGCGATGGCCAGCAGCACGCCGGTGACGATGCCGGGCAGCGCCGCGCGGTAGGCGACCAGCGTGATCATCTTCCAGCGCGGCGCCCCGAGGCCCACTACCGCTTCCCGCAGCGTGTTCGGGATCAGGGTCAGCATGTCCTCCGTGGTCCGCACCACCACGGGGATGACGATGATGGCGAGCGCCAGCGCGCCGGCCCAGCCGGAGAAGCCGCCCATCGGCAGCACGACGGACTGGTAGACGAAGAGGCCGATGAGAATGGAGGGGGCCGAGAGCAGCACGTCCGACACGAACCGCACCGCGTTGCCGAGCGCGGTGCCGCGGGCATATTCCGCCAGGTAGGTGCCGACCAGCAGCCCGATCGGCGTGCCGATCAGCGTGCCGAGCGCGGTCTGGATCAGCGACCCGACGATGGCATGCGCCAGGCCGCCCCTCGGCGCGTCCGGGTCGCCATAGGTGGTCGGCTCGAACTCCCTGGTGAACACCGCCCAGTCGAGCGCGCCGAGACCGCGCCAGAGCAGCGTCGCCAGGATGGAGGCGAGGAAGATGAGGCCGAGCGCCGTGGCGGCCAGGCAGAACCAGCGCAGCAGCGCATCGGCGCGCTTCCGCCGGCGGCCGAGGGCGCGCGCCGTCGCCATGTCCTTGACCGGCGACAGGGCGGGGAGGGTGGTCGTGCTCATCGGCTTAGGCCTTCAACCGGGACCGCAGGAGGAAGCGGGAGATCGCCAGCACGATGAAGGAGATCACGAAGAGCAGGAAGCCGAGGGCGAGCAGCGAGGACTGCTTCAGGCTGCCCATCAGGCTCTCCGGGAACTCCATGGCGACGATGGAGGCGATGGTGGTCGACGGGTCGAACAGGCTGGTCGGCATGCGGTTGGCGTTGCCGATCACGAAGGTGACCGCCATGGTTTCCCCCAGCGCGCGGCCGAGGCCGAGCATGATACCGCCGACGACCGAGACCCGGGTGTAGGGCAGCACCACGCCCCGCATCACCTCCCACCGCGTGGAGCCGAGGCCGTAGGCGCTTTCCTTGTAGACGGGCGGCACCTGCTCGAACACGTCGCGCATCGTGGCGGCGATGAAGGGCAGGATCATGATCGCCAGGACGAGGGAGGCGGTGAAGATCGATGTGCCGGTGAAGCTGTTGCTGGCCAGCAGGAAGCCGATCAGCGGCAGCCCGCCCAGAGCCTCGCCGAGCGTCATCTGGATGTATTGCTGCACGATCGGGACCAGCACGAACAGGCCCCACATGCCGTAGATGATGGAGGGAATGGCGGCCAGCAGCTCGATCGCCGTGCCGACCGGGCGGCGCAGCCAGGGCGGCGCCAGCTCGGTCAGGAAGAAGGCGATGCCGAAGGCGACCGGCACGGCCAGCAGGATGGCGAGGATGGCGGAGATCACCGTGCCCAGCATGGGCACCAGGGCGCCGTAATTCTCCCGCCCCTCCACCGGGTTCCAGGCGGTGCTGGTCAGGAAGCCTGCGCCGAACTCGCGGAAGGCCGGCAGCCCGCCCAGGAACAGCGTCAGGATGATGGCGCCCAGCAGCAGCAGCACCAGGATCCCGGCTCCGCGGCAGAGCCATTCGAAGACGCGGTCGCCCGCGCCCCCCACCGGGCGGCGGGTGGGGGGGGCAGGCGCCTCGAGCATGGCGGCGTGCGACAAGGGCGGGCTCCGGCGGGCTTCGCGGAAGGGGCCGGGGGCCGGGGGGCCGCGCCGGCGGTCCAGGCCCGGCCGCGGGGTGCGGGCCGGCCCGGCATGGCGGTGTGGGGGCGGTGCGGGGGAAGGCCCAGGCCAGGCCGTCCCCGCGCCGCTCAGGCGGTCCAGACGGCGCTGCCGCCCGGGGCCTTCACGTTGCGCCAGGCGCTGCGGACGGCGTTCTGCACCGGCTCCGGCACCGGGATGTATTCCAGGCGGCGTGCCGCCTCGGTCCCGCTGCGATAGGCCCAGTCGAAGAACTTCATCACGTTGCGGCTGGCCTCCACCCGCTCGGCGGTCGGGTTGGTCGGCAGCAGGATGAAGGTCGGGGCGACGATCGGCCAGACCTCGGCGCCCGCCAGGTCGATGATGTCGGCCGCGAAATTCGCCGCCGTCCAGTCCGCCGCGCCGGCGGCGGCGAGGAAATTCGGCATCTCCGGCTTCACGAAATTGCCGGACTTGTTGCGCAGCTGCGTGGTGATCAGCCGGTTCACCGTGGCATAGGCATTCTCGGTGTAGCCGATGGCGCCCGGGGTGTTGCGGACGGTGTTCGCCACGCCCTCATTGCCGCGGGCGCCCTGGCCGCCCGGCCATTGTACGCTGGTGGCGGCGCCGGGGCCGGCCTTCCAGGCCTCCGACACGCGGGAAAGATAGGTGGTGAAGACGAAGGTCGTGCCGGAGGCATCGGCGCGATAGACCGGCGCCACCGGCAGGTTCGGCAGGCGCAGGTCCTTGTTCAGCTCCGCCACCCGGGCATCGTTCCAGCGGGCGATCTTGCCCAGGAACAGGTCGGCCAGGACCTCCGGCGTCAGCCGCAGCGCATTGTCGGCCACGCCCGGCAGGTTCACGATCAGCACGACCGAGCCCATGACGGTCGGGAACTGCAGCAGGCTGCGCTCGGCCAGCTGCGCGGCCGGCAGCGGCGCGTCGGACGCGCCGAAATCCACCGTCCGGTTGGTGATCTGGTTCACCCCGCCGCCGGAGCCGATGGACTGGTAGTTGAGCTGCAGCCCGATGGCCTCGCGCGCCTGCTGGCCCCAGCGTTCATAGACCGGGCGGGGGAAGCTGGCGCCGGCGCCGGTGATCTGGGCCTGCTGCGCGAAGGCGGGGCGGCCGAGCAGCGGCGCGGACGCCGCCAGGCCGGAAGCGATGAGCAGGGTGCGACGATTCACGCGTCTCTCTCCGCGAGATTTGGGCCCGGGCAGGCACCGCCCGGGTTAGGTGGCGCCTACCTAGGCGCACCGGACGTCAGGACGATTGCAATTCGATGAAGCTTCGATGACACCGGCCCGGATGACTGAAGCGGTTATCTATTCGGCCATGGGTTTTTGGCCGGCCGGCCGCTCCGGCCGCGCCGCCTGGCTTGCGGGCCGCGTCACCCCGGGGCCCAGGCCGGGCGCCGCTTCTCGCGGAAGGCGGCCAACCCCTCCCGCCCTTCGGCGGAGGCGCGCTGCATCCAGCCCTCATGCGCCAGCAGCGCCATCTGCCGCGCATCGAGCTTGAGGCCGTTGGCGCCAAGCAGGCTGTCCTTGGTCACCGCCACGGCCCCCGGGGCAGCCAGCAGCGCCTCCTCCAGGATCGCCGCCAGCCGCGACTCCATCGCCGCCTTCGGCACGACCTCGTGCACCAGGCCGATCCGCAGCGCCTCCTCCGGCCCGAAGCGTTCCCCCGTCACGGCGTAGCGGCGGGCGTGGCGCAGGCCCATGGCATGGACCATGTGGGTGGAGATGGGCGTGGGGGCGACGCCGACCCGCACTTCGGTCAGGCCGAACAGCGCCGCCGGGGTAGCCAGCGCCACATCCACGCAGCAGGCGATGCCGGCGCCGCCGCCGAAGCACGCGCCCTGGATGACGGCGAAGGTCGGGCGGGGGAACTCGTTCAGGCGCTGCATGGCCAGGGTGGTGGCGAGCGAGGCCTGGAAGGCCTGCTCCGGCGGGTAGCCCGCCACCTCGGCCAGCCAGTGGATGTCGGCGCCGGCGGCGAAGTGCCGGCCGGCGCCGCGGATCACCAGGGCGCGCACGCCCGCGTCGCCCGCCAGCGCCTCCAGCCCGGCGATCAGCGCCCGCAGCAGCGCCTCGTTATAGGCATTGCCGCGCGCCGGGCGGTTGAGCGTGACGGTGACGACGCCGCGCGGGTCGCGGGCGAGCAGGATGGGCGGTTCCTCGGGCATCTCGGACTCGTCTGGCATGTGGATGGTGCAGGCTAGGGCAGGCGGGGCGGGCTCGCCGGGCGAATTGACTCGTGCCGCGCCCTGGGCCGAGGCTGCCGCATCCGGAGGACGCCGCCCATGCACGCCACCCGTCCCACCCTCTATGGCACCCGCCACGCCGTCTCGGCCGGGCACTACCTGGCGGCCGCCGCCGGCTTCTCGGTGCTCGAGGCCGGGGGGAATGCCGTGGATGCCGGCTGCGCCGCCGGCATCGCCCTGGGCGTCCTGCTGCCGGACTTGGTGAATGTGGCGGGCGTCGCGCCCATCCTGATCCGCAAGGCGGATGGCACGGTGGAGACCATCGCCGGCCTCGGCCACTGGCCGCGCGGCATCCCGGCCGACCTGTTCATGCGCGAGCATGGCGGGACGATCCCGAACGGCGTGCTGCGCACCGTGGTGCCGGCGGCGCCGGATGCCTGGATCACCGCGCTGGAACGCCACGGCACCATGGGCTTCGGGGACGTGGCGCAACATGCCATCCGCTACGCCCGCGACGGCTTCGCGGTCTATCCGCTGCTTGCCGACAACATCCGCGACCATGAGGCCGAATACGCCCGCTGGCCCGGCAATGCCGCCATCTTCCTGCCGGGCGGGAAGCGGCCGCAGGTGGGCGAGAAATTCGTCCAGTCCGACCTGGCCCGCACGCTGCAGTACATGGCCGATGAGGAGAAGGCGGTTGCCGGCAAGGGGCGGCTGGCGGGCCTGGCCGCCGCGCATGCCGCCTTCTACCGCGGCGACATCGCGCGGGAGATCGTCGCCTTCATGGGGCGGGAGGGCGGCTATCTGAGCATGGCCGACCTCGCCGGCTATCGTTCGAAGCTCGAACCCGCGGTGCGGCGGCGCTGGCGCGGGCATGAGGTCATCACCTGCGGCCCCTGGTGCCAGGGCCCGGCCCTGCTGGAGGCGCTGCTGCTGATGGAGCGCGGCGGCATCGGCGGCATGGCGCACAACAGCCCGGACTACCTCCATTTGTTCACCGAAAGCGTGAAGGCGGCGATGGCGGACCGGGAATACCATTTCGGCGACCCGGCCTTTCTGGATGTCCCGATCGATTCGCTGCTGTCGGACGCGCATCTCGCGGCGCGCCTGGCCGAGATCGACCCCGACCGGGCGCTGCCCGGCATGCCCGGCCCGCGGCTGAACCATGGCACCGCGCTGCCCGGCGCCGCCGACCGCGCCGCGCCGCTGGTGGAGGCCGATACGTCCTATTGCTGCGTGGTGGACCGCTGGGGCAACGCTTTCTCGGCGACGCCTTCGGACGGGTCCTGGAACTCGCCGGTGGTGCCGGGCCTCGGCATTATCCCCTCCAACCGCGGCAGCCAGAGCCGGCCGGACCCGAAGCATCCCTGCGGCGTCGCGCCCGGCAAGCGGCCGCGCCTGACGCCGAACCCGGCCATGGTGGTGACGGCGGAGGGCGGCGTGATGCCCTTCGGCACCCCGGGCGGCGATGTGCAGATCCAGGCCATGCTGCAGGTGATGCTGAACATCCTGCAGCACGGGATGGAGGTGCAGGAGGCGATCGAGGCGCCGCGCGTCGCGTCCTATTCCTTCCCGTCCAGCTTCGCGCCCTTCGACTTCTTCCCCGGCCGCCTGGCGGTGGAGGCGGCGATCCCGCAGGCGACGCGCGACGCCCTGGCCGCCAAGGGCCACGACATCAAGGAGTGGCCGGCCAAGACCTGGCTGGCCGGGACGGTGGAGGTGGTGAAGTCCGATCCCGCGACCGGGATGCTGGCCGCCGGCGCCGATCCGCGCCGGCCGGCCTATGCCATCGCCGGGTAGCGCAGCGGCACCACGTTGGAGGTGGCGGCGGCGGCCGGCGGCCGGCGCTTGTGCACCAGGTCGCCGGTCTTCAGGTAGTCCCGCTCCTCGGGCGTCGAGCGGCGGCCGAGGATGGCGTTGCGGTGCGGGTAGCGGCCGAAGCGGGCGATGACCGCCTGGTGGCCGCGCGCCTGCTCGGCCGAGAAGCGGTAGAGCGGCTGCAGGTGGTCGGGGGCCGACCAGGCCACCGCCTCCGCCATCGCCACCACGCGTATCAGGCGCTGGCGGTGATCAGGCCCCTCGGCATGCGCGAGCGGCAGGAAGAAGAAGGTCTTCTCCCAGGGGTGCTGCAGGTCGTCATACTGGCCGTTGCGCAGGCCGTCCTCGGCCAGGCGCAGCGCATCCTGGTCGCCGGCATAGGCCAGCGGCGCCCCGCCATGCAGGCAGCGCGGCGCCTGGTCCAGCAGCAGGATCAGGGCAAGCCGTCCCGCGGCGGTCGCTGCCCAGCCATCCAGGTGGCCGGCCAGGGCGGCCCGCGCCAGCCGCGGCGCCCAGTCCGGCAGGGCGAGGCCACCGCCGAACCATTGCTCGAACATCCAGTGGTGCCGCTCGGCATCCGCCTGGGGCAGGCCCGGCGGGAACCAGGTTCCGATCACCTCCTGCCATGGTGCCCCGACCGCCATACGACTCCCCCGTCCGCAGGACCCTCCAGGCTGCAGATTGCACACAAGCGCTTAAGGCTGTCTTTGCGCCAACGCACACTGCGCGCGGCCCCCATGGACGCAGGGGTCCGGTCCCGGCACACTCGGTCGTCCGACCAACAGACCGGGAAGGGGCAAGCGGGCCATGCATGACGTCGTGATCCGGGGCGGCACCATCGTGGATGGCACCGGGGCGCCGGCCTTCGCCGGCGATGTCGCCATCGATGGCGACCGCATCGTGCAGGCGGGCGGCAAGGCCGGCCCCGCGAAGCGCGATATCCAGGCCGAGGGGCGGCTGGTCACCCCGGGCTGGGTGGATGTGCACACCCATTACGACGGCCAGGCGACCTGGGATCCGGTGCTCGCGCCCTCCTCCTGGCATGGCGTCACCACCATCATGTTCGGCAATTGCGGCGTCGGCTTCGCGCCCGTGAAGCCGGCGCATCACCAGGCGCTGATCGACCTGATGGAAGGCGTCGAGGACATCCCCGGCATCGCCCTGGCCGAAGGCCTGAAATGGGACTGGGAGGGCTTCCCGAGCTATCTCGACGCCCTGGCCCGCCTGCCGCGCACCATCGACGTCGCCGCCCAGGTCGCGCACCACCCGCTGCGCGTCTATGCGATGGGGGAGCGCGCCATCAACCGGGAGATGGCGACGGCCGACGACATCGCGCTGATGGCCCGGCTGACCGAGGAGGCGCTGAAGGCCGGCGCCTTCGGCTTCACCACCAGCCGCACCGACCAGCACAAGACGCCGAGCGGCGAGCTGGTCCCGGGCCGGTACGCGGAACATGAGGAGCTGATCGCCATCGGCCAGGCCATGGGCCGCGCCGGTCGCGGCGCCTTCGGCATGCTGTCCGACTTCGAGGACGAGGCGGCCGAGTTCGGCTGGCTGCGCCAGGTGGCGAAGGATAGCGGCCGCCCGGTCTGGTTCCTGCTGACCGACCGCAGCTACGACCCGCAGCGCTGGCGCCGGCTGATGGACGGCGTGCGGTCGGCGCGCAAGGACGGGCTGGCGCTGAGCGCCCAGGTGGCGGGCCGGCCGGTGGGCCTCATCCTCGGCCTCACCACCTCGCTCAACCCCTTCGCCCTGCGCGAGGGTTTTTCGGAACTGGCCCGCCTGACGCCGAAGGAGCAGCTGGCGCGGCTGCGCGACCCGCGGGTGCGCGCCGACATCCTGGCGCAGGAGGCCTCGCCGCGGCTGATGGAGGTGCTGCCGCCGCTGTCGCGGCAGATCGCCACGCGCTGGGACCGCATGTACATCCTGGGCGAGACCCCGGATTACGAGCCGCCGCCGGAGCGCAGCATCGCCGCCCTGGCCGCCAGGGAAGGCGTCAGCCCGCAGGAGTATTGCTACGACTACCTGGTGGGCGGCGATGGCGGCCGGATGCTGTACTTCCCGGTCACCAACTACGTCCATGGCGACCTGGAAGTGGTGCGGGAGATGGTGACGGACCCGCACACCGTCCTCGGCCTGTCCGATGGCGGGGCGCATTGCGGCGTGATCTGCGACGCTTCCCTGCCCACCACCATGCTGACCCACTGGGTGCGCGACCGTCAGCGCGGCGAGCGCCTGGGCCTGGAATTCGCGGTGAAGCGCCTGACCAGCGAGACGGCGGATTTCTTCGGCTTCCACGACCGCGGCCGCCTGGCGCCGGGCAAGAAGGCCGACCTCAACGTCATCGACTTCGGCGCGCTGCGGGCGCACCACCCGGAGATGGCCTATGACCTGCCGGCCGGCGGGCGGCGCCTGATCCAGCGGGTGGACGGCTACGAGATGACCATGGTCAGCGGCACGCCGATCTTCGAGCGGGGCGAGGAGACGGGGGCCAGACCGGGCAAGCTGGTGCGCGCCGAGTAGCCGCCGGGGGAGGCTCCGCCTTTCCCGGACCCCAACCGCCAAAGGCCACAGGGCCTTTGGAAACCAGGAGTCCGACCCCTTGAAGCTCGCCTACTCGCCGAATAGTCCCTATGTCCGGAAATGCCTGGCCAGCGCCATAGCGCGCGGCATCGATGGCCGGATCGAACTCTGGACCATCGGCACCACCGATCCGGCGCTGGCCGCGGTCAACCCGCTGGCCAAGGTGCCGACGCTGGTCACCGATGACGGCGCGGCGCTCTACGACAGTCCGGTGATCTGCGAATACCTCGACAGCATCGGCGACGCCCCGCCGCTCTTCCCGGCGCCCGGCCCGGCGCGCTGGACGGCGCTGCGGCAGGAAGCGCTGGCCGACGGCATCCTGGACGCGACGCAGCCGCGCCGGCGCGAGGTGGCGTTGCCGCAGGACGACGGGCGCAAGGACTACATCGCCACCCAGCAGGCGAAGGTCACCCGCGCGCTGGAGGTGCTGGAGCGCGAGGCGGGGAGCCTCGGCGACCTGACCACCATCGGCGAGATCGCCATCGCCTGTGCCCTCGGCTACCTCGACTTCCGCTACCCGCACGAGCCCTGGCGCCCCGGCCACCCGGCCCTGGAGGCCTGGTACGGCAAGGTCGCCGGCTTGCCGCCGATGGCCCGCACCGCCCCGCCGGGCTGACCACCGCGTGGCCTGAGGCGACGGCACGACGCTTCCGTCGCCCCAGGCCGCATCCTGCCGGGGCGGTTCGGCCATCCGGCCGCGCGGACCGCTCCGGATCGTCGATCGCACGGGGCGTCACGCCCTGGTAGCGTCCCGCCGCGCCGGGATGCACTGCGCGGCCGCTGCGCTCCAGCCCGGAACCCTCCTCCCTGCCTTGCCCCGAACCTGCAGGCCGGGTGCCCGTCGGGTTGGCCTTCCCACCGCGTCGCGGCCCGCCGTTCCGGGCTTTCGATCCATGGCAGACGCGGCGCCGGCGCTGCGCTTCGGTGGCGCGGCAACATCATGCCCTGCGATGCCGTCGTCCCATCCGGTCGCTCAACCGTCGCGATAGTGAGTGTGTGCGGAAAATGAGATATTTCTTGAAATTAACCATTTGCTTGCCTTAACCAGCGGTCGAACCCAGCCGGGAGGCCACCATGGTCAAGTCACTCTTCGCCGCATCCGTCGCCATAGCCCTCGCCCTGGCCGCGCCAGCGCAGGCCGCGCCCAGCGTCGCCGGCGTGTTCTCGAGCGACTCCGACTTCCTCGGCTTCCTCGCCGGAAAGGGCGTGTCGCTGGCGACCGATGAGCTGTTCGTGGCGCAGGCGCGTGGCGGCGTGCCAGGCAGCAGCGACTACGAGATCGGCCTGCACATCCCGCCAGGCTTCACCAGCGCCGCGCCGCTCGGCACCGCCGGGCAGCTCAACTGGGTTTCCGGCACCGCCGTGCCCTTCACCCTGGCGCGCAACGCGGCTGGGGTGGTGACCTTCACCATGGCCGGCTACGCGGCCAGCTACGCAGCCCCCGCCCTGCACGCGCTGGGGCTGCGGGTCGGCGCCCTGCTGGGCACCGGCACCACCGCCGCCAGCGCGGCGCTGACCAACCTGAAATTCGACGGCGTCACGCTGAGCTGGAACGGCAACCCCCTCGGCCTCACCGCCACCGCGCCTTCGCCCGCGTTGGCCGTCGTTGCCGATCTGCCGGATGTCTTCAGCCTGACGGGCGATGTCACCCTGGCCTGGACCGGCGCCTTCCCGACGCGCTCCCGCCTGGCGGTGCAGATCAAGGGGCTGGAGGGCTATCCCGCCGCGGTGCCGACCCCCGCCGCCCTGGGGCTGCTGCTGACCGGCCTCCTCGGCCTTGCCGGCGTGACGATGCTGCGCCGCGGCCCGGCGGCGCAGCGTCCGTAGGGTACGGTCCGGCGCGGGGCGCCGGCGCCAGCCGCGCGCGCCCCGCCGCCATGGACAGCCGCGCGGCGGCTTCGCTACGCTCCCGTTCCCTGCGCCTGGCGCGGGCAAGGATAGCATGCGGGAGAGAGCGTCATGACCCCTGCGCCGACGCGCCGCGGCCTGGCCGCGGCGGCCGTCCTGCTTGCCGCGCCGGCCCGCGCGCAGGCAAGCTGGCCCAGTCGTCCGGTGCGCATGGTGGTCGGCTTCACCGCTGGCAGCGCCACCGACCTGACGGGCCGCATCTTCGCCCAGGCCTTCGGCCAGGCCTGGGGCCAGCCCGTGGTGGTCGAGAACATCAGCGGCAACTCCGGCGCCATCGGCGTCGACCGCGTGGCGAAATCCGCGCCTGATGGCTACACGCTGATGTGGAGCGGCAATGCCGCCATCACCGTGCTGCCGGCCATGCAGAACCTGCCCTTCGACCCGCTGAAGGACCTGGTCTCGATCGGCATGACCCTGTCCATGGCGTCGGTCTTCGTCGCCGGCAATGACCAGCCCTTCCGCAGCCTGCCGGAGCTTCTGGCCCATGCGCGGGCCAATCCCGGCAGGCTGTCCTACGGCACGCCGGGCGTCGGCACGCCGCAGCACATCGCCGCCGAGATGCTCTGCCAGCGCGCCGGCATCCGCATGGAACACATCCCCTATCGCGGCGCCAACCTGACGGATGTGATGAGCGGCGTGCTGCCGCTCGGCGTGCAGAATGCCGGCGCCGCCATCCCGCTGGTGCGGAACGGGCGGGTGAGGGGGCTGGCGGTGACCACGCTCGAGCGGTCCGCCAATGCGCCGGAGATCCCGACGGTGGCGGAACTCGGCTTTCCCGGCTTCGAGGCGACGTCCTTCTTCGGGCTGATGGCGCCGGCCGGCACGCCGCGCGCCATCGTCGAGAAGGTGAATGCCGAGGCGATGCGGGTGCTGGCGGATGGCGACCAGCGCGCCCGCTTCGCCCAGATGGGCCTCGACATCACGCCCTCGACGCCCGAGGGCATGCGCGACCGCATCGCCGCCGACATCCCGAAATGGGCGAAGGTGATCGCCGAGGCGGGGGTGCCGACGGGGCGCTAGCCGCCGGGCCGCGGCGGCGCCGCGGCAGGCCGGGCGGCATGACCTGGCACACTCCCCGCGCGGCTCGGCGATCCGCAGGCCTGGCCAGCACCGTCCTGCCGCGCCAAGTCCCTGTCGGGAAAGCGCAGGCCGGCGCCCGGGGGATCGCGCCGCGCCTTGATCCGCCCTACCTCGCGTCGTCCGCCAGCGCATTCACCGCGCTGCGCAGCGGCGCCCAGAGCGCGCCGCGCTGCGCCGGCGTCATGCCGGCGGCCAGGCCGCCATCGATCGTCAGGGCGATCCCGGTGACGAAGCCGGCACGATCATCGGCCAGGTAGAGCACACCATCGGCGATGTCGTCGGCCCGGCCCTCGCGGCCCAGCGGGTGCATGCCGGCGGCGGTCCGCGCGGCCTCCTCCGCCACCTTGGCGTCCAGCTGCGTCGGCAGGCCGGCCGAGCGGCCGAAGATCGGCGTGGCGATCACGCCGGGGCAGATGCAGTTCACCCGCACGCCTTGCCCGGCCAGTTCCAGCGCGGCGCATTTCGTCAACTGGATCACCGCCGACTTCGCCACCGAATAGGCGGTGGCGGTGGAACCCGGGATCAGCCCGGCGACGCTCGCCGTGTTGACGATGGCGCCGCCGCCCTGGCGCGTCATGACGGGCGCGGCATGCTTGATGCCGAGCATGACGGAGCGCAGCAGCACCGCCATGGCCTCGTCCCAGCCCTCGGCCGGCATGCTCTCGATCGGGTCGGGCACGCCGGGACGGCCGGCATTGTTGAACATGAGGTCGAGGCGACCCCAGATGCGCTCCGCCAGGGCGACGGCGGCGGCGATGTCGGCTTCCCGCGTCACGTCGCAGCGGATGAAGCGCGTGGCCTCGCCCAGCGTCTCCGCCAGGCGCTGGCCGGCCGCGTCCTGGATATCGGCGAGGATGACGCGGCCGCCTTCCTCGACGACGCGTTCCGCCGTGCGCCGGCCGATGCCGGAGGCGGCGCCCGTGATGACGGCGACCTTGCCCTGCATGCGCATCCGTCGTTTCCCCCTCATGCCCTGGGAGCGATCCTGCGCCCGGACGAGCCCGGCGCAAACCGCGAATGTCTGCCATCGCATGGACGCGGGCCGGACCCGCGGCGTCGCCTGCGGCTTCGCGGGGCGCGGTGGGTGGCGATGGGCGGCAGCGTCGGCGTGCCCGGCCGGCGCAGCCGGGGCGCGGCGTCAGCAACAGCGGAAGCCACCGCCTCCGCCGCCATAGCGCGCCGCCTCGCGGTTCCGGAAGAACGCCGCCGGTGTCATCGGCTCCGTGCCGGGATGGGTGCGCGCGACATGCGCGACATAGGCCTCGTAGCTCGGCTGGCCCACCATCAGCCGCGCCGTGTCGCAGAGGCAGCGCAGCCAGGCGCGCATGGGCGACGTCCCCGGCGTCCTCGCGGGTCGAGCCGAGCCTTCGGGGCGCCGGGTCATTCCGCCGCCACGCGGCCGGCCGGCCCGCCCACTTCCCGCGCCGTCCAGCGATCCGCCCGCCAGGCCTCGATGCAGGTCTTCACGCCGAAGGCCAGGATGGCGACGACGACCCCGACGAAGAGCGCGGCCAGCGCCGCATCCACGCGGTCGTTGAACACGATCTGCGCCATCTGCTCGGGGGTCTTCGCCGGCGCCAGCACCTGCCCCTGGTCCAGCGCCGCCTGGAAGCGCGCGGCATGCTCCAGGAAGCCGATGCGCGGATCGGCGGAGAGGATCTTCTGCAGCCCCGCCGTCAGCGTGCAGGCCACCAGCCAGAGGGTCGGCAGGATCGTCACCCAGGCATGGCGCTGCCGCTTCATGCGGAAGATGACGACGGTGCAGAGCGTCAGCGCGACGGCGGCCAGCATCTGGTTGGCGACGCCGAAGAGCGGCCAGAGCGTGTTCACCCCGCCCAACGGGTCGGTCACGCCCTGGTAGAGGAAGAAGCCCCAGGCGGCGACGCAGAGCCCGGTCGCCAGCACGCCGGCCACCCAGTTTGAGGTATCCTTCATCGCGGGCACGAACAGGCCCAGCAGGTCCTGCAGCATGAAGCGGCCGGCGCGGGTGCCGGCATCCACCGCGGTCAGGATGAACAGCGCCTCGAACAGGATGGCGAAGTGGTACCAGAAGGCCATCATGGCCTTGCCGCCGATCACCTGGTGGAAGATATGCGCCATGCCGACCGCCAGGGTGGGGGCGCCGCCGGCGCGGGAGATGATGCTGGTCTCGCCCACGTCGCTGGCGGCCTGGGCGATCTCGGACGCCGTCACCGGGAAGCCCATGGCGGTCACCGCCGCCGCCGCGCTCTCGGGCGTCGCGCCGATGACGGCGCCGGGGCTGTTCATGGTGAAGTAGATGCCCGGCTCGATCACGCTGGCGGCGATCAGCGCCATGATGGCGACGAAGCTTTCCATCAGCATGCCGCCATAGCCGATCAGCGGCACGTTCCGCTCGTTGTCGATCAGCTTCGGCGTGGTGCCGGAGGCGATCAGGGCATGGAAGCCGGAGACGGCGCCGCAGGCGATGGTGATGAACAGGAAGGGGAACAGGCTGCCGGACCAGACCGGCCCGCTGCCGTCGACGAAGCGCGTCACCGCCGGCATGCGGAGTTCGGGCAGGACGAAGACGATGCCGAGGGCGAGGCCGAGGATCGTGCCGACCTTGAGGAAGGTCGAGAGGTAGTCGCGCGGCGCCAGCAGCAGCCAGACCGGCAGGATGGCGGCGACGAAGCCATAGCCGATCAGCAGCCAGCACAGCTGCGTGCCGGTGAAGGTGAAGGCGGCCGCCCATCCCGGATCCTCCGCCACCCATTGCCCGCCCAGGATCGCCAGCATCAGCAGCACGAAGCCGATGACCGAGACCTCGCCGATCGCGCCCGGCCGGATGAAGCGCAGATAGACGCCCATCAGCAGCGCGATCGGGATGGTGGCGGCGACGGTGAAGCTGCCCCAGGGGCTCTCGGCCAGCGCCTTCACCACGATCAGCGCCAGCACCGCCAGGATGATGACCATGATCATGAAGGTGCCGAACAGCGCGATGACGCCGGGCACCGGCCCCATCTCGGCCCGCACGAGTTCGCCGAGCGACCGCCCGTCCCGCCGCATGGACACGAACAGCACCATGGCGTCCTGCACCGCGCCGGCCAGCACCACCCCGGCCAGGATCCACAGCATGCCCGGCAGGTAGCCCATCTGCGCGGCGAGGACGGGCCCGACCAGCGGCCCGGCACCGGCGATGGCGGCGAAATGATGCCCGAACAGCACGGTGCGGTCGGTGGGGACGTAGTCCAGCCCGTCATTGTGCCGCACCGCCGGCGTCGGCCGCGCCAGGTCCAGCTGCATCACCCGCCTGGCGATGAAGCGGGCGTAGTAGCGATAGGCGATGAGATAGACCGCGACGGCGACGCAGAGGATCCAGACCGCCCCGACCGGCTCCCCGCGGCCCGCGGCGATCATGGCCAGCGCCCCGGCCCCGACCAGGCCAACCAGGACCCAGGGCAGGTGCCTCCCGAGCGTTCCGTTCATGCGCCCCTCCCGCCGTTCCGGCTCCTCGCGCCAGAGCGCGCGGACCGGCAGCGGGTTGCCCCCAGGCGGGGGCGCCCGGCCTCAGTGCCGCTCGAGGAAGGCCAGCACCGCGGCGTTGAAGGCCGCCGGGTTGTCGTAGTTCATCGAATGCGCCGCGTCGGGGATGGAAACCCGCTGGCAGCCCCTGATGTGCCGTTCCAGCGCATCGGCATTGGCGACGAAATTCGGCAGCGTCCGCGCGCCCACCACCAGCAGCGTCGGGGCGCGGATCGCCGCCGCCGCGGCGCGGGAATAGGGTTTCCGCTTCTCGTCCCGCTGGCCGAGCAGGGTGCGGGCATTGTCGCGGCTGATCAGCCTGCGCTCCTCCGGCCGCCGCTCCCAGGCACCCGGCCCGCCGGTATGCTCGGCGATCCGCCGGAGGCCGCCTTCGATGTCGCCGGCCTCGACCAGCGCCGCGCCCTGGGCGAAGGCGCCGGCCTGCTGCCCGGCGGCGGGCTTGCCGCCCAGGCTCTCATCCAGCTCGCCGCCCGGCTCGGCCAGGATCAGGGCGCGGATCAGGTCGGGATGGCGCTCGGCCACGCGGAAGGCGATGTGCCCGCCGCGGGAATGCCCGACCAGCCGCACCGGGCCGGCGCCGAGCCCGCGGATGAAGCCCGCGACATCGGCGACGTGCCGGTCGATGGTGAAGTCGCCATCATCCTCCCAGCGGCCCGGCCAGCAATGCCGCATGGATAGGGCCAGCACGTGGTACTGCGTCCCGAGCGGCTGCATCTGCGCCGCCCAGCTCCGCTGGTCGCCCAGCGTGCCATGCACCAGCACCAGCGGTTCGCCGGCGCCGCTTTCGGCATAGCTCAGGTCATGGCCGTCCACGGTCATGGTCGGCATGGCATTTCCCCCTGCGGTCTTCCGTCCGGGACGATGCGCCCGGCGCGGCGGACCGCCAAGCCTTGGCGCCGGCCGCGCCCGGGGCCACCTGTTGCGGAACGACACGGGGGTCCCATGCAGCGTCGCCGCATCCTCGCGCTTCCGGGCGCCCTCGCCGCCCTGCCCGCCGCGGCCACCGCCACCCCTACCGCCACCCCCCTGGTGCCGGAGGTGGACACGCTGCTGGTCCTGGCCGTCGATGCCTCCGGCTCCATCGATGCCGACGAGTTCCGGCTGCAGCGCGAAGGCTATGCCGAGGCGCTGACGCATCCGGCGGTGCTCTCCGCCATCGCCAGCCGCCCGCGGGGCGCGGTCGCGGTCGCCATGGTGGAATGGGGCTCGCCCGGCGGCGCCGCCACGGTTGTGGATTTCCTGCGCGTCGCCGACCCCGCCAGCGCCCGGATCCTGGCCGAGGCGGTGCTGGCCGCGCCGCGCAGCCCGCAGAGCTGGAACGCGATCGGCGACGCGCTGGACCATTGCGCGCGGATGCTGCTGGCCGCGCCCTTCCGCGCGACGGAGAAGGTCATCGACCTCTCGGGCGACGGGCCCGACCTGCGCAGCCTGCGCCCGGCGACCGTGGCGCGGGATGATGCGGTGGCCGCGGGCATCCAGGTCAACGCCCTGGCGGTGGCGGCCGCGGGGCAGGTAACCCGGATGGGCGAGCCACTCGCGGAAACCTATCGGCGGGAGGTGATCGGCGGCCCCGGCAGCTTCGTGGTGACGGCGGAAGACCGGCGCGACATCGCCCGGGCGTTGCGGGCGAAGCTGATCCGGGAGATCGCCTGACGGGGGAGGCCCGACGGGCGGCGCGGCGCCGCGTTCGATGCTCCGGGGCGGCTTGGCGGGCCGGATGACCGCGCAGGCCGCTCCCGCCCGGGGGGGCGCCGCCGGCCGCCGCGGCCGGCCGATGACCACCCGGGCAGGGGCGGGCACCGCCGCCGTGCCAGGGGGGGCCATGGCGCCGCCAGGCCGCCGCGGCCGTCGGGCCAAGCGGGACCCGCAGGGGCCTGGCCGCGTCAGCCGCGCAGCACCTCCAGCACCTCCACCGGCTGGCGGAAGACCCGGCCTGGGCGGCCGGCCAGGAGCGTCTCCGCCGCGGTGAAGCCCCAGGTCACCGCGCCGAAGCCCATGCCCGCCTGCGCCGCCGCCTCGGCATCGCGGGTCTCGTCGCCGACATAGAGCGCGGCCGCGGCCGTCTCGCCGGTCAGCCGCAGCACCTGGCGCAGCCGCGCCGCCTTGCCGAACAGCGAGGCGCCGCCGGCGATCGGCCCGACCGCCGCCGCCGCCGGCCCCAGCGTGCGCCGGATGCTCGCCTCGGAATCCGAACTGGCGATGGCCAGCCGGATCCCGCCCGCCGCCAGCCCGGCCAGCATCGCCGGCACGCCGGGAAACAGCGGGATGCCGCCGGCCGCCGCCGCCTTCATCGCCCGCAGGTCGCGGGTGATCGCCGGCAGCTTGCAGGGCGGCACGCGCAGCGCCCGCAGCACCTCCCGCGTCGGCAGGCGGCGCAGCGCCGCCACCTCCTCGCTGCCCAGGGGCCGAAGGCCATGCCGGTCGGCGACGGCCGGCAGGGCGGCCAGGAACCAGGGAAAGCTGTCGGCCAGCGTCCCGTCGAAGTCGAAGATCACCAGGCGGGGCGGCATGCGGCGGCGATAGGCCATTCCAGCGGCGGCGGGAACCGGCCCGGCCCGTGGCCATGGCAGGATCCCCGGCCCGGGCCGCGGCCCTTGCGCCGCCGGCCCCCCCCTGCCACACCCGGCCGGTCATGACCGACGACGCGCCCCATGATCATCCTCCCCCGGGCCTGCTGCCCGCGGGGCTGATCGACCTGCTGCCGCCCGAGGCCGAGCGGGAGGCCGCCCTCGTCGAGACCCTGATGGCCGCCTTCGGCGCGCATGGCTATGAGCGGGTCAAGCCGCCGCTGCTGGAGTTCGAGGACAGCCTGCTCGCAGGCTCCGGCGCCGCGGTGGCCGAGCAGACCTTCCGGCTGATGGACCCCGTCTCCCAGCGGATGATGGGGCTGCGCGCCGATACCACGCCGCAGGTGGCGCGCATCGCTGCCACGCGGCTCGGCCTGCAGGCCCGGCCGCTGCGCCTGTGCTATGCCGGGCAGGTGCTGCGGGTGCGCGGCACCCAGATCGCCCCGGAACGGCAGCTGCCGCAGGTCGGCGTGGAGTTGATCGGCAGCGATGCGGCGGCCGCGGATGCCGAGGTGGCGGTGGCGGCGGCCGAGGCGCTGGCCCGCGCCGGGGTCGCCGGCGCCACCCTCGACATCAGCCTGCCGACCATGGCTGGCACCCTGCTGGAGGCGGCCGGGCTGACCGTGCCGGCGCTGGAGGCGCGCGGCGTCAGGCGGAAGCCGGCGCAGGACATGGTCGCGGCGCTCCGGCTCGGCATCGACCGCAAGGACCCGGTGGCGGTGCTGACGGTGGCGGAGCGCGCGGCGCCGCTTGCGGTGGACCTGGCCGATCTGCTGCCGCGCCTGCTGCGCGCGGCAGGACCTGCGGAGGCGGCGCTGGCCGCGCTGGCGGCGATGGACCTGCCGACGGCCGCGCGGCGCATCGCCGACAACGCCGCCGAGGTGGTGGCCGCCATCCGGGCGCGCGACCCGGACCTGCGGATGACGCTGGACCCGATGGAGTTCCGGGGCTTCCCCTACCATACCGGCGTCGCCTTCACCGTCTTCGGCCCTGGCGCGACCGGGGAGCTCGGCCGGGGCGGCCGCTACCTGTCGCTGAACGAGGAGCCGGCGACGGGCATGAGCCTCTACCCCGATGCGGTGCAGCGCGCCGCCCCGCCGCCGGCGGCGCCGCGCCGCCTTTTTGCCCCGCTCGGCACGGCCGAGGCAACGCTCGCCGCGTTGCGCGCCCAGGGCTACGCCACGGTGCGCGCCCTCTCGGCGGCCGATGCGCCGCGGGCGCTGCGCTGCAGCCACATCCTCCGGGACGGCAGCCCCGTCCCCGTCACGCAGGAAGAAGGTTAGGCCGATGGCCAATGTCGCCGTGATCGGCGCCCAGTGGGGCGACGAGGGCAAGGGCAAGGTGGTGGACTGGCTGGCCAGCCGCGCCGACCTGGTCGTGCGCTTCCAGGGCGGCCACAATGCCGGCCACACGCTGGTGGTGGGGGAGCAGACCTACAAGCTCTCCCTGCTGCCCTCCGGCGTGGTACGCGGCAAGATCGGCGTCATCGGCAACGGCGTGGTGCTGGACCCTCAGGCGCTGCTGGACGAGATCGCCAAGGTCGCCGCGCAGGGGCTGACGGTCGGGCCGGACAATCTGCGCATCGCCGAGAACACGCCGCTGATCCTGCCGCTGCACCCGGCGCTGGACCGGGCGCGGGAAGCGGCGCGTGGCGGCGACAAGATCGGCACCACCGGCCGCGGCATCGGCCCGGCCTATGAGGACAAGGTGGGGCGCCGCTCCATCCGCCTGTGCGACCTGGCGGAGCCCGAGACCGTCTCGAAGAAGCTCGACGAGCTGCTGCTGCACCACAACTCGCTGCTGCGCGGCCTGGGCGCCCCCGAATTCGAGAAGCAGGGGCTGCTGGACCAGATCATGGGCTGGGCGCCGCAGCTGCTGCCCTTCGCCGAGCCGGTCTGGGAACGGCTGGACGAGGCCCGCCGCAGCGGCAAGCGCGTGCTGTTCGAGGGCGCGCAGGCGGTGATGCTGGACGTGGACCACGGCACCTATCCCTATGTCACCTCCTCCAACACCGTCGCCGGCAATGCCGCGGCGGGGTCGGGCATCGGGCCGGATGCGGTCGGCATGGTGCTCGGCATCGCCAAGGCCTATTCCACCCGCGTCGGCAGCGGGCCCTTCCCGACGGAACTGCATGACGCGATCGGCCAGCGCCTGGGCGACCGCGGCCGGGAATTCGGCACGGTGACGGGGCGGCGCCGGCGCTGCGGCTGGTTCGATGCCTGCATGGTCCGCCAGGCGGTGAAGATCGGCGGCATCCAGGGCCTGGCGCTGACCAAGCTGGACGTGCTGGACGGGCTGGCTGAGCTGAAGATCTGCACCGGCTACCGGGTGAACGGGGAGGCGATGCGCCGGCTGCCCTTCGCCATGTCGGCGCAGGCGGCGGCCGAGCCGGTCTATGAGGTGATGGAGGGTTGGTCCGGCAGCACCGCCGGCGCCCGCAGCTACGCCCAGCTTCCCGCCGCGGCGGTGAAGTATGTCCGGCGGATCGAGGAGCTGGTGGAGGCGCCGGTCGTGCTGCTCTCGACAAGCCCCGACCGCGACGACACGATCACGCTGCGCGACCCCTTCGCGGGCTGACGGGACGGCGGGTTCGGACGGCGCGCGGCGTCGCCACGGGCCGCGTGGCGCGCCGGGCGGGGCCCGGCGATCGTGCAACGGGGATCATGGAGCAACCCTCATGCGCATCCTGCTCGCGCTGCTGCTGCTTGGCGCCGCGCCGGCCTTCGCCGAGAAGGCCTGCTTCCTGAGTTATGCCGGGTTCGAGGAGAAGGTGCCGCATCTCGACCTGGATGCGTGCCCCGGCGGCGCGGTGAAGCCCGAGGACGGCTTCTGCCGCATCGCGCTCTCGGGCGCCGAGGTGCTGATCTACGAGTTCCGGCATGGCGACCCGGAGCCCTGCCTGGCCCGGGTGGACCGCTACGCTTTCAACGATTTCGTCGCGCGCTTCGGCACCACCTACACGAAGCCCTGACGTCGCGGCGCCGCATCCGGCGGTGCCCGGCAGCCTCGGCCGGTGACGACCGCTCCGGCCGCAGCGTTCGCACCGGGCGCGGCTCGAACCGGGGCCGGCGCCGGACGCGGTGCCGCGCGGCAAGGGCGGCTTGCGGGGTCAGCGGACCGCAGGAACCGGTCCAGGCCATCCGGTGCCGCGCGTCCCGCCGCAGCCCGGCCTTCGTGCCGCGCCGCGAACCGCCCTGACCTGCCGAGCACGGCGACCATTCCGCGAGCGGCGTGGCAGCCCGGGCGGGTCCGGCACGTTGTCCGGCACGACACCGGACAGGCAGGAACCAGCGGAATGACCATGACGACCTTCGCCGCCGCAGGCGCCCGATCCGCCGACGGCCTGCCGGGGCGCTGAGCAATGGGACAGGGCCTTTGGGACATGGCGGTGATGGCGCCGCGCATGCGCGCCATCCTGCGGATCGTCGCCGCGCTGATCTTCCTCCTGCACGGGACGCAGAAGCTGTTCGGTTTCCCGCCGCCCATGGGCGGCACCGGGCCGGCGGCCTTTTCGCTGCTCTGGGTCGGCGGGGTGCTGGAACTGGTCGGCGGGTTGTTGCTGATGCTCGGCCTGTTCACCCGGCCGGTGGCCTTCGTCCTCGCCGGCGAGATGGCTTTCGCCTATTGGATGTTCCACGCCCCGCGCAACCTCTTCCCGACGCTGAACGGCGGCGACGCGGCCATCCTCTACTGCTTCGTCTTCCTCTATTTCGTCGCCGCAGGTCCGGGCGCCTGGGCGCTCGACATCGCCCGGCGGCGGGAGGCGGAGCCGGTTCCGGTCCCCGCGGCTCGGGATGCGGTGGTGCCGCGGCGCCAGGGCTGACCGCCGCCGGCGCCGGACGCGGTCCGCCCGGCGCTGCCGCCAGGGGCGCGGAGCAACTCGCTTGGTCCGCCGCTTGCGCGGGCCGCATCCGCCACGGACGGCCCCGGGGCCTTGATCGCCCCGGACACCGGCGCGCGGGCGACCGCGACGGCCCGCTACCGCGCGGTTGCGGCCAGCGCGCCACCCCCCACCACCAGCGCCGCCGCCAGCAGCACCGCGGGACTGAGCGCGCCTTCCCCCGCCAGGACCAGCAGCAGGGTGGAGGCAACGGGGGTCGCATAGGCCAGCGTCCCCAGCAGCCGCGGGTCACCCCGCTTCATCCCGACATCCCAGAGGAAGAAGGCCGCGCCCACCGGTCCCGCCCCCAGCAGGAGGATCGCCGGCCATTGCCCCACCGCCGGCGAGGCCGCCGGCTCGAAGGCCCAATGCCCCAGCAGCGCCAGGGCGGCGGAGGCGAGGCAGAAGCCGGCCACCGCCTCGGTCGGCACGCCCGACAGCCGCGGCGTGCCGGCCAGCACGGAATAGAATGCCCAGGTGACGGCCGCGCCCGCGGCGGCGGCATAGCCGGCCGGGCTGCCGCCACCGAAGCCCTGTGCCCCGGCGGCCAGCAGCAATACGGCGCCGGCCGCGCCCAATGCCACGCCCGCCAGCCGCCGCGGCCCCAGGCGCAGGCCGCGGAGCGGCCCGGCCAGCAGCACGATCAGCAGCGGCCAGGTGTAGTTCAGCAGGTTGGCCTCGACCGGTGGTGCCAGGGCCAGCGCAGCGAAATACAGCGCATGGTAGCCCGCCAGCCCGCCGACGCCGTGCAGCCAGACGATGGCGGGCTGCCGCAGCGCCCCGAGCCGGCCGCGCGCCGCCACCACCGCGACACCCAGCGCGCCGCCCACGGCAAAGGCCAGGCCGGTGAGCAGCAGCGGCGGCAGCGGCTGCGCGAGGCGGGCGAGCAGGGCGAGGAAGGCCCAGAGCAGCAGGGCGGCGCAGCCGGCGAGGGTCGCTGGGGTCACGATCTTTCCACGGGACGGGGAGGGTGCCGCAGCTTAGGACGGCGGGACGCATCTGCGGAGACACCGCCATGGGCTTCCTGGCCCGCACCTTCATCACCGCCTTCGCCCTCTGGGCGGCGACGCAACTCGTCCCGGGCATCGAGCTCCGCGGCCTCGGCAGCCTGCTGCTGGCGGCGCTGGTCTTCGGCCTGGTGAATGCGGTGGTGCGGCCGGTGCTGGCCTTCCTCGCCCTGCCCGTCACGCTGCTCACGCTCGGCCTGTTCCTGCTGGTGATCAACGCCGCCATGCTGGGCCTGACCGCCTGGCTGCTGCCGGGCCTGCGGGTGGACGGCTTCTGGCCGGCGCTGTGGGGAGCGATCGTGGTCTCGGTGATGAGCTGGGCGGCGACCCGGCTGTTCGCGCCGCGGGTGGCCTAGGCGAGAGGGGCGCCGCGCCTCCGGCGCTCACCCCGCCAAGGGTCGAACGGCCCCTGGACCCCGCGGATCAGGGGCGCGTGAGGTTGCGCCAGGCGGGCCATTGCTCCACCAGGGCGGCCAGCGCCGCATATCCGGCGCCGTCGGGATGCACACCATCGCCACGCAGCGCGCCATTGCGCCAGGCAGCGATCCCCGACAGAGGCCCATGCGTGTCGAGGAAGGGGATATCCATGCCCTCGCACACCGCGGCGAATCGGCTGGAGAGCGCCGCCGCGCGCGCATCATGCGCCGCATCATGCGCCAGCGGCGGCGGGCCAAGCATCAGCACCGGCCAGCGCGCCGCCGCCCAGGCCAGCAGCGCGACGGCATTCTCCACGCTCGCCTCCGGCGGAACGCGCGGCATGTCATCCTCCAGCGTGCAGTCATTGGCGCCGAAGCCGAACACCACGGCCTTCGCATCGCCGGCGCCGAGCAGCCGGGCCAGCACCTCCGGCTCCGCCCGCCGCCGCAGGTCGGCGCTGGTGTCCCGCCGGACGCCGAGATTGTAGGCGGTGAGCGCCACGCCGCGCTGCCAGGCGGCGGCCGTCACGCGGCCGACCCAGCCCAGCGCCGTCTCGTCGCCGGCGCCGGCGACGAAGCTGTCGCCGACGAAGCAGATGCGCAGGTCGCGGATCATGCCTCGAAGGCCGGGTCCACCGGCACCCGCAGCGCCTCGGCCAGGCGGTTGGTCTCGGCCGCCATGCCGACCACCGCCAGCAATTCGCCGAACATCGCGTCGTCCATCCCGGCGCGGCGGGCGGCGGCGCCATGGCTGGCGGTGCAATAGGCGCAGCCGGCAGCCATGGAGACGGCGAGGTAGAGCATCTCCTTCGTCCGTACATCCAGCGCGCCGGGCGCCATCACCTGCGACAGGCTTTCCCAGGTGCGCTTCAGCGTCGGCGGGTCCACCGCCAGCGCCTTCCAGAAATTGTTCACGTCCGGCACGCCGCGTGCCGCCTTGATCGCGTCGAAGACCGCGCGGACCTCCGGCGGCGCCCCGGCGTAGTCGACCAGCCGCGGCATCAGGCGGCGCCCGGCAGGGGCTGCCAGGGCAGCGGCGCGAAGCGCGTGCCCCACAGCGTCACCTGCTGCCAGACTTGGCCGGTGACATAGGGATCCTCCGCCATCCAGTCCCGCGCGCCCGCATCCGTGTCGCGGGCGATGACGGCGACGGACCCGAGCATGCGGCCGCCCGGCGCGTCCAGGATGGCGCCGCCGATCGCCAGCGTGCCATCCGCCGCCATCGGCTTCACCCGGGCCATGTGCTGCTCCCGCACCGCCAGGCGGCGCTGCGGCGCCTCCGCATCGGTGCCGTCGCGGGCGAGGATCACGGTATGGGTCCGCCCGGGCGCGATCGGCGCGCCGGGCTGCGGCAGCGGCCGATAGGGCAGCGAGGCGATGCGGAAGGGGAAGGTCTCGACGCGCTGCCACACGCCTTCCTGGTTGAAGGGCTCCTCCGCCAGATAGGCGCGCAGCGCATCCTCGCCGGGCGCGCCGAGGATCATCAGGGACCCCATGGCGCGGCCATCCGGCGCCAGCAGCGGCGTGCCGAAGGCCAGGCGGCCATCGCCGGCCCAGGCTGCCAGCACCTGCAGGTGCCGCTCCCGCGCCGCCTGCCGCCGCGCCGGCGCCCCCTCATCCTCGCCATCGAAGGCGAGCACCGCATGGCCCATCGCGTGATCCTCCCGCATCCAGGGCGCGGAGGATGCCGCGCCGGCGCGGCGGGCGCCACCGGCCCCTGCCGCAGACCCCGGCTACCCGGCAGCGCAGCCTGGCAGCCTGCCGCCGCGCGCCCGGCACCGCAGCGGGGGACGGCGAAGGCCCGGACGCATGATCCTGCCCTGCGCGGAACGGCCCGGAGCCGATGGCGCGTTGCGGCGACGGCGCGATCGACCATAGCGGTTGGTGCAGCCGCGCTGGTCCGGCTTCACGCCGCCGGTGCGGTCGGCGTCGTTGAGGACATCGCCCTCGCTCGTGTTCGTCGCCTCTATCTCCTCCGGGTCGGTGCCGGTCGAGGCCTGCGTGCCCTTGCTGGCGCCGATGCCCGGATTGCGCTCGAGGTCGTCCGGCGGCCGCGGCTTATCGGCGCCGAGGCCGCCCTTGCGATCCTCCGGCCCGCGCGGATGCTTGCTGCCGGCCATGCACCGTCCCGTGCTGGACGGGACAGGAAACGGCCGCCGGCGCTGGGGTGTTCCCGCGCGGCGGCCGGTGGAAGGACGCCGCCGGGCGGATGCCGGCGCAGGCGCTGCGGTCCGGGGCGGCACCCGCCGCCCCGTCCCACGCCTCAGTACATGTGCTGGCCGCCGTTGATCGACAGGGTCGATCCCGTGATGAAATCGGCGTCGTCCGCGGTCAGGAAGGCCACGCCGCGGGCGATGTCCTGGGCGGTGCCCAGGCGGCCACGGGGGATCTTGGCGATGATCTTCTCAAGCACGTCGGGCGGCACGGCGCGGACCATCTCCGTGTCCACATAGCCGGGCGCGATGGCGTTCACGGTGATGGAGGCGCGGGCGCCTTCCTGCGCCAGCGCCTTGGTGAAGCCATGGATGCCGGACTTGGCGGCGGCGTAATTCACCTGGCCGTACTGCCCCGCCTGCCCGTTGATCGAGCCGATATTGACGATGCGGCCGAATTTCCGCTCCGTCATCCCGTCCCAGACGAGCTTGCACATGTTGTAGCAGGAGCCGAGGTTGGTATCGATCACGTCCTCCCACATCTGGCGGGACAGGCGCTTCATCGTCGCGTCGCGGGTGATGCCGGCGTTGTTCACCAGGATCTCGATCGGGCCGACCTCGGCCTGGATCTTCTGCACCGCCGCGGCGCAGGCGTCGTAATCCGCGACGTCGAACTTGTAGCAGGGGATGCCGGTGCGCTCGGTGAAGGCGCGCGCCGCCTCGTCATTGCCGGCATAGCTGGCCACCACCGTCCGCCCGGCGGCCTTCAACCCCTCGCTGATCGCGGCGCCGATGCCGCGTTGCCCGCCCGTCACCAGTGCGACTCTTGCCATATGCCCCGTCTCCCTGTCCTGTGCCCTGCATCTTGCGCCCCGGCACCGTGCCGGGCGATGGGTCGCGCGGCGCCGGCCCGGGCAGGACAGCCCGGAAGCCCGGCCGGATCAAGCGGGAATGCCCCGGCCTGTCATTGCGCAGGATCAAGGCCGGCCGGTCCCGGTTCACGTAAACGTGGCCCCGCCGGCGCGCCTCGCGCCCCGGCTTTTGACTGACGATCCTCCCTCGCCTCGGGCCCGGCGGCGACCCCGCCGGGCCATTTTCCTGCCGTCAGCGCGGCTGCAGCCCGAGGATGTACGCCACCACCCCGTCCAGCTCCGCCTGGCTCAGCCGGTAGTCCGGCATGCGGTCGTGCGGCGTCTGCAGGAAGGCGCGCAGCGCCATGGCGGTCGTGCCGGGCATGGCGGCGATGGCGGCGAAGGGCGGTGCGGCATCGCCGGCCGGGCCGCGCGCCTGCGGCCCCACCAGATGGCAGTTGGCGCACCAGTTCTCCGCCACCGCGCGGCCATAGGCCAGCCGCTCCTGCTCCAGCGCGCGGCGCTGGGCGAGGGCAGGGAGGGCGGCGAGCAGGATCAAGGCAGCCAGCAACAGGCGTCGTCGCATGATGGTCCTCCGTCGCGGCCGATGGCCGCACCCGGCAGCCTGCGCGGATCCGCGCCGCCCGCCCTTGATCTGGCACAGCGGCACGGCACGCCCCGGGCGGTCGCGCCGCCCTGGCCCGGCCTTCGGTCGCATCCCCGGGCGATCGGTCCTAGGCTCGGCACCGCCACAACCACGACGGGGGGACAACATGGCGCGGTTCACGGACAAGGTCGTGCTGATCTCGGGCGGCGCGCGCGGCCAGGGCGCGGCCGAGGCCCGGATGCTGGTCGCGGAGGGCGGCCGGGTGGTGATCGGCGACGTGCTTGAGGAGCAGGGGAGGGCGCTCGCTGCCGAACTCGGCGCCGCCGCCCGCTTCGTCCGCCAGGACGTGACGCGGCTGGAGGACTGGCAGGAGGCGGTCGCGGCGGCCGAGGCGATGGGTGGCCTGACCGGCATGGTGAACAACGCCGGGATCTATGTCCCGAAGCCGCTGATGCAGACGGATGCCGAGCTGTTCGAGCGGCACATGCGCGTCAACCAGCTCGGCTGCTTCCTCGGCATGCAGGCGGTGGTGCCGGCGATGGAGCGGGCCGGCGGCGGCTCCATCGTCAACATCTCCTCGACCGCGGGGCTGCGCGGATCGCCCGGCGCCCTCGCCTACAGCGCGACGAAATGGGCGCTGCGCGGCATGACCAAGGCCGCCGCGGTGGACCTGGCGCCGAAGGGCATCCGGGTGAACAGCATCCATCCCGGCCCGATCGAGACCGACATGGTCAAAGTCTGGAGCAACGAGCAGCGGGCGGTGCGCCTCGCCCAGATCCCGATGGGCCGGATCGGCCTGGCCGAGGATGTGGCGCGGGCGGTGCTGTTCCTGCTTTCGGACGACAGTGCCTACATGACCGGGGCCGAGCTGTCGGTGGATGGCGGCGCGTCCCTGTAGGGATGGCGCCGGGGCGGGCGGGCTTGCCTTCGCCCCCCGGGCTGCGGCACTCCCGCAGCAACCAGCCGGGAGATCCTGCATGACCGCCCCGACCCTCACCCGCCGCGGCGCGCTCGCCGGGCTCGGCGCCGGCTTCGGCGCCGGCGTCGGCGTCGGTGCCCTCGCCGCCGGCCCGGCCCGGGCCCAGGCGGCGCGGCCCGTCACCATGGTGGTGCCCTATGCCGCGGGCGGCGGGACCGACATCGTCGCGCGGGAATTCGCGCCCCTGTTCGCCGAGGCGATGGCGCGCACCGTTGTGGTGGACAACCGCGGCGGCGCGGCCGGGCATGTCGGCAGCGTTCAGGTGGCGCGGTCGCGGCCGGACGGCGCGACGCTGCTCTTCGCCGTCTCCACCAACATCGTGGTCAACCCGCATCTGCAGACCGCCGACCGGCTGGACCTGGCGGCGGCGCTGCAGCCGGTGGCGCAGGTCTCCTCCTACCAGTATGTCCTGGTGGTGCATCCGGACGTGCCGGCGCGGACCCTGGCGGAGCTGATCGCCTGGGTGAAGCGGCAGAAGGCCGGCGACGTCACCTATTCCTCCGGCGGGGTCGGCAATGCCAACCACCTCGCGGGGGTGCTGTTCTCGGAAGCCGCCGGGCTGCAGATGGAACATGTGCCCTATCGCGGCACCGGCCCGGCGCTGCTGGACGTGGTGGCGGGGCGGGTATCGATGAATTTCTCCTCCCCGCCGCCGGCGCTGGCCCTGGTGCGGGAAGGCCGCCTGCGCGCCATCGCGGTGACCGGGGCGAAGCGGATCGCCGCCATCCCCGAGGTGCCGACGCTGGCCGAGGCCGGGCTGCCCAACACCGTCATCACCGGCTGGCACGGCATCTTCGCCCCGGTCGGCGTGCCGGCGGAGCAGATGGCCGCGATGGAGGCGGCGGCGCGCAAGGCGGCCGCGACCCCGCGCTTCCTGGACCGTCTGGCGCATGACGGGCTGGAGCCGGCGCCGGAGCGCCCGCGCAGCGCCTTCGCCGCCGCGGTGGCGCAGGAAAGCGCCTATTGGGGGCGGAAGGTGAAGGAGCTCGACCTCAAGCTCGAATAGCGCGGCGTTCGGACGGCGCTACCAGCGCCGGCCATGCCAGCCATAGCCGCGGTAAAAGCCGAAGCCGAGCGAGACGTTCGGCCCGTAATAGGGATAGGGGTAGGGGTAGCCATAGGCCGGGTAGGGGTAGGCATAGGCCGGCGCCACCGGCACCGCGGTCACCAGCGGCGGCGGCGCCTGCACGCTGTTGCCGGTGCTGGCGATGCACTGGGTATAGGCATTGTCGTAGCGCTGCTGCAGCGCCCCGGACGAGGCCTGGGCATTGCCGGCACCGATGGCGCTGCCGGCCAGCAGCCCCGCCCCGGCGCCGATCGCCGCGCCCGCGCCCATCGCCCCGCCGGCCGAGCCCAGCAGCGCGCCGGCGGCGGCGCCGAGGCCGGTGCCGATGGCGGCGCTGCCGATCGCCGACTGGTTCGCCGCCTGGCCGGGGGAGATGCCGATCTGCGCCTGGGCGTAGGTGCGGCATTGCGCGTCCTCCGCCTGGAATTGGCCCAGGTCCTTTCCCTTGGCGGGCAGGGCGAGGACGGAGGGGCCGCTGGGCGGCGCCACCGCACAGGCGGCCATGGAAAGCGGCAGCAGCAGGGCGAGGGCGGTGCGTGCGGTGGTCATGGTCCTGGTCTTCCTGCCGGTCATCGGCCCCGGCCAGCCTTTCCGCGCCAATATGGGGCCGGGCGGGGCGGTTCACCCCTTTCGTTACATGGCGAAGCGTTGCAGCCGCATCGCTGCTAGCTGACGGCTGCGGCAAGAATGCGGGCGAACAACGGCACCGCCGCGACGAGGTCGCGGAGCGCCACGCATTCGTGTGGCGTATGCGCCGTCTCGATCGTGCCGGGGCCGAGGATGACGCAGGGCGCCAGCCCCTGCAGTTCCGAGGCATCGGTCCCATAGGGCGCGGTTCGCGGCGCCTGCCCGGTGAGGTCGCAGGCAAGGCGGATCAGCGGATGGTCGGCGGCCAGCTCCGGCGGCGGGCCTTCCTCGGCGATGGCCAGGGCGATGCCGGCCCGCGCCGCCGCCGCCCGCACCGCATCCAGGACCGGCCCGCGGTCCAGGCCGCGGCTGGCGCGGAACTTGATGCGGGCGGTGGCCTTGGCCGGCGTCACGTTCACCGCCGTCCCGTGGTTGTCGAGCACCAGGTTGAAGTCGCAGAAGGGCGGGTCATAGGCGGGATCCTGCAGCGCGGGGTCATCCCGCAACCGCTGCGCGACGTCCCGCATTTCCGCCAGGAAGGGGATCAGCGCCCAGTTCGCATTGATCCCCTGGCCGGTCGAGGAATGCGCCTGCACCCCGCTGGCGGTGGCGATGATGTTGGCCGAGGACCGATGGCCCCGCACGGGGACGAGGCCGGTCGGCTCCGCCACCACGATCCCCTTGAGCCCGAGCGAGCGGGCCAGCGCGCTGCCGGCAACCGCCCGGGCGCCGGCCTTCGTGGTCTCCTCGTCCGTCGTGATCAGCAGCGTCGCGGGCACATCGGCCGGGACCGCTTTCGCCGCCAGGATGCAGGCGGCGACGGCGCCCTTCATGTCCACGCTCCCGAGGCCGTGCAGCACGCCATCAGCGACGCGCCCGCTCCAGGGATCCTGCTGCCAGCCGGTGTCGGGCACCGTGTCCATATGGCCGGACAGGGCATGGCCGCCGGGCGGGCCGCGATGCGCGACCAGCGCGCGCTTCGCCACGCCGGCGGGGTCGACATAGTCCAGCCGCTCGATCTCGAAGCCGGCCAGCTCGGCCTCGATCCGCTCGGCGACCGCCAGGTTGGAGAGGGAGGAGCGGCTGTCCAGCCGGACCAGGTCGGCCGCCAGCCGGGCCACGGCATCGGGGTGTTCCATGGCGCGGCAGCTTGCCGGGCCGGGGGGAAAGGGCAAGTCTCGGCGGCATGGACCCGCTCGCCTATCTCGACCCCCGCAGCGGCCGCACCTGGCCGCTGGACATCCCCCGCTGGTGCGGGGACGGACAGGAACCGCTCCTGCTGACCGACCTGCCCGGCATCGCGCCGGACCAGGTGGAGCGCGGCACCCGCAGCCTGTGGCGCTACCGCGCCGCCCTGCCGCCGCTGGCGGGCGAGCCCATCACCATGGGAGAGGGCTGCACGCCCCTGGTGGCGCGCCAGTTCGGCGGCGCGACCGCCCTGCTGAAATGCGAATGGTTCATGCCGACCGGCAGCTTCAAGGATCGCGGGGCATCCGTCATGCTCTCCCTGCTGCGGGCGCAGGGGGTGGAGGCGGTGCTGGAGGACAGCAGCGGCAATGGCGGCGCCGCCATCGCCGCCTATGCCGCGGCGGGCGGGATGCGGGCGAAGATCATGGTGCCGGCCAGCACCTCCCCGGCGAAGACGGTGCAGAGCCGCGCATCCGGCGCGGAGATCGAGCTGGTTCCCGGCAGCCGGCAGGACTGCGCCGATGCCGCGCTGCGCGAGGCCACCAGCACCTTCTACGCCAGCCACAACTGGCACCCCTTCTTCCTGCAGGGCACCAAGACCCTGGCCTATGAGCTGTGGGAGGATCTGGGCTTCCGCGCGCCGGACAATGTCATCGTCCCCTGCGGCGCCGGGTCCAACGTGCTGGGGTGCAGCATCGGGTTTTCCGAGCTGCTGCGGGCCGGGCAGATCGACCGGCTGCCGCGCATCTTCGCCGCGCAACCGGCGAACTGCGCGCCGATCGCGCGGGAATTCCTGGAACTGGACGCTGTGCCGCCCCAGCCGACCATCGCGGAGGGCACGGCCATTGCCCAGCCGATCCGGCTGCGGGAATGCATCGGCGTGCTGCGGCTGACCCAGGGCGGCGCGGTGATGCTGAGCGAGGCCGAGATCGGCCAGGCCTGCCTCGGCCTCGCCCGCAGCGGCATCTACGTGGAACCCACCTGCGCCCAGGCCGCCGCCGCCTTCGGCAAGCTGCTGAAGCTGGGCACGATCAACCCGGACGAGACGACGGTGGTGGTGCTGACCGGCAGCGGGCTGAAAGCCACGCCGCGCATCGCCGAATTGCTGGGGCTGCCGCTGTGACCGGCGGCCCGCGCATCGCCCTGCTGGGCTTCTCCATCGAGTGCAACCGCTTCGCCCCGCCCGCGACGCAGCGCGACTTCGAGACGCGCTGCTGGCTGGAGGGCGAAGCCATCGTCACGGATGCCCGCGGCCCGGCACCGAGGGCGCTGGGCGAGATGCCGGGCTTCGTCGCCGACATGGACGCCGCCGGCCCCTGGCAGCCGCGCCCCATCCTGCTGGCCATGGCGGAACCGAACGGCCCGGTGGAGCACGCCGCCTTCGAGGCCATGATGGCGCGCTGGCGCGCCGGGCTGGAAGCGCTGCGGGGGCAGGCGGAAGGCGTCTATGCCGTGCTGCACGGCGCCGGCCTGACAACGGAGCTGGACGACCCCGAAGGCGCGGTGCAGTCCCTGGTGCGGGAGGTGCTGGGGCCCGTCCCCTTCGTCTGCAGCTATGACCTCCATGCCAATGTCTCGGACGGCATGGTGCGAGACTGCGACGCCTTCGTGGGCTATCGCACCAACCCGCACCTGGATATGCGGGAGCGTGGGGCGGAAAGCGCGCAATTGCTGCGGCGCCTGCTGGCCGGGGAGCGGGCGCATCGCGCGCTGATCCGCCTGCCGATCGTGGCGCCCACCGTCTCGATGCTGACGGCCGCCGGCCCCTATGCCGAGGTGATCGACCTGGGGCAGGAATTGGCGCCGCTGGACCCCGCCATCTGGAATGTCTCGGTCATGGGCGGCTTCGCCTATGGCGACACGCCCTTCAACGGCATGGCGGTAGTGGTGACGGCCAGCGACCGGGACTCGGCCGACAGCATGGCGGAACGCCTGGCCCGCGCCGCCTGGGCCAGGCGCGACCGCTTCGTGGCGGACCTGACGCCGCTGGACGTGGCGGTGGCGCGGGCGAAGGGCACCAAGGTGCCGCTGGCCTTCGCCGATGTGGCGGACAATCCGGGCGGCGGCGGCCGCGGCAACACCATGCATATCCTGGAAGCCTTCCACGAGGCGGGTGTCGAGGGCTGCCTGATGGGCGTCATCCACGATCCGCTGCTGGCGGAGGAGGCGCACCGGCTAGGCATCGGCGCGCGCTTCACGGCGCAGTTCAACCGGCCGCAGGGCACGCTGAGCGCGGAGGACGAGTTCAGCCATCCCTTCGCGGCCGAGGCCGAGGTGGTGGCGCTGTCGGACGGCCGCGTCACCGGCCGCCGCGGCATCTTCGCCGGCACGGCCATGACGCTGGGTCCGACCGCGGCGCTCCGCCTCGGCGGGATCACGGTGGTCGTCATCTCGATCCGCACGCAATGCGCCGATCCGGCCTTCCTCGAGCATCTCGGCCTCGATATCGGCGCGGCGCGCTGCGTCGTGGTGAAGTCCCGCGGGCATTTCCGCGGCGGCTTCGACGAGTTCTTCACCGGCGACCGGATCGTCGAGGTGGACGCGCCCGGCCTGACCTCACCCATCCTGTCGCGCTTCCACTGGACGAAGTTGCCGCGCCCGGTCCTGCCGCTGGACCCGGAGGCCCGCTGGAGCCCGCATGACCCTCGATGACCTGCCGACGCCCTGCCTCGTCCTCGACCTGGGCGTGCTGAGGCGCAACCTGGCGATGATGGAGGCCGCTGTCGCGCGCTTCCCCGGGCTGCGGCTGCGGCCGCACCTGAAGACCGCGAAGAGCCGTGCGGTGGCGGAACTGGCCGCGCCCGGCCATGGCCCCATCACCGTCAGCACCTTGGCCGAGGCGCGCTACTTCGCCGAGGGCGGCTGGCGCGACCAGATCTATGCCGTCGGCATCACACCGGCGAAATTGGATGCGGTGGCGGCGCTGAACGCGGCCGGCGCGGCGGTGAAGGTCATCACCGACGATGTGGAGGCGGCGCGCGCCATCGCCGCCCATCCCGGCCCGGTCACGGCGCTGGTGGAGGTGGATGTGGGCGAGGCGCGCGGCGGCGTCGCGCCGGACAGCCCCGCCTTGCCAGCGATTGCTGCGATGTTGGGCCCGCGCCTCGCCGGCGTGCTGTCCCATTCCGGGCACAGCTATTCTGGCCGCAGCGTCGCGGACATGGCGGCCATCGCCGAGAGCGAGCGTCGCGGCATCGTGACCGCGGCCGAACGCCTGCGCGCGGCGGGCCATGCGGTGCCCGTCGTCTCGCTGGGATCCTCCCCCACCGCCCTGCATGCCGAACGCATGGACGGCGTCACGGAGGTGCGGGCCGGCGTCTACATGTTCGGCGACCTGTTCCAGGCGCAGCTTGCGACACACCCCGCCGAGGACATCGCCGTCACCGTCCTCGCTTCCGTCATCGGGCGGCGGCCGGAGCGGAACACGCTGCTGCTGGATGCCGGGGCGCTGGCGCTGTCCAAGGACCGCAGCACCCAGGCGGCGCCGCGCGACTGGGGTTTCGGCAGGGTGCTGGACCTGGACGGCGCGCCGCTGCCGGGGGAGGCGCTGGTCGCCCGCGCCTACCAGGAGCATGGCGAGGTCCAGGCCGATGCGCCGCTGCCCTTCGACCGCCTGCCGGTCGGCGCAAGGCTGCGCGTGCTGCCGAACCATTCCTGCCTGACCGCGGCGGCGCATGACCGCTACCATGTCGTGGATGACGGGCGGGAGGTCGTCGCGGTCTGGGACCGGGTGAATGGCTGGTAACCGGGGCGCAACGCCGGTGTGATCCCGGGCGTTCCATGGGACCCCACGGCCCGCTCCGAGGTCGTTTGGGGAAGACCGCCATGGCCCGGCGCTGGCTCTCGCTGCTTTATGTCCAGGTGCTCATTGCCATCGCGATCGGCGTCGCCCTGGGCGCGATCTGGCCGGAAACCGGCGCCGCGCTGAAGCCGCTGGGCGACGGCTTCATCAAGCTGATCAAGATGATCATCGCCCCGGTGGTGTTCTGCACCGTGGTGCACGGCATCTCCTCGGTGCGGGATGCCAGCAAGGTCGGCCGCGTCGGGCTGAAGGCGCTGCTGTATTTCGAGGTGGTCTCGACCTTCGCGCTTGCCATCGGCCTGATCGTGGCGAAGGTCTTCCAGACCGGCAGCGGCTTCAACATCGATGTGGCGCAGCTGGATGCCAAGGCCATCGCGTCCTATGCGCAACGGGCGCAGCAGGACAGCGTGGTCGGCCATTTCATGGCCATCATCCCGAACACCTTCATCGGCGCCTTCGCCAATGGCGATCTGCTGCAGGTGCTGCTGCTGGCGGTGCTGACCGGCTTCGCCATCAACGCCCTGCCGGAGAAGGGGCGGCTGGCGGCGAGCCATGTGGTGGACGGGCTGGCCGAGATCTTCTTCGGCGTGGTCAAGATCGTGGTGAAGGCGGCGCCCATCGGCGCCTTCGGCGCCATGGCCTTCACCATCGGCGCCTATGGCATCGGGTCCCTGCTGAAGCTGGGGGAGCTGGTGGCGACCTTCTACCTGACCTCGATCGCCTTCGTGCTGATCGTGCTGGGGACCATCGCCCGGCTCTGCGGCTTCTCGATCCTCCGCTTCATCGCCTATATCCGCGAGGAATTGCTGATCGTCCTCGGCACGTCGAGCAGCGAGAGCGTGCTGCCGCAGATCATGCGCAAGCTGCAGCGGCTGGGCTGCGCGCCGCAGGTGGTGGGGCTGACGGTGCCGCTGGGCTACAGCTTCAACCTGGACGGCACCAACATCTACATGACGCTGGCGACGATGTTCCTGGCCTATGCCACGAACACGGAGCTGACCCTGGGGCAGGAGCTGACCATCCTGCTGGTCGCCATGCTGACCTCGAAAGGCGCCTCGGGCGTCACCGGCGCGGGCTTCGTGACGCTGGCGGCGACGCTCTCGGTCATCCCCGACATCCCGATCCAAGCGCTGGCGGTGCTGGTGGGCATCGACAAGTTCATGAGCGAGTGCCGGGCCCTGACCAACCTGGTCGGCAATGGCGTGGCCTGTGTCGCGGTCAGCGCCTGGGAAGGGGAGCTGGACCGGACCCGGCTGCGGCAGGAACTGGCGCAGGGCCCCCGCAGCCATGATGCGGAGGACATCGCGCCGCTGGGCCGCCCGGCGGAGTAGGGAAACCTCAGACCGGTCCAGGCCGGGTGCCGGCCTGGCGGGTGGGGTCTGGGGAGGGCAGCGCCCTCCCCGGTCACCGCGTTCGGAGTTCGGGATATTCCGGCAGCCCGTCCGCCAGCTTGACCCAGGACAGCCGGTCCGCCGCCCGCGTGTGGTCCTGCGGCGGCATCGCCTCCGGGTCATCGAGGCTGGCGGTGGTGATGTCGATCTCCTGCGGGTGGGACTTGTCCTCGAAGGTCAGGGTGGTGCCGCAGGTCCCGCAGAAGGTCCGGTTGGCGCGGTCGCTGGACGCGTAGCGCGCCGGCGCGCCCCGCACCACGCGGTACCCGGCCCGTGGCACGGAGAACCAGGCGACCATCGGCGCCCCCGCCGCCCTGCGGCACATGCCGCAATGGCAGATGGTCTGGTGGAAGGGCTCCCCGCCCGCTTCGTACCGCACCGCGCCGCAGGAGGCAGCCGCCCGTCAGCATCGCCATTCCTCCCCTGGCCTCCCGCCGGGCTTGCCGCCGCCCGCCGGTCCGGGCGAGGCTGCGTCCCGCACCGCGCAGGAGACCATGTCCCGATGACCCAGGCGAGGCCGCTCTTTCCGCCGGCGCGCAGCGTTCCGCTGGGTGGCGGGGCGAAGCTGGTCTTCTGTTCCGGCATCACCGCGCGGGGCAGCGCCGCCGCCGGCGGCAGCGTGCAGGATCAGGCGCGCGAATGCCTTGCACGGCTGGAGAAAGTGCTGGCGGCCGAGGGTGCCAGTTTCGCCAACCTGCTGAAGACCACCGTCTGGCTGTCCGACATGCGGCTGTATGACGGCTTCAACGAGGTGCGGCGCACCGCCTTCGCCGGTCTGGCGGAGCTGCCGGCCAGCACCTGCGTCGGCGGGGCGCAATTCACCACGCCCGACACCTGCATCGAGGTGGAGGCGATCGCCGTGCTGCCGGGCCCGGCATGAGTCCCGGCATGACCCTGGCCGAGCATATCCGTGGCGAGAGCGCGCGCCTGGCCGCGCTCTGCACCGCCTGCGGCGGCTGCGTCCGCGCCTGCCCGATGACGCCCTATGCCGCCGGCGTGGCGGAAGCGGGGGCGGAGGCGGTCGCTGCCGGCATGCGGGACGTGCTGCGCGACGGGCCTGGGACGCCGGCGGCGCTCGCCTGGATCGGCGCCTGCACCCGCAGCGGCATCTGCACGCCCGCCTGCCCGGAAGGGCTGCCCGCCGCCTTCATGCTGCGCCTGGCGCAGTGGCGGGCCAAGGGCGCGCTGGGGGAGGCGCCGCGCATCCCGGTGAAGGAGGATGCGCAGCTTTCCGCGCGGGTGAAGGCCTTCGCCCGGCTGACGCTGACCGAGGAGGAGCAGGCCCGATGGCTGTGATCCAGGACCGCGCGGTCTTCTGGTATGGCTGCAACATGACGCGCCATGGCGAATTGGTGCGCGCCACCGCCGCCATGCTGGAGGCGGTAGGGATCGAGGCGGCGCCGGCCGGCGGCCCGGCGCATTGCTGCGGCAGCCCGAAGGACGCCAGTGCCCGCATCGCGGAAGGCATGGCGCGCCGCACCGTGCAGGCCTTCAATGCCAGCGGGCGGGAGGCGGTGGTCACCTGGTGCCCGTCCTGCCACATGAACATGCAGGACAGCATGGCGCCGGTGACGCCCACGAATTTCGAGACGCTGCACGTGACCGAGGCGCTGTGGGCGAGGCGTGACCGCCTGGCGCCGTTGCTGGTGCGGCCGGTGACGGCGCGGGTGCTGCTGCATGCGCATCACGGCTTCCAGGGCCGCGTGCCGGTGAACGACCTGGTGCCGGGGCTGCTGCGGCTGGTCCCCGGCCTGGCGGTGCTGGACCACCCGTATCGTGCGCCGGGCCATATGTGCTCCGCGCTCGCCGGCGTGCCGGGCGCGCTGGAGGATGCGCAGCGGGCGACGCTGGACGCCGCGGCGGCGACCGGCGCCGATACGCTGGTGACGATCTTCCATTCCTGCCACCGGGAGGCGGTGACGCTGGAACGGCCCGGGCTGCCCGTGCGCAACTGGATCCACCTGCTGGCCGAGAGCATGGGTATCCCGGCCGAGGACGAGTACAAGGCCTGGCGCAACGCCGCCGATCCGCGCGCCACGATCGGCGAGGCGCGGATCGAGGCAGCGGGCGATGTCGCCTTCGCCCGGTTGGTGGAGCCGGAACTGCGCAAGCCGCCGGTGCTCTGACCGCGGCGGCCCCGAAGGGTCCGCCCGAACGCCCTGGCCGCTTCGGGCTTCCGCCGGCAGGTCGCTCCGCGCCGTCCCGCAGCCCGGCCTAGTGTCCTGCCCGCTGCGTTCGCAGCAACCGGCTGCGAACGCAGCGGGCAGGACACTGCAAACACAGGCGAGTGGTCCGAACCGAAGGGCGCCGCCAGCGGCGGCGAACTTCGGATTCGGAACACCGAAGCAGATCCCGCTAAGGCGGACTCATCCGAGCGGGTGAAGATGCTCGTAGATTCTATGGCTAGAGCGGTTGCCGTGAGCCGTGGCGAACGGAAACCGCTCTAGCCGTCGACGGTCAGGTTCAGCCGCTCCGCGATCTCGGTCCATTCGCGGAGGTTGCGGGCGACCTGGGCGCGGAAGGTGGCCGGGTCCTGGTAGCTCGGCACCGTGTCCACGGCCAGCAGGCGGCGATGCGTCTCCGGCTTGGCGGCGGCGATGCGGAAGGCCTCCGTCAGCCGGTCCAGCACCGCCGCCGGCGTGCGCGCCGGCGCCAGCAGGCCGGAGAAGCCGCTGAAGGAGAAGCGGTCGGAAAATCCCACCTCCTTCATCAGCGGCACCTCGCCGAGCGCGGGGATGCGACGCTCGCCCGCCGTCATCAGCGCGCGGAGGCGCCCGGCCCGCAGCATCTCCCCCGCCGCGGCCATGGAATGGAAACCGCCATGGATCTGCCCGGCCAGCATGTCCTGCAGCATCGGCGTCTCACCGCGGTAGGAGACATGCTCCATCGTCAGCCGGGCTTCCTCGGCGACCAGCAGCGCGAAGGCATGCCCCGTCGAGCCCGGCGCGTAGGAGCCGAGCGAGAGGTCGCGGCCCTTCGCCCAGGCGGCGAATTCCGGCCAGGTGCGAATCTCCGGCGGGACCTTCGGCCCGACGCAGAAGCTGATGGAGGTCGTGCCGAGCCGGCCGATGGGCGCGAAATCGGCCACCGGGTCATAAGGAAAGCGGCGCATCACCACCGGCGTCTGCACATGGGTGGTGATGGTGAAGAGCAGGGTGTAGCCATCCGGCGGGGCCTTCGCCGCCGCCTCGGTGCCGACCAGGCCGCCGGCGCCGCCGCGATTCTCGATGACGATGGTCTGGCCGAGTTCCGGCTGCATCCCCTCCGCCGCGATGCGCGCCCAGGTATCGGTGCCGCCGCCGGGCGGGAAGGGGACGATGAAGCGGATGGGCCGGTCCGGAAAGGCGGTCTGCGCGCGGGCGGGCAGGGCAAGCCCGGCGGCGGCGAGGCCGAGCAGGTGACGACGGTTCATGGCGGTTTCCCCTGGCAGGCGGCGGGCCGTCTGCGCGGCCGCCGGGCGCAGCGTGCGGCCGGCGCGCTGGCAGCTCAAGGGCGGGCGGGTTCACGCCGTCGCGCCGCAGGCACCCCGTGCCGCGATGCCAGCGGCACGCAGACAGGTGGACGCCGGGCGTGCCTCGGCCCGCCGTGCCGCCGGATGCCCGGCGCCCTCAACCGGTCGCGTAGAGGTCGAGGCTCTGCGCCAGTTCTTCCCACTGCCGCAGCGTGCGCTCGACCGAGGCGCGGAACGCCATCGGCGCCTCATAGCCCGGCACCGTGTCGATGGCGCGCAGGCGGCGGATCATCTCGGGGCTGGTGGCCACCGTGCGGAAGGCCTCCGTCAGCCGCTCCAGGATCGGCGGCGGCACCCGCGCCGGGGCGAACAGGCCGGTGAAGCCGGTGAAGTCGAAGCGGCGGGAATAGCCGAGCTCGATCAGCGTCGGCACCTCCGCCGCCAGGGATGGCACGCGGTCCGGCCCGCCGGTCGCCAGCGGCCGGATGCGCCGGGTGCGGATCATCTCGCCCGACGCGGTCATGCTGTGGAAGCCGCCATGGAAGCTGCCGGCCAGCAGGTCCTGCAGCATCGGCGCTTCCCCCCGATAGGCGACCTGCGTCACCTGCAGCCCGGCTTCCAGCGCCAGCAGCAGCGCATAGGCATGGCCGGTGGAGCCCTGGCCGTAATTGCCGAAGGCCAGGTCCCGGCCGCGGCCCCAGGCGACGAACTCGGCCAGGGTGGTGACGGAAGCGGGGACCGAGGGCCCGACGCAGAAGGTGATGGCGGTGGTACCCAGGCGTCCCACCGGGAAGAAGTCCCGCACGGGGTCGTAGGGGAAGCGGCGGAAGGTCACCGGCGCCTGCACATGGGTGGTGATGTTGTAGAGCAGGGTGTAGCCGTCCGGCACCGCCTTCGCCGCCGCTTCCGCCCCGACCATGCCGCCGCCGCCGGCGCGGTTCTCGATCAGGATCGGCTGGCCGAGCTCGGCCTGCAGCGGCTCCGCCACCATCCGCGCCCAGACATCGGTGCCGCCGCCGGGCGGGAAGGGCACGATGAAGCGGATCGGCCGGTCCGGATAGCGCAGCACGCCCTGGGCCTGGGCGAGCGCGGGGATGGCAAGGGCCTGGGCGGCAAGGCCCAGCAGCGGGCGGCGATGCATGCGCGGATCCTCCCTGTCGCGCCCGCTCTCCGTGGCGGGCTGCGGCTGGTCGAGTCATGCCGCGCCGCGGGGCCGGGATGCACGCGAAAACGACGCGGCGCCGGGCCCCGCCCTCAACCCTCGGCGGTCAGGCCCAGCCGGTCCACCAGCCCCTGCCAGAATTGCTGGTAGGCGGCGATGTCGGCGCGGAATTCGGCTGGGGGCAGGTATTGCGGGATGGTGTCGGTCTCGGCCATCCGCCGGAGCACGTCGGGGCGCTGCATCACCTGGCGGAAGGCGTCCACCAGCGCCGCCTGGATCGGCTCCGGCGTCCGCACCGGCGCCCAGAGGCCGACGAAGCCGGAGTTGCCGAACCAATCGGGGTAGCCGAGCGAGACGAAGGTCGGCACCTGCGGCAGGCTGGGGATGCCGGCGCGGCCCAGCGTCGCCAGCGGCCGCAGCCGGCCGTTGCGGATATGCTCGCCCGAGCCGGTCATGGAATGGAAAGCGCAGGGGATGCGGCCGCCCAGCACGTCCTGCAGCATCGGCGCTTCGCCGCGGTAATGCACCGCGGTCATGTCGAGCGTCTCGAGGTCCGAGAGCGCCTGGGCGAAGGCGTGGCCCGAGGTGCCCGGGGAATAGGTGCCGTAGGGCAGCTGCTTCCCCTTCGCCCAGGCGATGAACTCCTGCAGCGTGGTCGCCGGGATGTCGGCGCGGACGCAGAAGGGCAGCGGCGTGGTGCCGAATTTCCCGATGGGGGCGAAGTCGTCCGGGGTGTAGGGCCAGCGGCGCAGCACCACCGGCGTCTGCACGAAATTCGCGATGTGGAAGAGGATGGTATAGCCGTCCGGCGGGGCGTTCTTCGCCGCTTCGGTGCCCACCAGGCCGCCGGCGCCGCCGCGATTCTCGATGACGACGGGCTGGCCCAGGATGGCGGCCAGCGGCTCCGCCACCAGCCGCGCCCAGATATCGGTGGCGCCGCCGGCGGGGAGCGGGACGATCATGCGGATGGGGCGGTTCGGGTAGCGATCCTGTGCGAGGGCGGGTGCGGCGAAGAGGGCGGCGGCGAGGCCGGGCAGGTGGCGGCGGTGCATGGTGACGGAGCCTCCCGACATGGTTGCCGGCAGGCTACCGCGGTTTGGGTCGGCAGGCGAAGGCGGGCACGCCGGCGGATCCGGCGATCCGACCGGCGTCATGCAGCGGCTTGCGACCCCGCTTCGGTCGCCGATCGAATGCGCCCGGCACGGGCGACGGCACCGGTGGACGCGAAGGCCAGTGCCGCGGCGCGCCCGGTGGTCATGCGACGGCGGGGATCACCCCGCGCTCTGGTACAGGTCCAGTTCCTCCGTCAGCTCCGCCCATTGCAGCTGCACGCGGCGGATGGATTGCGCGAAGGTGGGCGGGTCCTCGTAGCTCGGCACCGTGTCCATGGCGCGCAGCTTGGCATGGACCTCCGGCGTCTGGGTGCCGCGGCGGAAGATGTCGGCCATGCGTTCCTGGATCGGCGCCGGGATGCGGGCATTGCCCATCAGCCCGGTGAAGCCGCGGAAGTTGAACCGCTCGGAATAGCCGCCGAGTTCGGCGAAGGTCGGCACGCGGTCGGCCAGCGACGGCACGCGATCCACGCCGGCCGTCGCCAGGGGCCGTAGCCTGCCGGCTCGCACCGTCTCCCCAACCACCACCATGGCGTGGAAGCCGCCATGGAAGACGCCGGCGAGGTTGTCCTGCATCATCGGCGCCTCGCCGCGATAGGCAACGTGCTTCACCTCCGGCAGCTTCGTCTCCCGCTCCATCACCACCGACATGGCGTGGCCCGATCCGCCGGCCGACCAGTTGCCGATCGGCTGGCTCGGCTGCCGCCGCGCCCAGTCGAGATACTGGTTGAAGGTGGTCACGCTGGCCGGCACCGCCGGCCCCACGGTAAAGGACAGGGAGGTATGGCCCAGCCGCCCGATCGGCGCGAAGTCGCGGATGGCGTCATAGGGGTTGATGCGCTGGGTGATCGGGACGGTGACGAAGGCCTCGATGGTGTAGAACCAGGTGTAGCCATCGGCCGGCGCCTGCAGCGCGGCCTGCGCGCCGACGATGCCGCCGCCGCCGGCGCGGTTCTCGATGACGATGGGCTGGCCGAGCAGTTCCTGCACCGGGCCCTGGATCATGCGGGCCCAGGTGTCGGTGCCGCCGCCGGCGGGGAAGGGGACCACCCAGCGCACCGGCCGGTCCGGCCAGGTGCCGATGCCGCTGCCCTGCGCGCGGACGAGCGCAGGCGTGGCGATGGCCCCGGCCGTGAGGCCGAGGAGATGACGACGCTGCATGTGATGCACTCCCAGACGGTTTTCCTCGCCGGGTAAGCCCCGGCTGGCGGGCCGTTGGCCGGCCCTGCCTTTCCCGCAGGTGGTCCAGACGCGCATCGGTTGCAAGGGCTCGGGCATATCGCCCGGTGATCCGACCCAGCGCACCGTACCGGGCCATGGATCGCAGCCGCCTGCCGCGCCCGGCCCCGGGCCTGCCCTGCTGGCGTGGCTCGCGGAATTCGGGTGTGCTGCCGCGGGCAACCGGCGGGGCGGCGATGGGCAGCGAACTCTGGCAACTGGACGCAACCGACCTGGCGCGGCTGATCCGCGCCGGCCGGGCCTCGGCCACCGAGGCCACGCGCGCCTGCCTCGACCGGCTGGCCGCGGTGAACCCAGCGATCAACGCCGTCGTGCAGGAGATGCCGGAGGAGGCGCTGGCCGAAGCCGCCGCGGCCGATGCGGCGCAGGCGCGCGGCGAGGCGCTCGGCCCGCTGCACGGCGTGCCCGTCACCATCAAGGTCAATGTGGACCAGCGCGGCCACGCCACAACCAACGGGGTCGCGGCCTTCCAGGACAAGATCGCGGCCGAGGACAGCCCGGTGGTCGCCAACCTGCGGGCCGCCGGCGCCATCATCATCGGCCGGACCAATGCGCCGGCCTTCTCCATGCGGCTGATGACCGACAACGCCGTGCATGGCCGCACGCTGAACCCGCGCGACCCCGCCATCACGCCGGGCGGGTCCTCCGGCGGGGCGGGCGCGGCGGTGGCGGCGGGCATCGGGCCCATCGCGCATGGCAACGATATCGGCGGGTCCGTGCGCATCCCCGCCTATTGCTGCGGCGTGGTGGGGCTGCGCACCGGCTTCGGCCGGGTCGCCGCCTTCTCCACCCAGGGAATGGTCGGCCGGCCGCTGTCGTCGCAGATCATGTCCACCCAGGGGCCGCTGGCGCGCAGCGTGCGCGACCTGCGCCTCGCGCTCGCGGTCATGGCGCGCGGCGATGCGCGCGACACCCGCTGGGCGGATGCGCCGCTGGTCGGCCCGCCGCCGAAGCGGCCAATCCGTGTCGCATTGGTGCCGGAGGTGCCGGGCGGCAGCACGCATCCGGCCCAGGCCGAGGCGGTGCGGCAGGCCGGCCGCCACCTCGCCGCGGCCGGGTATGTGGTGGAGGAGGCCTTGCCGCCTTCCATCGAGACCGCGGTCGAGCTTTGGCATGTGCTGGGCAGCACGGAACTCTTCCCCGCGCTCTGGCCGCTGATGGAGCGCCTGGGCGACCCGGATGGCCAGGCTGCCATGCGCACCTGGATGGAATTGTCGCCGCCGCGCGGCCTGGCGGAATTCCTCGCCGCGCTGGCGGAGCGCGACCTGCTGCTGCAGCGCTGGATGGCCTTCCTGCTGGACACGCCGCTGGTGGTGCTGCCGACCCTGGCCGGCCTGCCGCCGCCGCAGCGGCTGGACGTCACGCTGGATGGCCAGCGGGCGGTGCTGGAGAGCATCCGCGCCGCCTTCGTGGCGCCGCTGCTCGGCCTGCCCGGCTGCGCCGTGCCGGTCGGCCACCATGGCAGGCTGCGGCCCGGCGTGCAGATCATGGCCGGGCGGTTCCGCGAGGATCTCTGCCTCGACGCCGCCGAGGTGATCGAGGCGGCCGAGGGTCCCATCCTGCCGATCGACCCCGTGGCGGCGTGACAGCGCCCCCGCAACGGCCCTAGCCTTCGGCATCCATACGCGAGGCCCGCATGTCCCTGACCAACCAGCCCGACCCCGAGGCCCGTGCGCGCGTCGTCGCGCAGGACCTGCAGAACGTCATGCACCCGCTGGTCCAGCACAAGGCGCTGGAGCAGAAGCAGATGGTGGTGACGGGGGCGCAGGGGTCCACCATCGTCGATGCCGACGGCACCACCTACCTCGACGCCATGGCCGGCCTCTGGTGCGTCAATATCGGCTATGGCCGGACGGAGCTGGCGCAGATCGCGGCCGAGCAGATGCAGGCCATGGCCTACTACCCGCACACCGCCATGAACCTGCCGGCCGCGCAGCTGGCCGAGCAGGTGAACGGCCTGATGGGCGGCGGCTACCACACCTATTTCGTCAATTCGGGGTCCGAGGCGAACGAGGCCGGCTTCAAGATCGCCCGGCAATACGCCAAGCACGAATTCCCCGGCGAATTCCGCTTCAAGACCATCAGCCGCTACTACGCCTATCACGGCACCACGCTGGCGACGCTGGCCGCCGGCGGCATGGGCGACCGCAAGACCAAGTTCGAGCCCTATGCCGGAGAGTTCGTGCATGTCCCGGCGCCGACCTGCTACCGCTGCCCGCTCGGCCTGGAATACCCGTCCTGCAAGGTGGCCTGCGCGAAGGCGATCGAGACCACCATCCTGGGGGAGGGGCCGCAGACCGTCGCCGAGGTGATCGTCGAGCCGATCATGTCCGGCGTCGGCATCGCCGTGCCGCCCGACGAATACCTGCCGATGGTCGAGGAGATCTGCCGGAAATACGACGTGCTGCTGCACGTGGACGAAGTGATCAACGGCTTCGGCCGCACCGGGAAGATGTTCGGCCACCAGCATTACGGCATCAGCCCGGACATCATGGCCGTCGCCAAGGGCATCGTCTCCGCCTACCTGCCGATCGCCGCCACCGTCGTGAAGAACCATGTGTTCGAGAGCTTCCTCGGCGAGGTCGCGGAGGCGCGGCAGGTGATGCAGGTGAATACCTATGGCGGCCATCCCGCCGCCGCCGCGGTCGCGGTGCGCAACATCGAGATCATGCTGGAGGAGAAGCTGCCCGAGCGCGCCGCCAGCATGGGCGCCTACCTGATGGACGGGCTGAAGGACCGGCTGTTCCGCCACGGCATCACCGGCGACATCCGCGGCAAGGGGCTGCTGATCGGGATCGAACTCGTCACCGACCGCGAGAGCAAGGTGCAACTCGACGGCGCGTTGGTGCAGGGCGTGCTGGACCACTGCAAGGCGGAGGGCGTGATCGTCGGGCGCTCCGGCGGCGGCGCGCGGCATTCCAACACCATCGTGCTGTCGCCGCCGCTGGTGATCACCCGCGGCGAATGCGACACGCTGATCGAGGTGCTGGACAAGGCGATCGGCGCCGCCGCCGCAAAGCGCGCCTGACCGGCGGGCAGGCTCGTGGTTTCCGAAGGCCCTTCGGCCTTCGGCGGGGGAGCCTGAGGGGGCAGCGCCTCCCTCAGTTGGGGTAGTCGCGCCCGGGCCTTGGCTTGTAGGCCGGCAGCGACCATCCCCGCAGGATGGCGATGGCGCGGATGCCGAAGGCTACCGCCATGCCGGCCAGCAAGGCGGGGTCCCGCCATACCCCGTTCACCCGCAGCGCGACGAAGACCGCGGCGCCGGCGAGCGCCGCCAGGGCATAGATCTCCTTGCGCAGCAGCAGCGGGATCTCGTTGCAGATCACGTCGCGCGCCGCGCCGCCGAAGGTGGCGGTGGCGACGCCCAGCAGCACGGCGGCCCAGGGTTTCGCACCGGCCAGCAGGGCGATCTCCGCCCCCAGCACGGCGAAGAGCGCAAGGCCGACCGCATCGGCCCAGAGCAGCGCGCGGAAGCGGCTTTCGACGCGATGCGCGGTGAAGAAGACCAGCACGGCGACGCTGCTGGCCACTGCCAGCCAGGCGGGGTCGCGCAGCCAGAAGGGCGGCACGCGGCCCAGCAGCACGTCGCGCAGCGTGCCGCCGCCGAAGGCGGTGACGGCGGCGATCAGGATGAACCCGACCGCGTCCATCTGCTTGCGGGAGGCGACGAGCGCGCCGGAGGCAGCGAAGACCGCGATGCCGGCGATGTCCAGCCAGAGCAGAAGGGTGTCGAGCGCCGTCACCCGGCAGCGCTCCCCGGCCAGGCCAGCCGCGCTATTCCGCCGGCACCGCCTGCGGCGGCCGCGCGGCCCGCGCGGAACCCTGGGCGCTCCCGGCACAGAGCAGCGACAGGCCGAGGAAGCCGGCGACGACCGGCAGCACCAGCCAGGGATAGCCCATGTCGATCAGGAAGCCGAGCGGCACGGGGGTGATGGCGGAGCCGAGCGGCAGGCCGGCCGAGACGAAGCCGAAGACCTTGCCGATCTGCCCCGTCGGGCAGGCATCCTTCAGCATCACGTCGCGCGGGGTGCGGGAGGTGCCGAGCGCGAGGCCGCCCAGCGCCGCGACGAGCGGCAGCACCACCTCCGGCAGCGGGACCATGCCCAGCACCAGCAGCAGCGCCATGGCGACCAGCGTCAGCACGGTGACCATGCCGAGGAGGTTGCGCTTGCTCTTGTCCGCGATCCAGCCGCCGACCAGGGTGCCGCCGGTGGCCCCCACCATGTAGCCGGTCAGCGCCGCCGAGGCCGCCAGCACCGGCGTGCCCCAGAGCTTGCCCAGCACCGTCACCAGCCAGGCCTGCACGCCGGAGCCGGCCATGGAGGACAGCAGGAAGAAGGCGAAGAACAGCAGCATCGGCCGGCTGAGCAGGAGTTCGCGGCCGCCCGGCCCGGCTTCCTTCTGCTTCGGCTTGGCCTGGTCACGCAGCACCCGGCTCTGCAGCAGGATGGCGGCGACGACGGGAAGGCCGAGCAGCCCGACGGTCAGCAGCGCATGCCGCCAGTCCATGAAGGTCAGCAGCAGGGCGATGACCGGCGGGGCGAGGGCGAAGCCCAGATTGCCGGTGAAGGTGTGCAGCGCGAAGGCGCGGCCCATGAAGCCCTTGCTGATGGATCCGGCCATGATGGCGTAGTCGGCCGGGTGGATGACGCTGTTGCCGACGCCGGACAGCACCGCCAGCGGCAGGATCACCCAGAAGCTCGGCGCGAAGGCCATGGCGGAGATGGACAGCGCCATCAGCAGGGTGCCGCCAACCAGGAAGGGGCGCGCGCCGTAGCGGTCCACCCAGAAACCCACGGGGGTCTGCAGCGCGGCGGTGGTCGCGCTCATCAGCGCGACCGAAAGGCCGAGGACGGCGTAGGAGACGCCGAATTCCTGCCGCCAAGTGAGGAACAGCGGCGCCAAGCAGAGCATGTAGAAATGCGAGAGGAAATGGCCGGTGCCGATCAGCGCGCAGATGCGCATGTCTCGGCCGGCGGAGGGCTCAGGCGGCATGCCGGACGGGGCTCCTGGCTGGGCGGTGCAGCAAACTGCGCCCAGGGTGGCCCCCGGTCAATTCGCGCGCGGTTAATCCGCGGCGGGCGTAGGCGGATACCAGCCCTCGGCGAGGACTTCCCCGTCCGGTCGAAACAGGGCGTGCCCGGGTCGGGCAGACAGTCAAGGGCGGCGCGGGCGTCGAGGCCGTCATGCTCTCCAGGTCCCGCTGGAAGCGACGGACCCGCCCGGCGTCAGGTCTCGCCGGCGATGGCCGCCCGGTGGGCACGCAGGGACGGGTTGTCCCGGAACAGGACATCGAGCTGGTCGCGGAAGCCGTCCACCTCCTTCTGCCAGCCGCGCCGCGCCGACTGGTCCGGATGGCAGCGCAGTTTCAGCAGGTGCAGGACGGTCCGGAAGACAAGGCTCTCGACCGCCTGGCGCTGGGACTCGCCGAACCCCTCGATCCCCTCGGCGAGGTTGGCGATGTCGAGGGCATTCGGCCGCAGCGCCTCCGGCTAGGCGCGCAGCAGCGCCGCCTGGGCCTGGGTCCCGGCCTAGAAATCCCGGTCGTAGAGGTCCGCGGCCCCGGACATGGCGCGAGGATAATGGTTGCCGGGCCCGGTTCCCACGCTCACGCCGCCGCGGCCAAGCCGGGGTCGGCCAGACTCTCCCGCAGGAAGCGCATCAGCGGCTCGGCCAGCGGGCTGCGGCCCTCGGCATCGCCGAACAGGCACATCTCCACGCTGCCGAGCGGCGGCAGGCCGGTCACCTCGACGAGGCCCGGCGGCAGCCCGCCACGGCCAAGCACGGTCAGGGCGAAACCGGCCTGCGCCGCGGCGGCGACGCCGAGGAGGCTGGCGGAGGTATAGACCACCTCAAACCCCAGCCCGGCCCGGGCCAGCGCCGCCAGGGCGCGGTCGCGGAACATGCAGCCCGGCGGCAGCATGGCCAGCGGCAGGGGCCGGCCGTCCGGCACCTGCCAGTCGGGGGAGGCCACCCAGATCACGCCCTCGGTCCAGATCGGCCTGCCCTCGGTCTCCCCATCCCGGCGCTTGCCCAGAACGAGGTCCAGCGCCCCGCGCTCCTGCGCCGCGCGCAATTCATGGCTGCGGCCCACCTCCACCTCCAGCCGCACCTCCGGCCAGGTGCGGGCGAAGCGGGCCAGCAGGGGGGCGAGGTTGCGCGGCACGAAATGGTCGGCGACGCCCAGCCGGAAGCGGCCGGCGACCGGCGGGGCAACCAGCCGCCGCACCGCCTCGTCGTTCAGGGCCAGGATGCGGCGGGCATAGGCCAGCAGGGTCTCGCCATCGCGGGTCAGGGCGATGCTGCGGCTGGTGCGCTCGAACACCCGGCGCTGCAGCAGGTCCTCCAGCCGCTTCACCTTCAGGCTGATGGCGGATTGCGTCAGGCCCAGTGCCTGGCCGGCGGCGGTGAATCCGCCGCGCTCCGCCACCGTCACGAAGCAGCGAAGCAGGTCGAGGTCGAGGTCGGGGATGCGCATGGCATGAGGGTGGCCCATGCCATGCGCGCTTTCAATCGGAGCCGCCGCGTCGATGAGCGGCGGCTATGGATCAGACATCCTCGTCGTCGTAGCCGCCGCCACCGGCATCGTCATAGCCGGCGGCACCGGAGTCGTAGCCCGAGGCCTGGTCGTAGCTGCCGGTGGCATCCTGGCCGCCGCCGCCCCAGCCCTGGTCGGCCGCCGCGGTGCCGGGATCGGTCCAGGGAGAGGAGGTCGGCACCGCTTCCTGGCCGAAGCCGCCCGCGCCGCCATCGAAGGACGCCGCCTGGGCGGCGCCGCCATGGCCAGAGAAGGCGTTCATCAGCATGTTGCCCAGCACCATGCCGCCGGCGACGCCGGCCGCGGTCATCACCGCGGTGCCGAGGAAGCCGGAGCCGCCGCGGCCCTGCTGCAGCATCCCCGGGTTGTAGCCCGGCGGATAGACCGGCTGCGGCGGCGGGGCCATGCGGGGCTGCGGGCGAGCGCCGCCGCCGAACATGCCGCCGAACAGCCCGCCCTTCTGCTGCTGCGCCGCCTGCGCCTGGCCGCGGGCGTTCTCGACCTCCCACTCCAGCTGGCGGATGCGGTTCTGCGCCTCGACCAGCGCCGCTTCCTGCACGAAGGCGGTCTGGGTGATGCGGTACCGCGCCTCGGGGTAGCGGGCGAACAGGTCGCTGATCAGCGCATCGGCGTCCCGGTCCACCGGCGGCAGGTTGGGCCGCGCCTGGGTCTGCGGTACGCTGCCGCCCATGCCGCCCCAGGGGCTGCTCGGCGCCGTCTGAGCGGGGGCCGCACCGGCGACCCGCTCAACATACTGCGTGATGATCCGGCGCTCTTCGTCGTTCATGGGTCCTTCGTCTCCCGTGGGCCCGTCCCGGCGGAAAGCAGCGTTGCGAGTCCGCAGGCGGGCTCTGCGGGGCAGGAGGTGGCCCGGCTGGCCGGGGCTTTCAAGCAGATGGTCCGGTAAAAATGAACGTCATGCAATCTTCGCGGGCAAGCCGAGGCGGTGCCATTCGATGACGGGGCATCGGTCCTGTACGAAGCGCAGCCCGGCGGCGCGGGCCCGCTCGCCCGCCGCGTCGTCGATGACGCCAAGCTGCAGCCAGACGGTCCGGGCGCCGAGGCGGATCGCCTCCTCCACCACCGCCCCGGCCTCCTCGCTGCGGCGGAAGACGTCCACCATGTCGAGCGGCCCGGCGTCCGACAGCCGCGCCACCACCGGCGCGCCATGCAGGTCCCGCCCGGCGATGCCGGGATTCACCGGCGCAACGGCATAGCCGCGCGCCACCAGGAACTGCGTGACGCCGAAGCTCGGGCGGGACGGCCGGTCGGAGGCGCCGACCACCGCGACGCGGCGGGTGGACAGCAGGATGTCGCGGATCTCGGCATCGGTCATGCGGCGGTCTCCCGGTGCTGTGCCCCCCGCGGCAACGCGGCGCGGCGGCGGGCGATGCTCAGAATTCCTCCAGCAGCCGGCCGAAGCCGGCCACCCTGTCCGTGATGCCGGTGCTGCGCAGCGCATGCCAGTAGGTCGCGGCATTGATGGCGATGACCGGCTTGCCCAGGAAGAGCTCCGCCGCCGCGGCCAGGCGCAGCATGGACAGGTTGGTGCCGACCTGGAGGATGGCGTCCACGTCGTCGCCATCCAGGCGCAGGAGGGCGGCGCGGCACTCCGCCGGCGTCACCCGGGCGATTCCGGTCCAGGACGGGCAGCGCAGCGCCAGGTCGCGCACCACTGTGTGGCCGCGTTCGCCGAGGTAGCGAGCGACGCCGGCATTCATCACCGGCCAGTAGGGCGAGAGCACGGCGACGCGCCGCACCCCGCCATGGGCCTCCAGCGCCGCGGCGCAGGCATGGCTGCCGATGGTGACATCCAGGCCGGAGGCGTCGCGCACCTGCCGGATGAAGGCCTCGGCCCCCGCCACGCCGTCGAGGAAGGTGACCGCCGACATGCCCATGATCAGGTGGTCCGGCCGGCAGGTCACGACGCTGCGGACCGCATCCAGCACATTGCCGCCGATCGTCGCAATGCCGGCGCGGAAGCTGTCATCGCTGACCGCATCGGCGTCCGGCGTGAAGATGCGGGCGATGTGGTTGGTCACGCCCGGCGGCCGCAGGTCGTCGAAATCCGGCTGCACCACCGTGTTGGTGGAGGGGGCCATGACGCCGAACACCCTTCGCCAGCCCAGCACGTCGCGCATCGCCCGCCCCTGTCCCACACCGCTGCATGCTGCCACGGCCGCGTCCGAGGCGCAGGGCCCGATGCGCATCCCCCGGTGCGCATCCTCCCGGTGCGCCGGCCCAGATGCCCTGGCCCCGGCGGCGGGCTTGCCTCCGCCGCGCCGGCCCGCCATCACTGCCGCGGGGGCCTGTAGCTCAATGGTCAGAGCGGACCGCTCATAACGGTTTGGTTGCAGGTTCGAGTCCTGCCGGGCCCACCATCCCGCATGCGCCGAGTGGCCTGGCCGCGCGCGGCAGGACGGCCGGCCTGTGGCCCGGGTCGTCATCTTCCCGCGGGACGGGCCGCCGGCGATGCGGCGGTGGTTGCCCTTCCTGTGGCACCGGCCAAGTCAGCCGGGCATGAATTCCCTCTCCCGTCCGGCCCCATGCGGCGCCGCATGACCTTCGCGCTCCTCGCCCTGCTGGTGCTGCTCGCTGGCCTCGCCTGGGCGCTATACGACCCCGACCGGCCGCGTGCGGCGCTGGAGGCGCGCTGGGCCCCGCCGCCGTCCCGGTTCCTCGACGTGCTGGGCCTGCGCCTGCATGTCCGCGACACAGGGCCACGCGACGCACCGGCGGTGCTGCTCATCCATGGATTCGCGTCCAGCCTGCACACCTGGGAAGGCTGGGACCCCCTGCTGGCGGACCGGTTCCGCCTGGTGCGGCTGGACCTGCCGGGCTTCGGCCTGACCGGCCCGGACCCGACCGGCGACTACAGCGACGAACGCGCGACTGCCGTGCTGGCGGCGCTGCTGGACCGGCTGGGCATCGCCCGCGCCGCCGTGGTCGGCAGTTCCATGGGCGGGCGGATCGCCTGGCGCTTCGCCGCGGCGCGGCCGGACCGCGTGACGAAGCTGGTGCTGATGGCGCCGGACGGCTTCGCCAGCCCCGGCCGCGGCTATGGGGAGGCGCCGCGCGCCCCGGTGCTGATGCGCGCGCTGCGCTGGACCCTGCCCCGGCCGCTGCTGCGCCGGGCCACGGCCAACGCCTATGCCGTGCCGGGCGTGCTGACCGAGGCGGTGCTGGACCGCACCCGCGACATGCTGCTGGCGCCCGGCGTTCGCGGCGCCATCCTGGCGCGGCTGCCGCAGACCGTGCTGCAGCCGCCCGAGCCGATCCTCGCCACCATCCGCATGCCGGTGCTGCTGCTCTGGGGCGAGCAGGACCGCGCCATTCCGGCCACGCATGCCGCCGACTACCTGCGCGCGCTGCAGGATGCGCGCGCGGTGGTCCTGCCGGGCGTCGGGCATGTGCCGATGGAGGAGGCGCCGGCCGTGTCGGCGGCGGCGCTGCGCCGCTTCCTCGAACAATGACGCGGGGCGGCATCCGCCGCGGCTGAGGCGGAAAGGGTGGCAGGCCCGCCCCGGCGCGCATGCCGCGCTGCGGTATGGTCGCGGCCGGGCAGGATGGCGCGGCCGGCGCGCAGCGATCCGGGCCATGGCAACCGTGACGCGCCGCACAGACCGGCCGCGATGGTCAAGATGACGGCACCGCCATGCTGGCAAAGCCGCGCCGGCGTTGTCATGGTAACCCGCGCGTTCCGATGCGCCGGTCCCCTGACCGAGGAGGCTTCGCCCATGCCGATGCCGCCCAGCCCAGCGTTATCCCGCCCGCCGCGCGCGGCCGCACCGGGGCCCGGCTTCCTGGCCGCCATCCCGGGCGAGACGCGGCCCGAGCGCATCGCCGATGCCGCCGTGCACATGCTGGGTCTGCTGGCCGCCGTCATCGCCTGCGGCGTGCTGGCCATGACCGTGCCGCGCGGCGCCGGCGCCGGCACCATGCTGGCGCTGCTGATCTATGGGCTCGGCCTGCTGGCCATGCTCGGCTGCTCGGCGATCTACAACATGTCCAGCGTGGCGGAGCGGCGGGCGTTGCTGCAGAAGCTGGACCATTCCGCCATCTTCACCATGATCGCCGGGACCTATACGCCGGTTGCCGGCCTCGGCATCGGCGGCACCTGGGGCCTTGGCCTGCTTGGCGTGGTCTGGACCGGGGCGCTGGGCGGCGCGGCGCTGCGGATCTGGGCGCCTGCCCGGGCCGAACGCGTCTCCCTGCTGTTCTACCTGCTGCTCGGCTGGGCCGGCATCGCCGCCTTCGACCCGCTGCTGCGGGCGCTGTCCAGCTGGGACCTCGCCATGCTGCTGACCGGCGGGCTGATCTACAGCCTGGGCGTGCTGTTCCATCTGGCGGAGCGGCTGCCCTACCACTACGCCATGTGGCATGGCTGCGTGGTGACGGCGGCCGCCTGCCACTACCTGGTGGTGCTGGACCTGGCGCGCGGCGCCGGGTGAGGGGGGGGCCTACCAGGGCGCCTTGAAGGGATCGGGCGGCGCCACCTGGAAGACGTTCAGCTGCAGCGCCAGCAGGCTGTAGTAGCCGACCAGCCCGGTCAGCTCGACCACGCCCTTCTCGCCCAGCAGCGCCAGCGCGGCGGCATAGGTCGCGTCGCCGGCCTGGCCGGTGCGCAGCACCTCCCGCACGAAGCCGACCACCACGCGGTCGGGCTCGGCATCGAAGGGGATGCTCGCGGCGCCGGTGCCGATGGCCTCGATCACCGCCTCCGGCACGCCCTGCTTCGCCGCGATCGGCGCATGCGCATACCATTCATAGGCCGCCTTCCAGTGCTGCCCGACGCAGAGGATGGCGATCTCCCGCAGCCGCATCGGCACGCTGCAATCGTAGCGGATGAAGACGCCCAGCTGCTCGACGCGGGCGCAGAGCTCGGCGCTGGTCAGCAGCGTGGTGAAGGGACCGCCCACGCCGCCGCGGGCGCCGCCGGCGATGCGGTCCCAGACGACCTTCTGCGCGTCGTCCAGCGTCTCGCGCGTCTTCGGAGCCAGCCGGCCCATGCGTTCCTCCCCCTGAAACACGAACGGCCCGCACCCTGCGGTGCGGGCCGCGCCCTGTCCAGCCGCGGCGCCTATTCCGCGGCGGCCTGCAGCCCGGGGACGAAGCTCGGCATCACGTCGCGCGCGAAGGCGCGGAGATTGCCGACCGAGGCATTGGGGTCCACTAGCAGAATGTTGGTCGCGCCCACTGCTTCCAGCGCCTTCAGGCGGGCGACGACCTCGGCCGGCGTGCCCAGCAGCGGCGCGGTGTCGTCCTCCACCCGGTCGGCCAGCTTGCCGCGGGCGAGGTCGCCGATGACGCCGACCACGCGCTTGCGCGTTTCATAGGCGGCAGCGCGCTCGGCCTCCGACTGGATCATCTGCAGGGCGCGCGCCGTGCCGACCATGGTCGGGCGGTATTCCCGCCCCACCGCCTCGCATTCCGCCCGGTAGAGGGCGATGCGCTCGCCGATCTGCTCCACGCTGGCAAGCTGATCGAGCAGCAGGTTGAAGCCGTCCCGCGCCGCGCGGCGGATGCTGTCGGGGCTGCCGGCCGCGAGCCAGAGCGGCGGGTGCGGCCGCTGCAACGGCGCCGGCTCCACCAGCATGTTCTCGTAGTGCCAGCGCTTGCCGTGATGGGAGAAGCGCTCGTCCGAGGTCCAGGCGCGGCGGATGACCTCGATCGCCTCGTCGAAGCGCTCGGTCGCTTCCTCGAGCGGGATGCAGAAGGCGTCGAACTCGGCCTTGCGGTAGCCCTTGCCGACGCCGAAGTCGAAGCGGCCGCCGCTCAGCAGGTCGAGCGTCGCCGCCTGCTCCGCGACCAGCACCGGGTTGTGCCAGGGCAGCACCACTACTGCCGTGCCCAGCCGGATCTGCGTGGTCTTCGCGGCGAGGTAGGCCAGCAGGGTCATGGAGGCGGAGACCTGCCCCTGCCCGGTCGAGTGATGCTCCACCATGAACATGTGGCGGAAGCCGAGCCGGTCGGCCTCCATCACGTAGTCGATGAAGCTCTGATAGCCCTGGCTGTCCTCGATGCCGACGCTGCGCTTGGTCCGGGCGCCCCCGAACAGTCCGAATTGCATGCCCTGGCTCCCCGGATCCGATGCCGTGCTGACCGGGGATGGTGGGGCCGCCCGGCCCGGATGGAAAGGCCGCAATCGGCAATTCTGAGCTGAAGGGTTGTCCGAAATGCGGCCGCCCCTGGGTGGTGACGGCCGGCCGGGGCTGTCGCATGCTTCCCTGCAATATCAAGGGGGAGACATCCATGGACTGGAACCCGAAGCCGCTGGGCATCGAGGACGTGCGGGTGCAGCGTCGCGGCCGCGGCCAGCCCCTGGTGCTGATCCACTGCCTCGGCCAGAGCGCCACCTTCTGGGACGTGCTGGCGCCGCTCGAGGACCGGTTCGAACTGATCGCCTATTCGCTGCCCGGCCATGGCGACACGCCGCTGCCGGCCGGCCAGTACGACCAGGATGCCACCACGGCGCAATTGAAGGCGCTGATGGAGCGGGAGGGGATCGCGCGCGCCCATATCGCCGGGATCTCCATGGGCGGCAGCCTGGCCTGCCACTTCGCCGGCACTCATCCTGACATGGTGGAGAAGCTCATCCTCTGCGACTGCACGCCGCTGTACAACGAGGAGAGCCGCGCCAACTGGCCGGTCCGCGCCGGCATCGCGCGGGAGAAGGGCGTGGCGGCGCTGATCCCCATGCTGCTGCCGATCTTCTTCACGCCCGGCAGCATCGCCGAGGATGGGCCCAACGTCCGGCATGTCCGCACGACCTTCGAGGCCTGCAGCGGCGAGGGCTATGCGCTGGCCTGCGAATGGCTGGCCATGGTGGATGCGCGGGAGGAGGCGAAGCGGATCCGGGCGCCCACCCTCGTCATGCTGGGCTCGGAGGAGCGGGCGGCCTTCAAGGAGGCGGCGCAATGGATGCATGCCAACATCCCGGGCAGCCGCGGCGTGGTGGAGGTGCCGGTCGCCGGCCATGCCTCGGTGCGGGAGCGCCCGGAATTCTGCATCCGGCAATTCCGCGACTTCCTGTCGTGATCCCGCGTCGCGGCATCCTCGCGGGGCTGGCGCTGGCGGCGCCGGCCCTGGCGCGGGCGCAGGAGGCATGGCCCGGCAGCCGCCCCGTGCGCCTCATCCAGCCCAGCCAGGCCGGCAGCCCGGCCGATGTCTATGCCAGGCTTATGGCCGAGCATTTCTCCCGCGCCTTCGGCGGCACCTTCGTGGTGGAGAACCGGGTCGGCGGCACCGGCACCATCGGCACGGCGGAGGTGGCGCGGGCGGCGCCGGATGGCTGGACGTTGCTGTTCACCTCCAACACCTCGCATGTCGTGGCGCCGCTGGTGTTGCGCGGCCTGCCCTACGACCCGGTGAAGGATTTCGTGGCCATCGCCGGGCTGTACCACTACCCCATGCTGCTGATCGTCAACCCGCGCATCCCCGCCCGCAGCACGGCGGAATTCGTCGCCTGGGCGAAGGCGCGGCCCCAGGGCGTGAACATGGCCAGCGTCGGCATCGGCAGCGTCGGGCACATGATGGCGGAACGCTTCCACCTGCGCGCCGGCTTCCGGCGGGAACACATCCCCTATCGCGGCGGCCCTTCCGCCGTGCTGGCGGTCAGCCAGGGCGAGAGCGACTACATCTTCGACAATATCGGCAATTCCGGCGCGCTGATGCGGGAGGGACGGCTGCGCGGCCTGGCCGCCACCGGCCGCACCCGCCCGCGCCCGATGCCGGAGGTGCCGACCCTGGCCGAGGAGGGCTTTCCCGGCATGAACGAGGATGTCTGGTTCGGCCTCTGGGGCCATGCCGGATTGCCGCGGGGCTTCGTCGAGCGGATCAATGCCGAGGCCAATCGCTGGCTGCGGTCCCCCGACACCCGCCGCCGGATGGAGGAGGCGGGGCATGACAGCCTGGAAGGCACGCCCGAGGCCATGCAGGAATACTGGCTGGAGGATCGCCGCGCCTGGGTGGCCATCGTGAAGGAGACGGGAGTGACGGTGGAATGAGGGTGGCGCTGCTCACCGGCGCCTCGCGCGGCATCGGGCGGGAGACGGCGCTGGCGCTCGCGGCCCGCGGCCTGGCGCTGTTCCTGGTGGCGGAGGGGACGGAGGCGGAGCTCGACGGCGCCGTCGCGGACTGCCGGGCCGGCGGCGCCCCGGACGCGGCGCGGGCAGTCTTCGACCTGGCCGACCCGGCGGCGCCGGAGGCCATGGTGCAGGCGGCGCTTTCCCGCTTCGGCCGGGTGGATGTGCTGGTCAACAACGCCGGCATCCGCTGCCGCAAGCCCTTCGGGACCTTCACGCGCGCCGAGTTCGACGGGCTGATCGGGGTGAATTTCGCCGCCGCCTTCTTCGCCAGCCAGGCGGTGCTGCCGGCCATGCGGGCGCAGGGCGGCGGCCGCATCATCCATGTCGCCAGCCAGACCGGGCGCGTGGCGATGGAGGAGAACAGCCTCTACGGCCCGATGAAGGCGGCGCTGATCCAGCTGACCAGGAACATGGCCTTCGAGCTGGCGAAGGACGGCATCCAGGTGAACTCCGTCAGCCCCGGCCCGATCGCCACCCAGTTCAACATCGACAGCTATGGCCGCATCCCCGGCCGGGTCGAGCAGCTGGAGGGGCGGTTGCCGGTCGGTCGGCTGGGAAGGCCGGCGGAGATCGCCGAGGCGATCGCCTTCCTGGCGACCTGCGAGGGCGGCTTCATCCAGGGCCACGACCTTGTGGTGGACGGGGGCTACACCATCGTCTGAGGCACCGATGGTCGGGCGACCGTCCAGGGGGTGTCACCCGCCCCTGGCTTTGCTACCCTCCGACCCAATCACGACGGAGGCAGCGACCCCATGCCCGATACCCTGCTGCGCGAAGCCTCGCCGGCCCGCGCCGGCGACCTGGACGCGATCGTCATCGGTGCCGGCTTCGCCGGCATGTACCAGCTCCATCTGCTGCGCGACCGGCTCGGCCTCAAGGTCCGGGTGCTGGAGCAGGGCGGCGGCGTCGGCGGCACCTGGTACTGGAACCGCTACCCCGGCGCGCGCTGCGATTCCGAGAGCCATTCCTACTGCTATTCCTTCTCGGAAGAGCTTTACAAGGAATGGGAGTGGACGGAGCGCTACCCGGAGCAGCCGGAGATCCTGCGCTACCTGAACTGGGTCGCCGACCGGCTGGACCTGAAGCGCGACATCCGCTTCGACACCCGCGTCACCGCCTGCACCTACGACGCCGCCGCCAACCTGTGGCGCGTGACGACCGAGGCGGGCGAGACCCTGACGGCAACCTACCTGATCGCCGCGGTCGGGTGCCTGTCCACCGCCAACGTCCCGAAGATCCCGGGGCTCGAGGATTTCCAGGGCCGCTGGTACCACACCGGGCAATGGCCGCATGAGGGCGTGGATTTCTCCGGGTCCCGCGTCGGGCAGATCGGCACCGGCTCCACCGGCATCCAGGCCGTGCCGGTCATCGCCGAGCAGGCGCAGCACCTCACGGTCTTCCAGCGCACCGCCAACTACAGCGTGCCGGCGCGCAACGGCCCGCTGTCGGAGGAATTCAAGGCCTGGGTGCGGGACAACTACGCCGACATCCGCGCGACGATGCTGGAGACGCCGAACGGCCATCCCTTCCGCATCCTCGAACGGTCCTGCTGGGACGTGACGGATGAGGAGCGGAAGCGGATCTACGAGGCCGCCTGGGAAAAGGGCGGGCTGCAGTTCCGCGCCAATTTCCGCGACCTGCTGATGGACAAGGCGGCCAACGACACCGCCGCGGACTTTCTCAAGGCCAAGATCCGCGAGATCGTCAAGGACCCGGAGACGGCGGCGAAGCTGGCCGATATCGACCATCCCTATGCCGCCAAGCGCCCGCCGATCGACACCAACTACTTCGAGACCTACAACCGCCCGAACGTCTCCCTGGTGGATGTGCGGTCCAACCCGATCGAGCGCATCACGCCGACCGGCCTGCGGCTGCGCGACGGCACCGAGCACCCGCTCGACATCATCGTCTTCGCCACCGGCTTCGATGCCATGACCGGCCCGCTGCTGCGGCTGAACGTCACCGGCCGCGACGGGCTGGCGCTGGGCGACGCCTGGGCGGAAGGGCCGCGCACCTATCTCGGCCTGCAGGTCGTGGGCTTCCCCAATTTCTTCACCATCACCGGCCCGGGCAGCCCTTCGGTGCTCTGCAACATGCCGATCTGCATCGAGCAGCATGCCGACTGGATCGCCGACTGCATCGCGCATCTGCGCGCCAAGGGCATCGCCCGGATGGAGCCGGACCCGGCGGCGGTCGAGCGCTGGGTGACGCATGTGAACGAGGCGGCGAACGCCACCCTGCTGCCGCAGGCCGGGCATTCCTGGTACCTGGGCGCCAATGTCCCGGGCAAGCCGCGGGTCTTCATGCCCTATGCCGGCGGCATGGGCCGCTACCGCCGCCTCTGCGCCGAGGTGGCGGAGAAGGGCTATGAGGGCTTCCGGCTGGAGGCGCGCGAGGCGGCGACCGCCTGAACGCGGGGGCGGGCGGCGGCTGCGAGGCCCCTTGCCGCCGCCGCCCGCATCCCGCTTGAGTCGCGGCCCGACCTTGCCGGAGGCCGCGCATGACCGCCCCCATCCCCCGCCGCACCCTGCCCGCCCTGGGCGCCGCCCTGGCTGCCCCCTTGGCTGCCCCGCGGCTGGCCGCCGCGCAGGCCGCGCGGGTGCTGCGCTTCGTGCCGCAGTCCGACCTGGCGGTGCTCGATCCGATCTGGTCCTCGGCCTATGTCACGCGCAACCACGCGCTGATGGTCTTCGACACGCTCTACGGCATGGATGCCGAGTACCGCATCCAGCCCCAGATGGCCGAAGGCCACGCGGTGTCCGATGACGGGCTGGCCTGGACCATCCGCCTGCGGGAGGGGCTGCGCTTCCATGACGGCACGCCGGTGCTGGCGCGGGATGCGGTGGCCAGCATCCGCCGCTGGGGGGCACGCGACGGCCTTGGCCAGTCCCTGCTGGCGGCGACCGAGGAACTGGCCGCGCCGGATGACCGCACGCTCCGCTTCCGCCTGAAGGACCGCTTCCCGCTGCTGGCCCATGCGCTCGGCAAGCCCGGCTCACCCGCCTGCGTCGTCATGCCCGAACGCCTGGCGCAGACCGATCCCTTCCGGCAGGTGACGGAGATGGTCGGCAGCGGACCCTTCCGCTTCCTGGCGAATGAGCGCGTCTCCGGCGCCCGCGTCGCCTATGCCCGCAACCCGGACTACGTCCCGCGCCCCGGCGGCGATGCCAGCTTCACCGCCGGGCCGAAGCGCGTCCATCTGGACCGCGTGGAATGGATCGTCATGCCCGATCCCTCCACCGCCGCCGCGGCGCTGCGGGCGGGGGAGGTGGACTGGTGGGAGAACCCGGCCTTCGACCTGCTGCCGCTGCTGTCCCGCGACCGCCGCCTGGTGCTGGCGGTGCAGGACCCGCTGGGCTTCATCGGCTGCCTGCGCTTCAACCAGCTGCACCCGCCCTTCGACAACCCGGCCATCCGCCGTGCCGTGCTGCCGGCGCTGTCGCAGGCGGACTACATGACGGCGGTGGCCGGCGACGTCCCGGGCCACTGGTCGCAGGGCGTCGGCTTCTTCGCGCCGGGCACGCCGATGGCGAGCGGGGAGGGCATGGCGGCGCTGACTGGGCCGCGCGACCTGGCGGCGTCGCGCCGCGCCCTCTCGGCCGCCGGCTACAAGGGGGAGCGGGTGGTCGTCCTCGGCCCCTCCGACTTCCCCACCCTGAAGGCGATGGCCGATATCGGCGCCGACCTGCTCAAGCGCATCGGCTTCAACGTCGATTACCAGGCGATGGACTGGGGCACGATGGTGCAGCGCCTGGCGAGCATGGAACCGGTGGAGGCCGGCGGCTGGAGCGCCTTCCACACCTTCTGGTCCGGGCTCGACATGCTCGACCCCGCCATCCACCAGTATCTCCGCGGCACCGGCCGGGCCGGCCGCAGCGGCTGGCCCAGCAGCCCGGAGCTGGAGCGGCTGCGGGAGGGCTGGCTGGCGGCGGAGGGTGAGGCGGAGCGCGCCCGCATCGCCCGTGCCATGCAGGCCCGCGCCTTCGAGGACCTGCCCTATATCCCCGTCGGGCAGATCCTGCCGCGCTTCGCCCATCGCCGGGAGGTGACGGAGGTGCCCGGCGGCTTCGCCATCTTCTGGGGCGTGCGGAAGGGCTGAGGCGCGGACCTGCCGGTCAGGCGTTGGGCCTGAGCAGGTAGGGCGCGCCGCAGCGTTCGCAGATCTCGCGGACCAGCGTGTCCAGCGTGTCGGGCACCGGCACGCCCTCCGCCAGGCGCTTCGCCCGCATGATGTCCTCCGGCTCGCCCGGCACCAGCACCGGCTCCTCCGGATTGGCTGGCGGCGTGGCGTGCAGCACGTCGAGGATGCTGTCGAGCTCGCCTTCGAATTCGCCCTCCTCGCGGAACGCCTTCGGGTCGAGGGCGAGGAAGAGATGGCCGATATTCTGCGGCTGATCCGGCGTCCAGCTGCGCTTCAGGATGGGCGAGAAGGACGCCCCGGTCAGCGCGCCGGCCAGGATGTGCACCATCATCGCCAGGCCATAGCCCTTGGCGCTGCCCTGGTCCTCCCGCCCGCCGAGCGGGGTGATGCCGCCTTCCGGGCGCTGGAAGACGAAGGCGTTGCCCTCATGCGGGTCGGTGATGGTGCCGCCCTTGCCGTCCACCACCCAGCCTTCGGGCAGGGCCGCGTCGTTCAGGTGGTGCACCTTCACCTTGCCGGCGGCGACGGTGGTGGTTGCCATGTCGAGCACGAAGGGCTTGTTGCGCCCGGCCGGTGCGGCGAAGGCGAGGGGATTGGTCCCCAGCACCGGCATGGCGGCCCGCGTCGGCACCATGGCGATGCCCTGCGCCGTGCTGGTGACCATGCCGATGACGCCGCGCGCCGCGGCGATGCGGGCATAGGCGCCGGCGGCGCCGAAATGGTGGCTGCGCACCACGCCGACCACGCCGATGCCGTGCTGCTTGGCCTTGTCGACAGCGAGATTCATGGCGAAGGCCGAGACCGGGTGCCCGAGGCCATCTCCCGCATCCACCAGCGCGGTCGGGCCGGTGTCGCGGGCGATGCGCGGCTGCGCCGAGAGCTTGAGGCGGCCAGCCTGCACGCCCTGCTCATAGGTCATCAGCATGGACAGGCCATGGCTGTCGACGCCCATCAGGTCGGTCTCGACCATGACCTCGGCGGTGGTCGCGGCGTGGTTCTCCGGCATCCCCCAGGCGGTGAGGATGGCGTGGATCTGGGCGCGCACGGCCTCGGCGGGGACGGGGCGGCCGGAAGTGACGTTCTTGGCCATGCTGGTTCCTCGTGATTGGAAAATAAGCTTGGGGAGGAAAAAGCATTTCCTCCCCAAACCCCGCCTTTGCTTTCTATGAGTTGGCCTGCGGCAACCGACTCGCAAAAACTCACGGAAACAAAGGAGGGGTTCGGGGAGGATACTTCCTCCCCGGCCTTGCCTTGTTGTGTCAGTCCACCCGCGCCCCGGTGGCGCGGACCACGGGTGTCCAGCGCTCGATCTCGCTGGCGATGAAGGCGCGGGTGCGCTCGGGCGTCATGCCCTCGGGGATGGTGTTGCCCAGTTCGATCAGCCGGCTGCGGACGGCCGGCGCGCGCAGCGCCTCGGCGATCTGCTCGTACAGGAACTGCCGGATGGCCAGCGGCGTGCCGAGCGTCGTGCTCCAGGGCGTCCAGGTGGTCGCCTGGTAGTCCGGCAGCCCGGCCTCGGCGCTGGTCGGCACCTCCGGCGCCATGGGCGAGCGTTCGGGCGTGGCGATGACGATGCCGCGCACCGTGCCGGCCCGCAGGTGCTCCGACAGGAAGGAGATGGTGTCCGCCTGGAACTGCGTTCGCCCCGCCGCCAGGTCGGTGAAGGCGGCGGCCGAGCCGCGATAGGGGACGTGCTGCGCCTGCACGCCCAGCAGATGCACCAGCATCGCCCCGGCGATATGCCCCGTGGTGCCGTTGCCGGAGGAGCCGTAGTCGTATTTCCCCGGATTGGCGGCGAGCAGCGCGCGGAACTCCGCCAGGGTGCGGACGCCGAGCGAGGGGTGCACGGCGACCGCGATGGCGGAATGGCTGCTGATCGTCACATGGTCCACGCCGGTCAGCGGATGCACCCGCAGCCGCTCGCCATACAGGCCGACATTCAGCGCATGGCTGCCCAGCGCGCCGACCAGCAGCGTGTAGCCGTCGGGCGGGGTGGCCGCGACCGTCTCGAAGGCCACGGTGCCGCCGCCGCTCGGGCGGTTCTCCACCACGAATTGCTGCCCGGTCTGCGCCGAAAGCTGCGTCGCCACCAGCCGCGCATTCAGGTCGGCATTGCCGCCCGGCGCCAGCGCGACGACGATGCGCACCGGGCGGTTCGGGTAGTCCGTTCCGGGCGCGCGCGGCTGCGCCGCCGCCGTGCCGGCCAATGCAAGCAGCAGCCCGACGATCCGGGCGATCACGCGTCGCCTCCCATGGAATGCTCCAGCACGCCGACCTTCTCCACCTCCAGCCGCAGCGTGTCGCCCGGCTTCAGGTAGCGCGGCGGGTCGCGGAAATGCCCGACGCCCGCCGGCGTGCCGGTGGCGATGACGTCGCCCGGCTGCAGCGTGACGAAGCGGGACAGAAAGGCGATCAGCGTGGCGACCGGGAAGATCAGGTCGCGCGTATTGCCGTGCTGCACCTCCTCGCCGTTCAGGTGGCAGTGCAGGTCGAGCGCCCAGGGCTCTCCCACCTCCTCCGGCGTGGCGATCCAGGGACCCATGGGGCAGAAGCCGTCGAGCCCCTTGCCGAAGCTGGTCATGCCGATGGGATGGTCGAACTGCAGGGCGCGGTCGGTCAGGTCGTTCAGCACGGTGTAGCCGGCGACATGGTCCAGCGCCTGGCCCTCGCTCACCTGCCAGGCCGTCCTGCCGATGACCACCGCGAGCTCGACCTCCCAGTCCGGCTTCAGCGCGGCGCGCGAGATGCGCACCGTGTCGCCGGGACCGCTGACCGAGGAGGTGGGCTTCAGGAAGATGCGCGGCGCCGCGAGCTTCGGCCCGCCGACCTCCTTCGCATGGTCGGCATAGTTTCGCCCGACGCCCAGGATCTTGCCGGGCATCAGCGGGGCGCGCAGGCGCAGGCCGGCAAGCGGCGTGCGCAGCGCGGCGTTTTCCGGTCGGGCGGCGTAGGCCAGGGCGCGGGCGGCCTCGACCAGCGCCGCCTCCCCCGCGCCGAGCAGGCCGCGCATATCGGCGGGCAAAGCCAGCGGCGCCTCCCCGGCCTCCCGCCGCGCTGCGTCCAGCGCGGGCTGCAAGGCGACGACGCCATCGCCCAGCACGGCGCCGACATGGACGGCGTTGGCAGCCTCGTAGGTGACCAGCCGCATGTCAGGCGGCCAGGGCGGCGTAGTCGCGCGTCGCCATCACCTGCACCCGCAGGATGTAGCGCGGCTCCTCCGGCCCGTAATCGGCGACGGCATTGTGCACCGTGCCGATATTGTCCCACATCAGCAGGTCGCCCGGCGTCCAGGCGTGGCTGTAGAGATATTTCTCCTGTGCCTGATGGCGGAACAGGTATTCCAGCAGCGCGTCGCTCTCGGCCGGTTCCAGCCCCTCGATCCGCATGGCATAGCCGGGGTTGCAGTACAGCACGCGGCGGCCGGTGATGGGATGCACCCGGAAGATCGGCTGCGCCACCGGCGGCTTCTTCGCGCGCTGCTCCGCGGTCAGCGGCTTGCGGATGCTGCCGGGCCGGGTGCGCATCACCTCCCAGAATTTCTCGAAGTCGTGGATGGCGACGCGGCCTTCCAGTCGCCGCACCACCTCGGCCGGCAGGTCGTCATAGGCCGCGTGCATGTTGCGGAACTGCGTGTCGCCCAGCGGCCGGCCGTCGCGCAGCGGCACCTGCTTCGCGTGCAGCACATTGGCCAGCGCGATCTCGGCGGAATAGGACATGTCGGTGTGCCAGCCCTGGCCGGCATCGTGCAGGCCCACCGGCTTGCCCGCATCGTCGCGCATGTTGGACAGGATCATCACTTCCGGATGATCCGGGGCATGGAACAGGTTGGCGACGTTCACCTCCAGGTCGCCGAAGCGGGAGCCGAATTCCGAAAGGTGCCGCGCTTCCATCTCCTGCCCCGGCAGGCAGAGCACGCCGTACTGCCCGAGGGCGCGGAGGAGGGTGCGGAAATCCGGGTCGGTCAGCGGCCGGGCGAGGTCGATGCCCTCGACCCGCGCGCCGAGGCCGGCATTGTTCGGCGTGATGCGCATGGCGTGTCCTCCGGCCGCGGAGGGTCCGTCAGCCCCCGCCCGCGGTCAAGCTTGCGCGGCCGCCGGGCACGCCGCAGCATCGCCGCAACGACGAGGGGGAGGGATGGATGCGCGCGATCCGGCGACGCGCCCTGCTGGGCGCCCCGATCGGCCTGGCGCTGTCGGCGCCGGCCCTGGCGGAAGGCTTCCCCGCGCGGCCGGTGCGGCTGGTGGTGGGCTACCCGCCGGGCGGCAGCACCGACCTGGTGGCGCGGTTGCTGGCGGAGCGCCTGGCCCGCGCCTGGGGCCAGCCGGTCACGGTGGAGAACCGCGCCGGTGCCTCCGGCACCCTCGGCGCCGACCTCGTCGCCAAGGCGGCGCCGGATGGGCACACGCTGCTGGTCGGCGCCTCGGCCGAGATGGCGATCGCCCGCGCCGTCATGCGCGGCCTGCCCTACCAGCCGGAGGATTTCGCCCCGGTCGCCTGGCTGACCGAGCAGCCCTTCCTGGTGCTGGTCAACGCCGCGCTGCCGGTGCGCAACTTGGCGGAGCTGGTGGCGCTGGCGCGGGAGAAGGCGGGGCTGGACTATGCCTCGCACGGCATCGGCACCGCGAACCATCTGCTGGCCGAGCTGCTGCGGCTGGAGACCGGCATCGCGCTGACCCACATCCCCTATCGCGGCGGCGGCCCGGCGATGACCGACCTGGCCGGCGGGCAGGTGCCGCTGCTGCTGGACGTCATCCCCTCCGCCCTGCCGCATCTGCAATCCGGCCGGGTGCGGGCGCTGGCGCTGTGCCGCGGCACGCGCAGCGCCGTGCTGCCGGACGTGCCGACCACCGCGGAGGCGGGCTTCCCCTTCCTGGTCGGCAGCACCTGGGCCACCCTGGTCGCGCCCGCCCGGACGCCGGGGCCGGCGCTTGCGCGCATCGATTCCGCGGTGCAGACGGCGATGCGGGAGGCGCTGACGGACGCGTTCCGCGAGCGCGGGCTGGAACCCGTGGGCGGCGGTGCCGCGGCGGCGCGGGCCTTCATCGCGGCGGAGCAGGCGAAGTGGCAGCAGATCGCGACCCGGGCGGGCGTGCAGGTGGACTAGGCCCGGCCGGCGCCGCCGCCGGGCCACGGGTCGTCGTCATCGGCGCCGGCATCGTCGGGCTCTGCGTGGCCTGGCACCTGGCGCGGGCCGGCGCCGCCGTCACGGTGCTGGATGGAGAGGCGCCGGGCAGCGGCGCCTCCTCGGGCAATGCCGGGGCAATCAGCGGCGGCGCGGTCGCGCCGCTGGCCATGCCGGGCGTGCTGAAGCAGGTGCCGGGCATGCTGCTGGACCCTGCCGGCGCGCTGCACATCCCGCCGCGCTATGCCCTGCGCGCCGCCCCCTGGCTGATGCGCTTCGTGGCCAGCGCGCGGCCGGCGCGCGTCGCGCGGATCGCCGAGGCGCTGTCGGGCCTGCTGGGCAATGCCATGGAACAGCACCGGCAGATCCTGGCGGCGGAAGGCGCGCTCGACCTGATCCGCGAGACCGGGCAGCTCTACCTCTACCGGGACCGCGCGCATTACGCGAAGGATGCCGGCGGCTGGGACCTGCGCCGGCAGCACGGGATGCGGGTGGAGTTCCTCGAAGGCCGCGACGCGATCCGGGCCCTGGAGCCCGACATGCGCGGCGACTACGACCTCGGCCTGTTCATCCCGGACCAGGGCAGCAGCGTGAACCCGCTGCGCCAGGCCCAGGTGGTGGCCCGCGGGGTGGAACGGCTGGGCGGATCCATCCGCCGCGCCGCGGTCCGGGCCCTGGCGACCGAGGGCGGCCGCGTCGCCGGCGCAGCGACGGCCGAGGGGATGATCCCCGCCGAGCATGTGGTGCTGGCGGCCGGCGCCTGGTCGGCGCGGCTGCTGGCGCCGCTTGGCCTGCATGTCCCGCTGGAGACGCAGCGCGGCTACCACGTGATGCTGCCGGAAGCCGGGATTGCCCTGCAGCGGCCGGTGGTGCCGGCGGACCGCAAGGCCTTCATCTCCCCCATGGAGGGCGGGCTGCGCGTGGCCGGCACGGTGGAGTTCGGCGGGCTGGAGGCGCCGCCGACCCCGCGCCGGGCCGAGCTGCTGCTGCAGGACCTGCGGAACGCCTTCCCGCAGGCGCGTACCGAGGGGGCGGAAGGTTTCTGGATGGGCCACCGCCCCTGCCTGCCGGACAGCCTGCCGGTGATCGGGCCGGTGAAGGCCTGGCCCGGCCTGTGGTGCGCCTTCGGCCATGGGCATCTGGGCCTGACCGGCTCCGCCCCCACCGGTGCGCTGCTGGCGCAGGCGATGCTCGGCCCGGTCCCGAACCTGGACCTGACGCCCTTCGGCGTCGAGCGGTTCGCCTGAGCGGCGGCGGAGGCATGCGCCTCGACGCGGCGCGCCGACCGACCCGTCCGGCGGAAGCGCTCAGGCGCGGCCGCCGCGCGGCATCGACGTGGCGTCCTTCGGCGTGCCGCGCGGTCGGCTACCAGCCGCGCGGCGTGGTCAGGTAGCCCTGCTGGCGCGAATGGACCGTGCCGTCCGTGCTGATGCTGCCGGTCTGGCGGTTGTTCTGCCAGTCGCCGGTGCGGGTGTCCGGCACGCCGGAATATTGCCCGCCGGCCCGCAGGCCGCCGGGCCCACAGGCCGCCAGCAGGAACAGCAGGGCCAGGCTGGTCGCGCGCATCCTCGTCTCCATCGATTGTGGCGTGGCGACAACGCCGGCAGCGGCGCCGCGTCCCCGCCTACCACGGCCGAAGCGGCCTGACCGTCGCCGAGCCTGGGGGTCCGCCCCGGGGTGCGGGCCCGGCACGGCATTCGGGACCGGGCGCGGGCCGCTGTAGGCTGGGCCGCGATCTGCGGAGCCCACCCCATGGTCGGAATCATCCCCCACCGCGTCTGCGCCGAGGTCGAAGGCGAGTTCGTGCTGTTTCTGATCGGGGCCCGGCTGAACCGACCCTGGAAGATCCATCGCTGGTGGCCGGTGCTGCGCGCCATGCCGCGCATGCTGGCGGAGCTTGCGGCGCGGCCGGAGCTTGGCCTGCTGCACCACCGCCTGCATGGCGGCCTGCGCTCCGCGCTGGTGGTGCAGTACTGGCGCAGCCATGCGCTGCTGCAGGCCTATGCGACGGCGCGGAACCGGGCGCATCTGCCGGCCTGGCATGCCTTCAACCGCGCCGTCGGCACCAATGGCGACGTCGGCATCTGGCACGAGACCTACCTGGTCGGGCCCGGCCGGTTCGAGAGCGTCTATGTGAACATGCCCCCCTTCGGCCTGGGCCGCGCCGGCGCCCTGCGCGACGCGGTCGGCAGCCGGGCAACCGGCGAAGGCCGGCTGGCGGCCACCGCCGGGCCGCCCGGCCCGGCGGCATGACCTGGGGCGGTTGCGGTTCAGGACCGAACGCCGCGCCGCCGCAGGCCTCCCCGCCTGGGGCGGCGTCACGCCCCGGGCCCTTCCGGTCCCGGGGCGATCCGCTCCGTCCCGGCTACTGCGCCGCCGCCAGGGCCGGGGCGGGCGCCTTCGGCACCAGGTGCTTCACCCGCGGCGCCACTTCCTCCTGGATCAGGCGGAGCGAGTTATGCCAGGCCCCCGGATTGTCCTGGTAGTCGAAGCCGAAGACCAGAAGCTGGCCGAAGCCGCCGACATCCTCGTAGATCTGCTCCAGCTTCTCGGCGACCGTCTTCGGCGACCCGATCAGCCAGTTCCGCTTCGCGCAATACTCCACGGTGACGTCGCTGTCCGGCACCTCCGGGCTGTGCTTGAGGTATTCCTTGAAGCCGAAATTCGACAGCAGCGGCAGGAAATACTCGCCCATCATCCGGCCCATCATGGACCCGACCGACAGCCGCCAGGCTTCCTCATCCGTCTCGGCGACGAAGATCTCCCGCACCAGGCGCCAGTCCTTGCGGTCCGCGGTACGGCCGCCCTTGCGCGCGCCGGCCTCCACGCTCTCCCAGTGGCTCTTCACGTAGCCCGGGTTGAGGTTCAGCGACATCGGCAGGAAGCCGTGCTCGCCGGCCATCTTCAGCGTGTCGGAGTTCTTCGACAGGCCGGCGACGCCGATCGGCGGGTGCGGCGCCTGCAGCGGCTTCAGGTGCGGCTTGAGGAAGCCGAACATCGTGTCCGGCTTGTCCACCTGCCAGTACTTGCCCTGGTAGTGGAAGGGCTCCTCCGACGACCACATCTTCAGGATGATGTCGAGCGCTTCCCGCGTCATCTCGCGGTTGCTGCCGGACATGCCGTCCACGTTGAACATCGCCCAGTCGGACGGCAGGCCGCTGGCGGCGATGCCGAAATTCAGCCGCCCGTTCGACATGTGGTCGAGCATGGCGACGCGGTTCGCCAGCTCCGCGGGGTGATGGTAGGGCAGCAGGAAGCCGCCGGGGCCGAGGCGGATGCGGCTGGTCTGCAGCATCGCCTGGGCCAGCAGCAGGTCGGGGGCCGGATGCGGCTCCCACGGCGCCGTGTGGTGCTCGCCGATCCAGACCTCGGAGAAGCCGAGCTCGTCCAGCCAGCGGATGGTCTGGAGATCCCAGTCATGCCCTTCCTTCAGGCCGCGCTCCGGCGGGTGGGAGGGCATGGAGAAATAGCCGAATTCCATGGTGGACATCCTCCTGTCGGGGTGCCCGGGTTCGTCCCCGGTTGCAGGGGGATGCTCGCGCCGGTTGCGGCCGCGATGCAAGGGGGCAGTTGGGCGGGGGCGGGCGGCGGCGCGGCCGCCGCCCGCCGGACCGCACCTGCGCAGGACGCTGCCCTCGGCGGAAGCCGCGCCGCCGCCCACCTTGCCCGCCTGCAAGCCCGGCGCGGCCCGCGTCGCGGCGGCGCCGGCCACGCCGCCGCGAACCGGGTCAGCGCATCAGCCGCAGGATCTCCGCCACATCGGCATGGCTGCGGACCGGGCGCGGGTTGGTGGCGATCGGCGGGCCGCCATCCCAGCGCGCCGCCAGGGGCTCGATCTCGCTCTCCCCGATGCCCACCTCGGCCAGCGTCGTCGGCAGGCCGAGGTCGCGGATGAAGCGGCGCAGCGCTGCATGGCCGGTGGCGCCGCCGAAGAGATGCGCGATCTCCGCCTGCCGGTCGCGGTTCACCGGCTCGTTCCATTGCATCACCGCCGGCAGGCCGAGGCAGGAGGTGATGCCGTGCGGTACGCCGCGCGCCCCGCCCAGGATGTAGCCGATGCCGTGGCTGGCGCCGACCGGCACGCCGGACCAGCCGCCCATGACGGACAGCCACATGGCCTGCTGCGCCTCGGACCGCGCGGCCAGGTCGGCGGCGGTGCGGCGGATGGCCGGCAGGGCACGGGCCAGCATCACCAGGGCCTGGCGGGACACGGCGTCGGAGAAGGGCGCGCGGTCCCGGGCACAGAGCCGTTCCGCCGCATGGTCCACCGCCCGGATGCCGGAGGAGAGCAGCAGCTCGGCTGGCGTCTCGAGCGTCGCCGCGGGATCCAGCAGCACGGCGCGCGGCACCTGCGCCGGCGACACCGCGCGCATCTTCCGCCCAGCCGCGAGATCCGTGTAGCCTGCATGCGGGGCGAATTCGGCGGCCGAGAGCGTGGTCGGCACCGCGACGATGCGGGGCAGGGGCTCCACCCTCTCCCACTCCTCCGGCTCGGCGCCGCGGGAGACGGCGAGGCCGACCAGCCCCTCCGCATCCGTCACGCCTTCCCAGGCGGCGCGGCAGGCGACCTTGGCGCCGTCGATCACGCTGCCGCCGCCCAGCGTCACCACCCGCTCGGCGCCGCTGTCGGCGATCATGGCGGCGAGGTCGAGCACGTCCTCCAACGGCGAATGGGCGCGCATGGTCGCGTGCTCGGCGGCCAGGCGGCTGCCGAGGGCGGCGCGCACCGTCCGGGCGATGTCGCTGCGGACCAGGGACCGGGTGGTCGCCAGCAGCACCCGGCCGCAATCCTCGATCTCCGGCGGCAGGGTCTCCGCCACCGGGCCGGTACGCACCCGCTGCTGCGCGGGCCAGCGATGGATGGTCTGCGGCATGGCGCGAAGCTCCGTCTCTCTCCCCGCTGCAGCATGGCATCCCGGCGCCGCGACGGGGCGGGAAATCGGCCCTGGCCCGGCCGCGATCGCGGCGGCGGGCGGATGCCCGGCGGCGCGGGGCCGGTCAGCCCCGGCGCCCATCCGTCGTCGAGCCGCCGCGTTTCGCGTGCCGGGCCGGGACGCGGCTTGGTCGCAGCCTCCCGCCCGGCGCGCGGAGTCGCCCGGCGCGATCCGCCCTATCCCCGCTGCGCCTTGTCGGCGGCGTTGCGGGCGCGGATGCGGTCCCGCGCCTCGGCCCATTCGGCGTCGCCCCAGGCGAAGAAATCCTTGAAGCCGCCGCCGCTCTGCATCCAGTTGCCGCCATCGAGGGCGATCGTCTCGCCATTGATCCAGGACGGGGCGAGAAGGAAGGCGGCGAGGTCGCCGATATCCCCGGCCGTGCCGACCCGCCGCATGGGGTTCGCGGCCGCCGCCTTCGCGGTCGGGTCGTTGTCGCCGGGGCGGAGCCGGGCATACATCCCGTCGGTCGGGATGGTGCCGGGGGCGATGGCGTTCAGCCGGATGCCGTAGCGGCCCCATTCCACCGCCAGCGACTTCGTCATCGCATCCACCGCCGCCTTCGACATCGCCGAGGGGATGACGAAGGGCGCGCCGGTCCGCCCCCAGGTGGTGGTGATGGACAGCACCGCATGACCGCCTTTCCCCGCCGCGATCCAGCGCTTGCCAAGCGCCTGCGTCACCTGCAGCGTGCCGTGGAAGACGATGTCGGTGATGGCGCGGATGCCGCGGGGCGAGAGATCCTCCGTGCGGCTGACGAAATTGCCGGCGGCGTTGTTGATCAGGTGGGTGGCGGGGCGCCCCGCCTGCCACATCGCGTCCGCCGCGCGCTCCACCGCCTCCGCGTCCTTGATGTCCACCACCTGCCAGGTGGCCTGCGCGCCCAGCGCTGCCGCCGCTTCGGCCAGCACCGGCCCGCGGCGGCCCCAGAGTTCCACGGCGGCGCCGAGGCCGACCAGGCGTTCCGCCATCATCCGGCCGAGGCCGCTGCCGCCGCCGGTGATCAGCACGCGCTGGCCGGCGAACAGATCTGGCCTGAACATCGCTCCCTCCCTGACGTCTCCCGGCCTATGCTGCCGGCAAAGCGGATGGAGGGGGAGGGCCATGGCGGATCGCAAGGTGTTGCTGGTGACCGGCGGCGGGCGCGGCATCGGCGCGGCGGTGGTGCGGCTGGCGGCGGCGCGCGGCTGGGACGTGGTACTCACCTATGCCGGCAATGCCGCGCGGGCGGCGGAGACGGCGGCGGCGGCCGAGGCGGCCGGCGCCCGGGCGCTGGCGATCCAGGCCGATGTCGGCGACCCGCAGGCGGTCGCCGCCACCTTCGCGCAGGTGCGGGACCGCTTCGGGCGGCTCGATGCGCTGGTGAACAATGCCGGCATCACCGGCCCCACATCGACGCTGCGCGAGAGCACGGATGCGATGTGGGAGACGGTGTTCCGCACCAATGTCTTCGGCCTCGCGGCCTGCTGCCGGGCGGCGCTGGCGGTGCTGCCGCCGGGCGGGGCGATCGTGAACGTGTCCTCCCGCGCGGCGGCGATCGGCGGCGCCGGCGAATGGGTGCATTACGCCGCCAGCAAGGGCGCGGTGGATACGCTGACCATCGGCCTGGCGAAGGAGGCGGCGGCGCAGGGCGTGCGCGTCAACGCGGTGAACCCGGGCCTGATCGAGACGGAATTGCATGCGGCCGCCGGCATGCCGGACCGGTTGTCGCGGCTTGTCGGCAGCATCCCCATGGCGCGCGGCGGCCAGCCGGAGGAAGCGGCGGAGGCGGTGCTCTGGCTGCTCTCGGATGCCGCCAGCTATGTCACCGGCGCGCTGCTGCCGGTCAGCGGCGGCCGCTGAGGCGGCGTACCCGAGGAGCCCGGGGCCCCTTTGGCCCAGGGCAGGCGGGCGGCATCCCCCTGGATGGCCGGCTACACGTGCTGGCCGCCGTTCACATGGATCTCCGCCCCGTTCACGTAGGATGAGGCGTCGGTGCAGAGGAAGTAGATCGCCTTCGCCACCTCGGCCGGCTTGCCCAGGCGGCGCATCGGGATCTGCTCCTCGACGATCTTCTCCGTCCCCGGGGAGAGGATGGAGGTGTCGATCTCCCCGGGCGAGATCGCGTTCACCCGGATGCCGAGCGGGCCGAAGTCATGCGCCATCTCCCGCGTCAGCGCCATCAGCGCCGCCTTGGAGGTCGCATAGGCGGCCCCGGCGAAGGGATGCACCCGGCTGCCGGCGATGGAGGTCACGTTCACCACCGCGCCCTGGGCGCGCTGCAACTCCTCGATCAGCCCGCGCGCCAGCATGATGGAGGAGAAGAGGTTCACCTGGAACACCCAGAGCCAGTCCTCGAGCGAGGTCTGGATCGCGCCCATGCGTGCCCCGCCCGGGCCTTTCGGCGAGATGCCGGCATTGTTCACCAGCGCGTCCAGCCTGCCGCCCTCCGCCTCCAGCCGCTGGCGGATCTCCCCGATGCCGCGCAGCGTGTCCTCGGGCGAGGACAGGTCGCACTGCACATGGTCCTCCGGCCCCATCGCCCAGGGGCATTCCTCCGGGAAGGACTGGCGGGAGATGGTCAGCACGCGCCAGCCGGCGGCGGAGAAGACCTTCACGGTCGCATGGCCGATCCCGCGCGAGGCGCCGGTGAGCAGCATGACCCGGCGCGCCTGGTTGGACAGGCGGCGATCCCCGGCATTGGACGTGGGCATGGTGCTCTCCTGGGGCTTCGGCGGGTCGGCGACGGGGGCGGCGGGTGGCCGCGCGACCGGGCGGGCCCACCCCGGGCGAAGCCGCCTGGCCGGGACCCGCCGCGGGCACGCCCTCGGGCCGGTGGCGGCAAGGCTAGCCCCCCCGGGCTCAGACTGCCAGCAGCGGACGCCGCGCGGCGATGAACTCCTCCACTGCCGCAACGTACCGGCCACAATCCGCCTCGGTGACGGGGAGGGAGAGGGCGACCATCCCGCGCCGGGCGATGTAGATCCCGGCGGCCAGCATGTCGAAGAAGAACAGCTCGCGCAGCTTCTCCTCGGCCGGGCCGGGCTTGTAGGGCGCGGTCACCGGGCCGGGGCGGAAATGCACGCTGAGCATGGAGCCGCGGCCGGTGAACTGCATGGCGACGCCCGCCCGGGCGCAGGCGGCGTTCAGCGCCTCGCGCAGTCCTTCGCCCCGGGCATAGAGCGCCTCGGCCGCCGCCGCATCGAAGATCTCGCCCATGGCGACGCAGCCGGCGGCCATGGACCAGACATTGTTGTTGAAGGTGCCGGCATGCGGCAGCGTGCCGGGCCTGTGGCCGTCGAACACCGCCATGATGTCGGCGCGGCCGCCGAAGGCGCCGAAGCTCATCCCGCCCGCCATGTACTTGCCCAGCGTGGTCATGTCGGGCGTCACGCCGGTCATCTGCTGCAGGCCGCCGGGACCGTGGCGGCTGGTCATCACCTCGTCGAAGATCAGCACCGCGCCGGTCTTGCGGGTGGCGTCGCGCAGCGCCTGGAGGAATTCGACGCTCGCCGGGATGCAGCCGCCGGAGCCCAGCATCGGCTCCACGAGCACGGCGGCGAGCTGCTCGCCTTCCGCCAGGATGTCGCGTGTCGCGGCCGCCGGGTCGTTGTAGTCGGTGAAGGCCAGCGGAATGGGCACGTTCACCGCGCTGTGCTCGGTGCCGAAGGTCAGCACGCCGCCATGGTAGCCGCCGCGCATCACCATGGTCTTCACCCGGCCGGTGAAGCCGCGGGCGGCAGCCAGCGCCATCAGGTTCGCCTCGGTGCCGCTGTTGGTGAAGCGCACCATCTCGATGGAGGGGAAGCGGCCGGCGATCAGATGGGCGAGCTGCCCCTCCTTCTCCCCCACCGCGGCCAGGTTGATGCCGGCATCGAGCGCCGCCTTCACCGCCGCCAGGATCCGCTGCTCAGAATGGCCGAACAGGCCGGCGGAGTACTCGCCCAGCAGGTCGAGATATTCCCGGCCATCGGCATCCCAGAGCCGGCAGCCCTCGCCGCGCACCATGGCGGTGGGGAAGGGGGTGTAGAACAGCACGGTGCGGGTATTGCCGCCCGGCATCACCTCCCGCGCCTTCGCGTGCAGGGCGGCGCTGCGCGGGCGCGCGGCGGCATAGGCCTCCCGCGCCTCGGCCAGCGCGGCCTCGATATCGCTGTTGCGCGGCAGGGTGGCGGCGGTATCCAGCGGGCTCATGCAACGATCCTTCCCGGGGGGCGGCCGAGGCTCGCGCGGCCGGGGGGGCGGGGTCAACACGCCCGGTGCAGGGAAAGGACAGGCGATGAGCAGGACGCTGCCCGGCCCGGATGGCCGCCCGCGCTGCCACTGGTGCGTGGCGACGGCGGACTACGTCGCCTATCACGACCGCGAATGGGGCTTCCCGGTCGCCGACGACACCAGGCTGTTCGAGAAGCTGTGCCTGGAAGGCTTCCAGTCCGGCCTGAGCTGGCGGACCATCCTGGCGAAGCGGGAGAATTTCCGCGGCGCCTTCCACGGCTTCGCCATCGACCGCGTCGCCGCCTTCGACGCGGCGGATGTGCAGCGGCTGCTGGGCGATGCCGGCATCGTGCGCCACCGGGGCAAGATCGAGGCCGTGATCAACAATGCCCGCCGCGCCCAGGCTCTGGTGCGGGAGGAAGGCTCGCTGGCGGCCTATGTCTGGCGGCACGAGCCCGCGGCGCCGCCGCCCGCGGGCGCCGCGACCTCCGAGACCTCCATCGCCCTGTCGAAGGACCTCAAGCGGCGCGGCTGGGGCTTCGTCGGCCCGACCACCATGCATGCCTTCCTGCAGGCCATGGGGCTGATCAACGACCATGCCGAGGGCTGCGCCATCCGGGCCGAGGCCATGGCGGCGCGGGCGGCGTTCCGGCGGCCGGGGTGAAAGAAGGTTGGGGAGGAAAAGGCATTTCCTCCCCAAACCCCTGCATTGCTTTCCGGGAGTCGGCCGCCGCCGCGCGGCGGGTGCGAGACCCCCGGAAACAGAGCTGGGGTGCGGGGAGGACGCCCCCTCCCCGCCGCTTCCTTGACGCCATCGCCGCGACGCCGTCCTCTTGCTCGCATGCGCTCCGAACCCTTCGACGCGATCGTGGTGGGCGGCGGCCTGGTCGGCGCCGCCATCGCCTGGGGACTGCAGCGGCAGGGCCTCGCCACGGTGCTGCTGGACGAGGGCGACACCGCCTTCCGCGCCAGCCGCGGCAATTTCGGCCTGGTCTGGGTGCAGTCGAAGGGGCTGGGTGCGCCGTGGTACCAGCGCTGGACCCGCGCCTCCGCCGCCGAATGGCCGGCCCTCGCCGCGGAGCTTGGCGCCCGCACCGGGGAGGATTTGGGGCTGCGGCAGCCGGGCGGTGTGCATCTCTGCCTCTCCGACCGGGAGATGGCGGACCGCGAGGCCCGGATGGCGCGAATGCGGCAGGAGGCGGGCAACCAGCCCTACGAGTACCGGATGATCGCGGCGCCGGAGCTGCGGCAGATGCTGCCCGGCCTCGGCCCGGAGGTCGTGGGTGCGTCCTGGACCCCTTATGACGGGCATGCCAACCCGCTGCGCCTGCTGCATGCCCTGCACACGGCCTTCGCCGGCGCCGGCGGCACCTATGTGCCGGAGGCGCGGGTGGGCGAGGGACAGGCGGCGCCGCGCGACTTCGCCGTCACCGCCGGCGGCCGGCGCTTCGCCGCGCCGCGCATCGTGCTGGCGGCCGGGCTGGGCAATGCGGATCTGGCGCCGCGCTTCGGCCTCTCGGCGCCGGTGCGGCCGCAGCGCGGCCAGGTGCTGGTGACGGAGCGCGCGGCGGAGGTGCTGCCGATGCCCACAACCACCATCCGCCAGACCCAGGAAGGCAGCCTGATGCTGGGCGACAGCATGGAGGAGGTGGGGTTCGACATCCGCCAGACGCCGGACGTGATGCGGCAGATCGCCGGGCGCGCCGTGCGATGCTTCCCCTGGATCGGCCGGCTTGCCATCGTCCGCGCCTGGTCGGCGCTGCGTGTCATGGCGCCGGACGGGCTGCCGGTGTACGACGAATCCGCCCGTTTCCCGGGCGCGTTCACCGCCAATTGCCATTCCGGCGTGACGCTGGCCGGCGCGCATGCCCGGCTGCTGGCGCCGATGATCGCCGCCGGCCGGCTGGACCCGATGCTCGACCGCTTCACCGCCGGCCGCTTCGATGTTCGCGCCGCGTCCTGATCGCACCGGCCGCGGGGCGCGGCGGCAGGCGGCGCCCGCGGCGCGCGTGGAGGTCTTCGTCGATGACGTCGCGCTGCGCGTGCCCGAAGGCGCCTCCGCCGCCGCGGCGGTGCTGCTGGCCGGCGCGGCGCTGATCCGGGAGACGCCGGCCTCCGGCGCGCCGCGCCTGCCCTATTGCCTGATGGGCATCTGCTTCGACTGCCTGGCGGAGATCGACGGAGTCGCCAACCGCCAGGCCTGCCTGGTGCAGGTCGTGCCCGGCATGCGCATCGCCACGCAGCGTGGCGCCCGGGTGGCCTTCGCGGGATGAGCGTGGACTTGGCGATCATCGGCGCCGGCCCGGCCGGGATGGCGGCGGCGGTGGAGGCGGTGGATCTCGGCCTCTCGGTCGCGGTGGTGGACGAGAACCCGGCGCCGGGCGGCCAGGTCTTCCGCGCGGTGGAGCGCGCCGGGCACGATCCCGTCTTCGGCACCGACTACGCCGCCGGCCTGCCGCTGGCCCGCGCCTTCCGCGCCGCGCGGCTGGACTGGCGGCCGGCGACCACGCTCTGGCACCTGGACCCGGAGGAGGGGGCGCTGTCCCTCGCGGCCGGCGGCCGTACCGCCGAATTGCGGGCGCAGCGCGTGCTGCTGGCGACCGGGGCGCAGGAACGGCCGGTGCCGATCCCCGGCTGGACGCTGCCCGGCGTGATGACGGCGGGTGCGGCGCAGATCCTGCTGAAGACCGCGGATGCGGTGCCACGCGGGCGGGTGGTGCTGGCGGGGCAGGGGCCGCTGCTTTGGCTGCTGGCGGCGCAGTTGCGCCGCGCCGGGGCGCCGCCGGCGTTGATCCTGGAGACGACGCCGCGCGGCCGGCGGCGCGCGGCGCTGCGGGCGGGCGGCCTGCTGGCCGGCGCGCCG
>NZ_SMOA01000029.1 GCF_004353985.1 Paracraurococcus ruber | reverse complement strand
GCCGGCACCGCCGCTTCGCGCCGCGGCGGCGCCGGCGCAGCATGACGGCCGGCGGGCGCCGGCGGGGGCGGATCGCGGGCGGGCCCGGACAGCCGGGCGCGCCGGCGCCGCATGCCGCAGCCTGGCCCGCCACGATGCGACGCGAACCCGCCCCGGTTCGCCCAGGGAGGATTGCGCATGACGGCCCGCCGCCGCGCCCAGGCATTCTGCGACCGCTTCGGCCTGCGGGTCCCCATCCTGCAGGCGCCGATGGCCGGATCGGCGCCGCCGGCGCTGGCCGCCGCCGTCGCCTCGGCCGGCGGGCTGGGCGGCTTCGGGGCGCTGATGTCCTCCCCGGCGCAGATGCGGGACTGGGTGGCGCGGTTCCGCAGCGCCAGCAATGGCGGCTTCCAGATCAATCTCTGGGCGCCGGACCCGCCGCCGGCCCGCGACGCGGCGCAGGAGGCGCGGGTGCGCGAGGCGCTGTCGGCGCTCGGCGGCGTCGCGGTGCCGGATCCCGGGCCCGGCCCCTTCGTGCAGGATTTCGCCGCGCAATGCGACGCGCTGGTGGAGGCGGCGCCGGCCGTCGCCTCCACCATCATGGGGCTCTTCCCGCCGGAGGTGGTGGCGCGGCTGAAGGCCCGCGGCATCGCCTGGTTCTGCAACGCCACGACCGTGGCGGAGGCGCGTGCCGCCGAGGCGGCCGGCGCGGATGCGGTGGTGGCGCAGGGGGCCGAGGCGGGCGGGCATCGCGGCACCTTCGAGGATGCGGCGGCCGAGCGCAGCCAGGTCGGCCTGTTTGCCCTGCTGCCGCAGGTGGCGGATGCGGTGCGGGTGCCGGTGATCGCCGCCGGCGGGGTGATGGATGCGCGCGGCGTCGCCGCGGCGCTGACCTTGGGCGCCAGCGCGGTGCAGATGGGCACCGCCTTCCTGCGCAGCCCGGAGGCCGGCATCCACCCGGCCTGGGCCGAGGCGATCGGCCGCACCGCGCCGGAGGACACGGTGCTGACCCGCGGCTTCTCCGGCCGCCTCGCCCGCGGCATCCGCAACCGGGTGACGGAGGCCTTCGCCGCGGAACTGGCGCCGGCGCCCTATCCGGTGCAGCGGGCGCTGATGCTGCCGGTGCGGGCGGCGGCGGAGACGGCCGGCGACGTCACCGCCATGCAGGCCTGGGCCGGCCAGGGCGCGGCCCTGTCGGTCGCCGAGCCGGCGGGGGACCTGGTCCGCCGGCTCTGGGCGGAGGCGGAGGCGATGCTGGCCTGAAGGGGCGCGCAGGCCCGCCCGGCCGCGGCCCGGGACGCAGGCGCGGCGCCGGCCCGGCGCCGGCCGGGTCAGGCGGCGCGCAATCCGCGCACCAGGCCGGCCACTTCCTCCCGCAGGGTCGCGCCCTGATGCGCGACGCGCACCGTGCTCTCCTGTAGGGTGCGCAGGGCGCCGGCGGTGTCGCGCGCACCGGCATTGACATGCACGATGTTGTCGGAGACGGCGCGCGTGCCCGTCGCGGCCTCCGCCACGTTGCGGGCGATCTCCTGCGTGGCGGCGCCCTGCTCCTCCACTGCCGCGGCGATGGTGGTGGCGATCTGGTCCACCTCCCCGACCACGCCGGAGATCCCCTTGATGCTGTCGACGGCGCGGTCGGTCGCCGACTGGATGGCGCCGATCTGGGCGCCGATCTCCTCGGTCGCCTTCGGTCTGGCCGGCCAGCGCCTTCACCTCGCTCGCCACCACGGCGAAGCCCTTGCCCGCCTCGCCCGCCCGCGCCGCCTCGATCGTCGCGTTCAGCGCCAGCAGGTTGGTCTGCCCGGCGATGTCGCCGATCAGCCGCAGCACGTCGCCGATGCGCTGCGCCGCGTCGGCGAGGCCGGCGACCTCGCCATTCGCCGCCGTCACGTCGTCCGAGGCGCGGCGGGCGGTCTGCGCCGCCCGCGCCACCTGGCGGGAGATCTCGTTCACCGAAGCCGACAGCTCCTCGGCCGCCGCCGCCACGGTCTGCACATTCGTCGTCGCCTGTTCCGCGCCGATGGCGGCGGAGCCCGCCCGCTCCGTCGTCGCCTCGGCCGTCGCCGCCAGCCGGGTGATGCCGGCTTCCAGCGCCGTCGCGGCCTGCGCCAGCTCCTGCATCACCGCGCCGAGCTGCCGCTCCACCCGGTCCGCGAGGTCGAGCTGGGTCTGCCGCCGCTGCTGCTCGGCCGCCAGGCGCGCGGCCTCCGCCTCCCGCTCCAGCGTGCGGGCGCGCAGCGCGGTCTGCCGCAGCCCCTCCAGCGCGCGGGACATGGACCCGATCTCGTCGCCGCGGTCCTGGTGCGGCACCGTCGCATCCAGGTCGCCCTGCGCGACGCGGCCCATCAGCGCCGCCGCCGCCTGCACCGGCCGGGCCACGCCGCGGGCCAGAATCCAGGCGAGCAGCGCCGCCAGCAACGTCGCCGCCGCGCTGCCGGCCAGGATGGCGGTGCGCGCCCCGGCATGCGCGGCATCCGCGGCCTGCGCCGCATCCGTGCCGCCCTTCACGTTGTAGTCGGACAGCGCCTGCAGGCCCTCGCGCAACCGGCCGAAGTTGCTGCGCATCTCCCCGGTGTAGAGCGCGGTCGCCTGCGGGTCGCCGGCGCGGGACGCGGCGAGCAGCCGCTCCTCATAGCCGAGATAGGCGAGCCAGGCGGCACGCGCGGCATCGGCCAGGCGCCGTTCCTCCGGCGTGGCGACCAGCGGCGCGTAGTCGCGCCAATAACCTTCCACGTCGGCGCGGGTGCGGGCCAGGTTCTGCTCCTCCCGCCGCTTCGCGTCCGCGCCGGTCGCCATCACATGCACGGCCTCGAGCTGGCGGTAGCGCGTCGAATGCTCGGCGATCCGGCCGATGACGCGGGTGCTGGGCAGCCAGTGGTCGCGCAGGTCGGCGGCGGCGTGGTTCACCACGTCCAGCCGGTTCAGCGCCCCGAAGCCGAGGCCGAGGGTCAGGATCAGCATGAGGCCGAAGCCGAGGCCGAGCTTGCCGCGGATGGACAGGGTCAACAGGGCACGCATTCGGCTCATCTCCCGGCGATTCAGGCATCGCGGGGCGGGTTCATAAGTATGTGAAAGTTACAACTTCATTACACCTCCTTCGGCGGGCGCATTCCCGCAGCCGCATCGGGAGTCGGCGAAGCCGACCAAGCGGTGAAGATGGACGCGGCGCAACCATCCCGGAAATGCCCGCCGGCAGCGCCCCGCCGCCGCGCGGAGCGGGCCTGCCGCCCGGCCTCGGGGTCGACCCCGATGCCGGACGGGGCCGGGCCAGCCGCGCGCCGGGGCGGCGGCGCGGCAGGATGTGGGGCTGCGGACGGTCACGGGCTTCGAGGGGCGGCCTCCCGCCGATGGCGGCAGGGCGGCCATCGCAGGGTCCCGATCCGCCACGGCGTCAGTCCGGCGTGATGTTCGCCGCCTGCGCCAGGGCGCGCTGCTTCGCCAATTCCTCCCGCGTCAGCGCCGCCAGCGCTCCGGGGTCGAGCGGCATCGGCTGCAGCCCCTGCCGCTCCAGCTCCTCCCGCGCCGCGGCTGCGCCCAGCGAGTCCCGCACCAGCCCCGCCAGCCGCGCCACCACCGGCGTCGGCGTGGCGGCGGGGGCATAGAGCGCCCACCAGCCCTCCACCACCGCGCCCTCCAGCCCCGACTCCAGCAGGGTCGGCACCGCCGGGAACAGCGGATGCCGCGCCGGGCCGGTCACCGCCAGCGGGCGCACCGTCCCGGCCCGGATATGCGGCAGGAAGCCCAGCGGGTGGTATACCATGGCGTCCAGCGTGCCGTTCAGCAGGTCCGCGACGGCGCGGGACCCATCGCGATAGGGCACATGGGTCAGCGCAAGGCCGGCCCGCAGCGTGACCAGCGCCACGGTCAGGTGCCCCGTGGTGCCGGTGCCGGCGGTGCCGACCGAAAGCGGCCGCTGCCGCGCCAGCGCCAGGAATTCCGCGAACCCCGCCACGCCAAGCTGCGGCCGCACGCCCAGCACCACGGCGGTGCGGGCATAGCCGGCGATGGGCGCCAGGTCGCGCAGCGGGTCATAGGGGATGGCGGGCATGATGGCCGGGTTGGTCGCCATGGTGCCGCTGGTGCCGAAGAGCAGCGTGTGCCCGTCCGGCGCCGCCTGCGCCGCCGCCTGGGTGCCCACCGTGCCGCCCGCGCCGGCGCGGTTGTCCGCCACCACCGGCTGGCCCAGCCCCTGGGCGAGGGCCGCGCCGCAGAGCCGCGCCAGGATGTCCGTGGTGGTGCCGGCGGCGAAGGGCACGACCAGGCGGATGGGCCGGTCCGGCCAGGCCGCCTGCGCGCGGGCGACGGGCAGCGCGGCCGCCGCCGCGAGCAGCGCGCGGCGCCTCATGGCGCGGGATCCGGGGAGACGACGGCGCCGAGGCCCGGCTGCGCCGCGCCGCGCAGGATCGGCACGCAGGCGGCGGGCGGGGTCGCCAGGAATTCGACGCCGCGGTCCTGCAGCCTGCCCAGCACGCGGTCCAGGTGTCGCATGGCGCCGTTCGGCAGGTCGTGCAGCACCATCAGCACCGGCGCCGTGGCGGCGGCATGCTGCGCCAGGGCCCGGTCCGGCCAGCCATCCGGGTCGTCGAAGTCGCGCGGGATGGCATTCCACAGCACCACCGTGTGCCCGCCCGCCTGCAGGTGCCGCGCCGCGGCGGCGTTCAGCAGATGCGGCCCCAGCGCGCCGCCGCCGCCATTCGGGCGGAACAGCCGCTCCGGCTCCTGCAGCCCGTCGAGCAGCGCGTCGCAGGCGGTGATCTCGGCCACCGCCTCCGCCCCGCCGCGGCGGCCGAGCGGCGTGCCATGGCTGAGGGTGTGGTTGCCCACCGGAAAGCCCTCCGCCCGCGCCCGCTCCGCCAGGGCGCGGCGGGCGGGGTCCCGCAGCTTCTCGCCGACGACGAAGAACATCGCCGGCAGGCCCCGGCGGCGCAGCGTGGCCAGCACGCCGGGCGTCACCTCCGGCTCCGGCCCGTTGTCGAACGTCAGGCAAACCGGCTGCACCGCCGCCATCCCGTCCCTCCCCCTTCCTGGCTTGCGCTATCCTGGGCGGCAGGGCCGGGAGCGACAAGCGGAGGGAGGCGGCGCCATGCGGCGGGCGATCCTGGTCATCGGCCTGGTTGCGGTCCTGCTGGTCGGCGGCCATGCGCTGCTGGTGGCCGGCGCGCGGTGGGAGGGTGCGCCCTCCCGGCTGGCCGGCGGCACCTGCGCCGCCTGCCACGCGCGGTGACCGGCCCGGGGGCATCGAGGCGGCCATCCCCCCGATGCATCCGCACGCGTGCCTCGCCCCCCTGGCGGGCCGGCGCCCGGCCGTGGCCGGTGCGGGTCGGACCCGGGCCGGCCCAGGGTGGCGCCGGACGTCTGCCGGCAGGGCGGCGCACGCCCGGGACGGTCGGCTCAGGTCAGCGCGAATTTCACCACGCAGAGCCCGGCGATGATCCAGACCGCGCCGCTCACCTCCGCCGCCCGGCCGGCCGCAACCTTCAGCAGCGCATGGGTGATGAAGCCGAGGCCGATGCCCGTGGCGATCGAGAAGGTGAAGGGCATCGAGAGCGTGGTGATGACCGCGGGGACGTAGTCCGTGGCGTCGTCCCAGGCGACGTCCCGCAGCGCCTGTGCCATCAGGCAGGCGACGAAGACCAGCGCCGGCGCGGTGGCGAAGGCGGGGATGCTGGTGGCGAGCGGCGCCAGGAACAGCACCGCCAGGAACAGCACGGCGGCGGTGAGGGCCGTCAGCCCGGTGCGGCCGCCGGCCTGGATGCCCGCCGCGCTCTCGATGTAGCTGACGGTGGTGGAGGTGCCGAGCGCCGAGCCGATGATCGCCCCGCCGCTGTCGGCCTGCAGCGCCCGGCCGAGATTGGGCACCGAGCCGTCCTTGCGCATCAGCCCGGCGCGGTGCGTGGTGGCGATCAGCGTACCGGTGTTGTCCAGCAGGTCCACCAGGAAGAAGGTGAAGACGATGCCGAGCACGCCGAGCTGCAGCGCGCCGGCGATGTCGAGCTGCAGGAAGGTCGGCGCCAGGGAGGGCGGCAGGCTGACGATCCCGCTGAATTTCGTCAGGCCGAAGGGGATGCCGAGCGCCGCCGTCGCCAGGATGCCGATGACGATCGCCCCCGGCACCCGCCGCGCCGACAGCCCGGCGATGATGACGAAGCCCAGACAGCCCAGCAGCACGGAGGTCTCGGTGAGCTTGCCGAGGCCGACCAGCGTCGCCGGATGGTCCACGACCAGGCCCATGTTCTTCAGCCCGATCAGGCCGAGGAAGAAGCCGATGCCGGCGGCGATGCCGAGCTTGAGGCTGAGCGGGATGCCGTTGATCAGCCATTCCCGCACCCGCAGCAGGGACACCGCCAGGAAGAGCAGGCCCGAGAGGAAGACGGCGCCGAGCGCCACCTGCCAGGTGACGCCCATCCCGAGCACCACGGCGAAGGCGAAATAGGCGTTCAGCCCCATGCCCGGCGCCAGCGCGATGGGGAAATTGGCCAGCAGCCCCATCAGCGCCGACCCGATGGCGGCGGCCAAGCAGGTGGCGACGAAGGCGGCGCCCTGATCGATGCCGGCCTGCGCCATGATCCCCGGATTGACGATGACGATGTAGACCATCGTCAGGAAGGTGGTGGCGCCCGCCAGCACCTCGGTCCGCACCGTCGTCCCGCGCTCCCGCAGCGCGAAGAATCGCTCCATGGTCCCTGTTCCCCTCTGGCCGCCGAAGCCCCGGCGGCACCCCCGAAGCCGGCCCTGCCCCGGCCGCCCTCCCCCCCCTGCCGCACTTGCCGCGCGGTCAGCCGTCATTCACCCCGATCACCTCCCGCACCCGCGGATAGATCTGCGTCGCCCAGCGGCGGCCGCTGAAGACGCCGTAATGCCCGACGCCGGTCTGCAGGTGGTGGCGCTTCATCGTCACCGGCACGCCGCGGCAGAGATCCAGCGCCGCCATGGTCTGGCCGATGGCGCAGATGTCGTCCTTCTCGCCCTCCACCGTCAGCATGGCGGTGCGGCGGATCGCCTCCGGCCGCACCGGCCGGCCGCGCCAGGTCAGCCGGCCGCGCGGCAGGGCGTGCTCCTGGAACACCTCCCGCACCGTCTCGAGGTAGAACTCGGCCGGCAGGTCCATCACCGCGAAATACTCCTCGTAGAAGCGCCGGTGCTGGCTGGCCTTCTCCGCCTCCCCGTCATGCAGGGCCCAGAACTGGTCGCGCTGCGCCTTCACATGGCGGTCGAGGTTCATGCCCATGAAGGCGGCCAGCTGCAGCGCGCCGGGATAGACCCGGCGGCCGCCGCCGCGATGCCGCCAGGGCACGGTGGCGATCATCTTCTGCTCGAACCAGGAGATCGGCTGGGCCTTGGCCAGGTGGTTCACCCGCGTCGGCTTCACCCGCGTATCCACCGGGCCGGCCAGGAGCGACATGCTGCGGGGGGAGCAGCGGTCGTGGTCCTCCGCCATCAGCGCCACCGCCGCCAGCACCGCCACCACCGGCTGGCACACCGCCAGCACATGCGCACCGGGCCCGATGGCGCGCAGGAACTGCATGACATGCTCGGTGAACTCGTCGAGCCCGAAGCGGCCGGCCGCGAGCGGCACGTCGCGCGCATTGTGCCAGTCGGTCACGTAGACGTCGTGGTCCTGCAGCAGCACCTGCACGGTGTTGCGCAGCAGGGTGGCGAAATGGCCGGACATCGGCGCCACCACCAGCACGCGCGGCAGGCGCTGGCCGACATCCTTGCGGAAATGCAGCAGGCTGGCGAAGGGGGTGGCGGCGACCACCACCTCCTCCACCGCCACCACGTGGTTGCCGACGCGGACGGGGCCGATGCCGAATTCCGGCCGGGCATGGGTGATGCCGGCATGGCCGAAGACATCCAGCGCCGCCGCCCAGGGGCGCAGCGGGTAGAAGGCCGGGTGCCGCAGGTCCATCCGCCCGAGCATGCCGGCGCCGCCCCGCGCCGCGCGGCGCAGCGGGTGCAGCCAGTCCTGGCCGGCCTGCAGCATGTGGTAGATCATCCGGCCCGCGGTCCCCTTCTGCAATCGCGCCCGGCCGCGCCGCGCCATGGTGCCAGCCCGGCATCTTTCCGCAACCGCGAAGCCGCTGCTAGCCTGCCGCCGACACGCAGCGAGGAGAGCGCGCCATGGCCGAACGGACCCGCCGCCGCGGCGTCGCCACGGCCAAGGCGCCGCCGGCGGTGCTGCGCATCAGCAGCCGCAACTATTCCTCCTGGTCGATGCGCGGCTGGCTGCTCTGCCGCATGGCCGGGCTGGAGTTCGAGGTGGAGGCGGCCTCGGCGGAGGACCCGACCTCCCGCGCCGAGCTGCTGCTGCAATCCTCCTCCATCCTGCTGCCCTGCCTGCGGCATGCGGGGGCGGAGCTGTGGGACACCCTGGCCATCGCGGAATACCTGAACGAGGAATTCCCCGAGGCGCGGATGATGCCGGCCGAGCGGGTGGCGCGCGCCCGCTGCCGCGCCGTGAGCGGGGAGATGCATGCCGGCTTCGCCGCGCTGCGCAGCACCCTGCCGATGAACCTGCGCGCCTTCGTGCCGAATTTCACCCTGTGGTCGGGCGCGCGGGCGGATATCGAGCGGATCAACTGGATCTGGACCGACTGCCTGGAGCGCTGGGGCGGCCCCTGGCTGCTGGGCGCGGAGAAGAGCGTGGCGGATGCGATGTATGCGCCGGTGGTGCTGCGCTACCGCAGCTACGATGTCCGGCCGGATGGCGCGCCGGCCGGGTACATGGCCACCATCCTGGCCTGGCCGGAGGTGCAGGAATGGATCGAGGCGGCGCAGCGCGAGCCCGAGCCGCACATCGTCGAGCTGGACCTGGAGGCGGAGTTCTGAGGCAGGCTCACAGCGGCCAGGGGCGGCCGCGCACCGGCTCCCGCGGCGCATCCGGCACCTGCGTGATCATCGGCACCGCGCGGGCATGCTCGCCCGGGCGGCCGCGGCATTCGCTCGGCGACTGGCCAGCCGGATAGGCGCCGACCACCAGCAGGTCCGGGCTGGCGCCGAGGTTGCGGTGGCCGGTGCCGGCCGGCAGCACCACCACGTCGCCGGCCGCAAGCTCCACCGCCTGCCCGCCCGCCCCGCCCAGCATGACCCGCACCGTGCCGCGGGCGATCGCCAGCGCCTCATGCGCGTCGGGGTGGTAGTGGTGGTAGGGGTAGATGCCGTTGCGCCAGGCGGGCGGCCAGCCATGCCGGGCGAACAGCGCCTCGGCCGCCGCCGGGTCGCCGGCCGGCAGGACGGCGCGGAACAGCAGCGCCGGCAGGCGCGGATTGTTCGGGATGCTGCCGTCGTCGGCGAGGAAGAAAAGTTCGGGCCCTTCGGTCATTTGCGCCTCCGCAAGCGCGCAACGGCCGGCAGCATGGCATGGTTCGCCGGCGAAGGGTGGGGGAGGAACCGATGGCAGGTATCGCCCGGCTGCGGGATTTCGTGCAGGGCATGACGCGGCTGGCCGATGGCGGCGGCGGCGAGGCGGAATTCCTGGCCGAGGGCGCCAGCCTGCTGCGCGGCCTGGTCGCGGCGGATGACTGGCTGCCGCCCGCCTGCGCCGTGGTCGGGCCCGGCTACCGGCAATACCTGCTGCATTGCGACCCGGCCGAGCGCTTCTCCGTCGTCAGCTTCGTCTGGGGCCCGGGCCAGCGGACACCGATCCACGACCATCTGGTCTGGGGCCTGGTCGGGCAGCTGCGGGGCGAGGAGATCTCCACCGAATACGTCCTCGGGCCGCCCGGCACGCCGCCTCGCCCGGGCCGGCGGGACCGGCTGCGGCCGGGCGAGGTCGCCGCGGTCGGCGCCGCCAGCTACGACATCCATGTGGTGGAGAACGCGGTGCCGGATGCGCCGAGCATCAGCATCCATGTCTATGGCGGCAATATCGGCGCGGTGCGGCGGCATGTCTTCGACCCCGGCACGGGCGAGGCGCGCGCCTTCGTCTCGGGCTACGGCAACGATGCCGTGCCGAACCTGTGGGACCGCAGCGCGGGGTAGCGCGCGGGCGGGTCCCGCTGCCATGTGGCAGCGGCCCCGACGCGGGGGGCCGTGGCGCCGTGCTGCCGGGCGCGGATGGCGCCCGGCCGGCCAGTGGCTGCCCGGGGGCGAGGCCGCGTCGCCTGCGGCCGCGCCCGCGCCGCACGAATTGCGGCGGTGCCTGGCCCGATGCCCGGCCCCTGCGGCGGAATGGCATTCGGACCTGGGCGCGATCCGCGCTAGCCTCGCCGCCAAGGACCACCTGGGAGGACCGCCATGACTGCCATGCCGCCGCTGGGCGCGGAGGTGCTGCCGCCCGGCATCCGTGCCCGCATCATCCCCGGCATCAACGGCCTGGCGATGCATGTGCTGGAGGCCGGGGAGCCGGGCACGCGCTGCCTGCTGCTGCTGCACGGCTTCCCCGAACTCGCCTGGTCCTGGCGCAAGGTCATGCCGGCGCTGGCCGCGGCCGGCTACCACGTGGTCGCGCCGGACCAGCGCGGCTATGGCCGCACCACGGGCTGGAGCGCCGACTACGACGGCGACCTCGCCCCCTTCCGCATGCTGAACCTGGTGCGCGACCAGCTCGGGCTGGTGGCGGCGCTGGGCTATGGCCATGTGGAGGCGGTGCTGGGCCATGACTTCGGCTCGCCGGTCGCCGCCTGGTGCGCGCTGATCCGCCCCGACGTGTTCCGCCGCGTGGCGCTGATGAGCGCGCCCTTCGCCGGCCCGCCCGCCTTGCCGGAGGAAGGCCCGGACCGCCCCTCACCGCCCGACATCCATGCCGCGCTGGCGGCGCTGCCGTGGCCGCGCAAGCACTACCAGTGGTACTATTCGGAGCGCGGCGCCAATGACGACATGTGGCGCAGCCCGCAGGGCGTGCACGCCTTCCTGCGCGCCTACTACCACATGAAGAGCGCGGACTGGTCCGCCAACAAGCCCTTCCGCCTGGCCGGCTGGACGGCCGAGGCGCTGGCGCAGATGCCGACCTACTACATCATGGACCTGGACAAGGACATGGCGGCGACGGTGGCGCCGGAGATGCCCTCCGCCGCCGCGATCGCCGCCAATCGCTGGCTGCCGGAGCGCGATCTGGCGGTCTATGCCGGCGAGTATGACCGCACCGGCTTCCAGGGCGGGCTGCAATGGTACCGCTGCCGCACGACGGGACGGTTCGAGGCGGAGGCGCAGGTCTTTGCCGGCCGCACCATCGACGTGCCCTCGGTCTTCATCGCGGGCGCCAGCGACTGGGGGATCGAGCAGGTGCCGGGCGCCATGCGCCGCATGCGGGAGGTGGCCTGCACGCGGATGAGCGACGTCCACCTGATCCCCGGCGCCGGCCACTGGGTGCAGCAGGAACAGCCCGAGGCCGTGGTGGCGCACCTGCTGAAGTGGCTCGGCTAGAGCGGATCCCGCTCAGGTGGACCCGCCTGAGCGGGTGACGCCGCTCGCAGCGTCGAATGACCGGAGCGGTTGCCGTGGGCCATGGCGAGCGGGAACCGCTCGACACCCGGGGGTTCCAGGGGGCTCGACGCCTGCGTCGAACCCCCTCGCGGGTGGGGTCCGGAACGGGCAGCGCCCGTCCCGGACCTACAGCTTCACCTTCAGCGCGTTGCCGATCTCGCCGACCAGGCCGCGCCGGAAGGCGAGCACGCAGAGCACGAAGATCACGCCCTGGATGACGGTGACCCAGGCGCCCATCTCGGCCAGGTAGTTCTGCATGGTGACGATGACGGCGGCGCCGACCACCGGGCCGAAGACGGTGCCGAGGCCGCCGACCAGGGTCATCAGCACCACCTCCCCCGACATCGACCAGTGCACGTCAGTCAGCGTGGCGATGCCGAAGACGATGGACTTGGTCGCGCCGGCGACGCCGGCCAGCGTCGCCGAGAGGATGAAGGCCATCAGCTTGTAGTCGTCCGTCCGGTAGCCGAGCGAGGTGGCGCGCGGCTCGTTCTCCCGGATCGACTTCAGCACCTGGCCGTAGGGGGAGTGGATGATGCGGTGGACCAGCAGGAAGCCGCCGAGGAAGATGGCGGCGACCACCCAGTACATCGCCATGTCCTGGTCCAGCGGGATGGCGCCGAACAGCTTGCCGCGCGGGATGGCCTGGATGCCGTCCTCGCCGCCCGTGAAGGGGGCCTGGACGCAGAAGAAGTAGACCATCTGCGCCAGCGCCAGGGTGATCATGGCGAAGTAGATGCCCTGGCGGCGGATGGCGAGGGAGCCGGCGACGGCGCCGAGCAGCCCGGCGGTGACCGCGCCGAGGAGGATCGAGATCTCCGGCGTCAGCCCCCAGGCCTTGGCGGCATGGCCCGCCAGGTAGCCGCCCATCCCGAAATAGGCGGCATGGCCGAAGCTGAGCAGCCCGACATACCCGATCAGCAGGTTGAAGGCGCAGGCGAACAGCGCGAAGCAGAGCAGCTTCATCAGGAAGACGGGGTAGAGCAGGAAGGGCGCGACCGCCAGGAAGGCGATCAGCAGCCCCAGCGCCGCAAGCTGCGCCCGGGTGAAGCCCCAGACGCCGTGCGATTCCTGCGCCGGGTCCGGAATGGCGGCGGCGGTGATGGTGGTGGTGGTGTCGGCCATGGCTTCAGGCCCTCCCGAACAGGCCGGCGGGACGCGCGAGCAGCACGATCGCCATGATGACGAAGATGACGGTGGCGGAGGCTTCCGGCCAGAAGACCTTGGTCAGCCCCTCGACGATGCCGAGGGCGAAGCCGGTGAGGATGGAGCCGAGGATGGACCCCATGCCGCCGATGACGACCACGGCGAAGACCACGATGATGAGGTTCGAGCCCATCTGCGGGTTCACCGAATAGATCGGCGCCGCCAGCACGCCGCCGACCGCCGCCAGCGCCACGCCGAAGCCGTAGGTCAGCGTGACCATGCGGGGGACGTTCACGCCGAAGGCCTGGACCAGCGCCGCATTCTCGGTCGCGGCGCGGAGATAGGCGCCGAGCCGCGTCTTCTCGATGATCAGCCAGGTGGCAAGGCAGAGGATCAGCGCGGCGATGACCACCCAGCCGCGGTAGACCGGCATGAACATGAAGCCGAGGTCCCAGGCGCCCGACAGCTCCGCCGGGATGCGGTAGGGCAGGCCGGAGGAGCCGAATTCGTTGCGGAACACGCCTTCGATGATCAGCGCCAGGCCGAAGGTCAGCAGCAGCCCGTACAGGTGGTCCAGCTTGTACAATCGGCTGATGAAGGCCTTTTCCAGGATGATGCCGGTGATGCCGACGATGATCGGCGCCAGCAGCAGCGCCGCCCAGTAGCCGATGCCCAGCCAGTTCAGCAGCATCCAGGCGGCGAAGGCGCCCATCATGAACTGCGCGCCATGCGCCATGTTGACGATGTTGAGCAGGCCGAAGATGACCGCGAGGCCGAGCGAGAGCATGGCGTAGAAGGCGCCGTTGATCAGGCCGAGCAGCAGCTGCCCGAAGAGCAGCGGCGCGGGGATGCCAAATAGGTCGTCCATGCGGGTATTCCCGGTCCTCAGATCTTGACGAAGGGGCAGCCGCCCTCGGCCAGCGGGCGCGCCGCCTGGTCCGCCGGGGTGGTCGCGATGACTTTGTGCAGGTCGAAGGGCCCGGTCGATTCCGCCGGGGTCTTCACCTGGAACAGGTAGCCGGGCGTCAGCTTGCGCCCGTCCTGGCGGATGGTCCCGGCGCCGAAGGCGTCGTCGTCGCAGGGCATGGCCTTCATCCGCTCCACCACCTCGAGCCCCGAGGCGCGGGCACGCGCGACGCCGAGCGACTGCACCGCCTTCAGGTAGTGCAGCGTGCCGCCGTAATTCCCGGCGCAGGAGGCATTGACGATGCGCCCCTGCAGCCGGCCCCTCACCCGTTCGGCGAAGGCGCGGGTGCGCGGGTTCAGGTCCCAGTAGAAGCTCTCGGTCATCAGCAGGCCCTGCGCCTCCGGCAGGCCGAGCGAGAGCGTGTCCACCACCGTCATCAGCAGGCAGGCGAATTTCACGCCCTGGCGGGCCAGGCCGAACTCCCGCGCCTGCTTGATGCAGTTCACCAGGTCCGCCCCGGCATTGGCGAAGCCGATCACCTTCGGCCGCGCCGCCTGGGCACCGAGCAGGAAGGAGGAGAAGTCGGTCGTCGCCGGGAAGGGGTAGCGCGCCGCGCCCAGCACCTTGCCGCCCGCCGCCTCCACGAACCTCGCCGTGTCGGCCTGCAGGGCATGGCCGAAGGCGTAGTCGGCGGTGACGAAGTACCAGCTGTCGGCGCCCTGCTTGACCAGCGCGTCGCCGGTGCCCTTGGCCAGCATGTAGGTGTCGTAGGTGAACTGCACGCTGTTCGGGCTGCACTGCGCGCCGGTGAAGGCGGTGGAGCCGACGCCGGAGCCGACCACCGCCTTGTTCTTCTCCCGCGCCACCTGGGCGACGGCGAGCGCCACGGCGCTGTTCGGCAGGTCGGCGATCATGTCGACGCCGTCGCGGTCGAACCACTGGCGGGCGATGTTCACGCCGACATCCGGCTTGTTCTGGTGGTCGCCGGCGATCACCTCCACCGCCATCCCGGTGGCGGCGGCGAACTCCTCCGCCGCCTGCCGGGCGCCGGCCAGGCTGCTGGGCCCGGTCAGGTCGCGATAGGGCCCGGACATGTCGGTCAGCACGCCGATGCGGATCGGCGCCGCCTGCGCCTGGCCGGCGCCGGGCCAACCGCCCAGCGCCGTGGCGGCCGCGGCGGTGCCGAGCAGTCCGCGTCTCCTGATCCTCATGCCCGTTCCCTCCCCCTCACCCGCTCAGCTGCGGACCAGGCTGCAGCCGCCTTCGGCCAGCGGGCGGAAGGCTTCCTCCGCCGGCGTGGTCTGCAGCAGCTTGTAGTAGTCCCAGGGGGCCTTGCTCTCCTCCGGCTTCTTCACCTCGAAGAGATAGCTGGGGCAGAGCTTGCGGCCGTCCTGCCGGATGCGGCCGGCGCCGAAGGCGTCGTCGTCGCAGGGCATCGCCTTCATGCGGTTCACCACCTCGACGCCCGAGGCCTTGGAGGCCGCGACGCCCATGTCGGCCACCGCCTTCAGGTAGTGCAGCGTCGCCGAGTAGTTGGCGATGGAGGCCATGTTCGGCTTCTGGTCGCGCAGCCGCGGCTGCAGCCGCTGGGTCACGGCGCGGGTGCGGTCGTTCAGGTCCCAGTAGAAGCTCTCGGTCAGCACGAGGCCCTGCGCGGTCTGCAGCCCCAGCGCATGCACGTCCGGCAGGAACATCAGCAGCGCCGCCAGCTTCACGCCGCGCCGCATCAGCCCGAACTCCGCCGCCTGCTTGATGCTGTTGATGGTGTCGGCGCCGGCATTCGCCAGGCCGATCACCTTGGCGCGGGAGGATTGCGCCTGCAGCAGGAAGGAGGAGAAGTCGGAGGTCGCGGGGAAGGGATACTTCACGCTGCCCAGCACCCGGCCGCCGGCGTCGCGCACGAACTTCGTCGTATCGCGTTCCAGCGCATGGCCGAAGGCGTAGTCGGCGGTGATGAAGAACCAGCTGTCGCCGCCCGCCTTCACCATGGCGCCGCCGGTGGACTTCGCCAGCATGTAGGTGTCGTACATCCAGTGCACCGTGGTCGGGCTGCACTGCGCGCCGGTGAGGTCGGAGGTGGCCGAGCCGGTGTTGATGTAGGCCTTGTTCTTCTCCCGCGCGACGTTGTTCACCGCGAGGCCGACCGAGGAGGTCGGGACGTCGATGATCAGGTCCACGCCCTGGTCGTACCACTGCCGCGCCAGGTTGGCGCCGACATCGGGCTTGTTCTGGTGGTCGGCGGTGATGACCTCCACCGCGAAGCCGCGGTTGCCGCCGGCGGTGAACTCCTGCACCGCCTGCTGCGTGCACTGGATGCCGTAGGGGCCGCTGATGTCGCGGTAGGGCCCGGACTGGTCGTTCATCACGCCGATCCGGATGGTGTTGGCCGCCTGCGCGCGGGACTGGCGCGGCAGGGCCGGCAGCAGGCCGGCACCGACGGAAGCGGCCACCAGGCCGCGACGGGTCAACGACATTCTCAACCTCTCCTCACCAGCCGCGGCGGGGGATTCCGGCCCCGCCGCGGATATGCTCTCCCGGCCATCCGGCCGGCGCGCGCTGCGGGCCGCGGCCGGGTGGCGGAACCTCTCTGCCGGCGCGGCTGCGCCGGGTGCCGGCATCAGGCGCGGATCAGGGCGCAGCCGCCCTCGCCCACCGGCCGGAAGGCCTCGGCCGCCGGCGTCTCCTGCACCAGCTTCAGGTAGTCCCAGGGGCCGCGGCTCTCCTCCGGCTTCTTCACCTCGAACAGGAAGCTGGGGCAGATGCGGCGGCCATCCGGGCGGATGCTGCCGGGGCCGAAGGCCTCGTCATCGGTCGGCATCGCCTTCATGCGGTTGACGAGGTCGAGGCCGGAGGCCTTGGCCGCCGGCACGCCCATATCGGCGATCGCCTTCAGGAAATGCAGCGTGCCGGAATAGCAGCCGGCATGGATCATGTTCGGGTAGTTGGTCGGCGTCCGCTGGATGACCCGCCGGGCAAAGGCGCGGCTGCGGTCGTTCAGGTCCCAGTAGAAGGTCTCGGTGCAGGTCAGGCCCTGCGCCGTCTGCAGGCCGAGGCCGTGGACGTCGTTGATGAACAGCAGCAGCGAGGCGAGCTTGATGCCGCGCCGCGTCAGGCCGAACTCGGCCGCCTGCTTCACGCAGGTCTGGGTGTCGGCGCCGGCATTCGCCAGGCCGATGACCTTGGCGCGCGACGACTGCGCCTGCAGCAGGAAGGAGGAGAAGTCGGTCGTGCCCGGGAAGGGCGTGCGCACGCTGCCCAGGATGCGCCCGCCGGCCTGGCGGACGAAATTCATCGTGTCGCGTTCCAGCGCATGGCCGAAGGCGTAGTCGGCGGTGATGAAGAACCAGGTGTCGCCGCCCGCCTTCACCGTGGCGCCGCCGTTGGACCGCGCCAGCATCCAGGTGTCGTAGGCCCAGTGGACGGTGCTGGGGCCGCATTGCGCGCCCGTCAGGTCGGCGGTCGCCGAGCCGACATTGATGTAGGGCTTGTTCTTCTCCCGCGCGACCTGGTTCACCGCGAGCCCGACCGAGCTGGTCGGCACGTCGATGATCAGGTCGATGCCCTGGTCGTACCATTGCCGCGCCAGGTTGGCGCCGACATCGGGGCGGTTCTGGTGATCGGCCTCGATCACCTCCACCGCGAAGCCGCGGTTGCCGAATTCCTGCGCCGCCATGCGGGTGCAGGCGACGGAGGTCGGGCCCGTATTGTCGCGATACATGCCCGACATGTCGGTCATCACGCCGATGCGAATCGTGTTCGCCGCCTGCGCACGCGACAGTGTGGGAAGGGCGGTCACCGCGCCGGCGGCGGCCCCCGTGGCAAGCAGTGCCCTGCGTCCCAGATGCATCCCGTTCATCCCCAGTTCTGCCCTGTTGAACGGCCGGGTTTTCCCGGTCCGTAAGCGTGGGGGCGGCCCGTCCCGGGCCCGCCCCGCATCCGTCCTGGCGCCGGCCCGGCGGGCCGCCGCATCGCCTTCATCCCCCGGGCCCGCCAACCCCGACCCGCCAAGGCGCCCGTCACGGCGCCGGGCCGCCGCGGACCATGCCGCGCGCCGGCCCGGATGGCCCGGGACGGCGCGCGCGGGGTCCGCGCGCCGTGCGAACCGCGCTAGCTGCGGACCAGCGGGCAGGCGCCCTCGGCCAGCGGCCGGAAGGCCTCCTCGGCCGGCGTGGTCTGCAGCAGCTTGTAGTAGTCCCAGGGGCCCTTGCTCTCGGCCGGCGACTTCACCTCGAAGAGGTAGGAGGGGTGGATCTTGCGGCCATCGGCGCGGATGCTGCCGGCGCCGAAGCAGTCATCTTCGGTCGGCATCGCCTTCATGCGCGCCACCGCCTCCGCGCCGCTCGCCTTCGCCTTGTCGGCGCCCATGTCGGCCGCGGCCTTCAGGTAGTGCAGCACGGCGGAATAGCAGCCGGCATGCGACATCGCCGGCATGTTGCCCGCCAGGTGCGGCCTGACCTTGTTCGTGAAGGCGCGCGTGCGGTCGTTCAGGTCCCAGTAGAAGGTCTCGGTGCAGACCAGCCCCTGCGCCGCCTGCAGGCCCAGGCCGTGCACGTCGTTGATGAACATCAGCAGCACCGCCACCTTGGTGCCGCGGCGGGTGATGCCGAACTCGGCCAGCTGCTTCACCGCGTTCACCGTGTCCGTCCCGGCATTGGCCAGGCCGATCACCTTGGCGCGGGACGACTGCGCCTGCACCAGGAAGGACGAGTAGTCGGTGTTGCCCAGCGGGTGGCGCACCGCGCCGACCACGCGGCCGTTCTGCGCCTTGACGAAATTGCCGGTGTCGCGTTCCAGCGCATGGCCGAAGGCATAGTCGGCGGTGATGAAGAACCAGGAATCCCCGCCCGCCTTCACCATGGCGCCGCCGGTGCTGCGCGCCAGCATCCAGGTGTCATAGGTCCAGTGGACGGTGTTCGGGCTGCATTGCGGGCCGGTCAGGTCGGCGGTCGCGGCGGTGCTGTTGAGGTAGACCTTGTTCCTCTCCCGCACCACGCCGTTCACCGCCAGCGCCACGGCGCTGTTCGGGACGTCGACGATCACGTCGACGCCGTCCCGGTCGATCCATTGCCGGGCGATGTTGGACCCGACATCGGGCTTGTTCTGGTGGTCGGCGACCACGACCTCGACATTCAGGCCGCGGCTGCCGAGGTCCTGGACCGCCTGCCGTACGCAGGCGACGGAGGTGGGCCCGGAGATGTCGCGATAGACGCCGGACTGGTCGTTCAGCACGCCGATCTTGAGGGTGTTCGCCTGGGCGCGGGCGCCGCGCCAGGGCAGGCCGCCCAGCGCCGTGGCGGTGGCGGTGGCGCCGGCGATGAGGGAACGGCGATTGGTCATTGGCTGGGGCATGGGTCTTTCCGTGTGCAGGGCGCGGCGTCGGCCGCCACGCGCGGCGGGCGGAACGCAGGCCCTGCCGGGTTCGTTCGCCGCCCGGCCTTGGTCACCTGCCCCGCCCGCATGGCCCGTCCCTCCCCCGTCCCGGCTCAGACGCCGAGATATTCGTGCAGCCGGTCCATGCTGGCGGCCAGGTCGGCATTCGCCACCATGTCCACCACCCGGCCGTGCTCCATGACGTAGTGGCGGTCCGCCACCGTCTGGGCGAAGCGGAAATTCTGCTCGACCAGCAGCACGGTGAAGCCGCGCTGCTTCAGCTCGCGGATCGTCCGGCCGATCTGCTGCACGATGACCGGGGCCAGGCCCTCGCTCGGCTCGTCCAGCAGCAGCAGGTTGGCGCCGGTGCGCAGGATGCGGGCGATCGCCAGCATCTGCTGCTCGCCGCCCGACAGCTTGGTGCCCGGGCTGTTCGCCCGTTCCTTCAGGTTGGGGAACAGCGCATAGATGGTGTCGAGGTCGAGGCCGCCTGGCTTGACCACCGGCGGCAGCAGCAGGTTCTCCGTCACCGTCAGGCTGGCGAAGATCCCCCGCTCCTCCGGGCAGTAGCCGATGCCGGACCGGGCGATGAGGTCGGAGCGGTCGCCGATCATCTCCCGCCCGTCGAAGCGGATGCTGCCGGCGCGCTTGCCGACCAGGCCCATGATTGCGCGCAGCGTGGTGGTCTTGCCGGCGCCGTTGCGGCCCAGCAGCGTCACCACCTCGCCCGGGCGGATCTCGATCCCGACGCCATGCAGGATGTGGCTCTCGCCATACCAGGCCTCGAGGTTCTTCACCTCCAGCAGGGCCTGGCCGGTGGCGGCCGGGGCGGGGCGCGTCGTCTCCAGCGCTGCGGACATCAGGCCGGCACTCCCTCGGTCACGGTATGCGCCTCGCTGCCCAGATAGGCGGCGATGACCTCCGGGTTGCGGGCCACGGACTGGTAGTCGCCCTCGGCCAGCACGCGGCCCCGGGTCAGCACGGTGATGGTGTCGCAGAGGCCGGAGACCACCTTCAGGTTGTGCTCCACCAGCAGCACGGTCCGGCCCACCGCCACGCGCTTCACCAGCGCGACGATGCGGTCCACATCCTCATGCGTCATGCCCGCGGTCGGCTCGTCGAGCAGCATCATCTGCGGCTCCATCGCCAGGGTCGTGGCGATCTCCAGCGCCCGCTTGCGGCCATAGGGCAGCTCGCCCGCCGTCAGCGTTTCGTACCCCGTCAGGCCGACATCGGCGAGCAGCGCCCGCGCCCGGTCGTCGAACTGCCGCAGCAGGCTGTCGGAGCGCCAGAAGTCGAAGCTGCCGCCGCGCTGCCGCTGCAGCGCCACCCGCACATTCTCCAGCACCGTCAGGTGCGGGAACACCGCCGAGATCTGGAAGCTGCGCACGAGGCCGAGCCGCGCCACCTGCGCCGGCTTCAGCTTGGTGATGTCGCGGCCGTCATAGGTGATGCTGCCGCGCGTCGGCTGCAGGAACTTCGTCAGCAGGTTGAAGCAAGTGGTCTTCCCGGCGCCGTTCGGCCCGATCAGCCCATGGATGCTGCCGCGGCGGACCTTCAGGGAAACGTCGCCGACGGCGACGAAGCCCATGAATTCCTTGGTCAGGCCATTGGTTTCCAGGATGGTGTCTGACACCCGGATCGCTCTCCCGTTTGCGGCAGGCCCCGGCAGGCCGGGCCCGTGGCCCGATGGGCTTACGTCCGGCATGCGTCTGGGCCGTTTCTGACGCGGGCCGCCGGCCCCTGCCGCTGGCATGCGCCGTCATGGCGCGCGTGGGGCCGCGGACCGCCGTCCGTCGTTGCTGGGGTGTATGCCCATGCCCCGCCCCCTTTGCAAGGGAGGGGGGCGGCCTGCGCGGGTCTCGGCCGGCGGGACCGGCAGCGCGTTTGCGGGAGCAGGCGGCGCGGCGCGCTCAGCGCAGCCCGTCGCGCCCCTCGATCTGGTCCTTCGTCAGCCCGCCGATGCGCGGCAGCGGCCGGCCGCCATCGGTCAGCGCCAGGCAGAGCAGGATCTCGTCCGCCCGCGGCGCATCCGGCACCCGCGCCTCGATGGCGTCGAAATGGCTGCGCACGAAGGCGGCATCCTTGTGCCCCAGCGGCACGTCGATGGCGGTGCCCGGCCCGCCGGCCTTCTTGGCCGAGGGGATCAGCGCCGGCCCCTTCCCGAGCGCCGCCCGCACCGGCGCGCCCATCTTCGGGTGCAGCAGGGCGGCGGCATGCTCCAGCTCCCCCGCCTCCCCCACCACCGCGGCCTTGCCGAAGCTCTCCACCCGCTCGCCCGGGATGCCGAGGGCGGCGATGGCGCGCGCCGCCAGCAGCGCGCCCAATTCCTCGCCCTGCGCGATCAGCTCGGACAGATCCTCGACATAGCGGCCGGCGAAGGGGTTCTCGATGACGGCGCAGGCGACGGCGCGGCGGACCGGCGGCGCGAGATCGCGGCGCATCTCGCGCCGCGTCTCGTCCAGGATCACCACCAGCTTGCGGATCACGGCCGCCATCGCTCGTCTCTCCCGCCACCGGGAGGGGCACTGCTCCTCCCGGGCTCACCCCGCCAGGGGCCGAAGGGCCCCTGGACCCCTCGGATCAGCCGGCGCCGGCCAGCCGCGTCAGCCGCTTCCCATGGCCCATGATGGCGCCGATCGAGCCGCCGACGCGGCCATCCGCCAGTGCCTGGAAGGCGGCCAGCGGCTTGCCTTCCTTCAGCCGGGCGAAGGCATCGCCGATCGCCACCGGCAGATGCAGCATGATGCTAGCATCGCGGTAGCAGTCCGTCGTGCAGGCCTGGCAGCCATCCCGCACCATCTTCTCCGGCGTGAAGTCCCAGACCGAGGAGAGCGGCTCCTTCCAGTCCTCGCAGCGCCAGAGGTCGTAGTTCCAGTCGAGGTAGAAATACTTGTAGCCGGCATGGCAGACGAAGCGCTCGCCCTGGCCGGACAGGCGCCGGCGCATGTCGGCGATGCCGGCGCGCGGGTTGTGCACCGGGATGATCTCCCGCGCCCGCTCCGCCCCGTCGAAGGCGGCCAGCAGCTCCGCCTGGGACATGTCGACGAGGTCGCTGTCCTCGGACCACACCAGGCTGTTGGAGCCGAGCGCGGCCTTGCGCGGATAGGAGAAGGTGATGGCGGAGAAGCCCAGCTCCTTCACGAAGCGCGCCAGCGCGGCATAGTCCGTCACCAGCCGCGTCATGGCGACGCTGGCGATGACGGTGACGCCCTTCTCCCGCAGGATCGCATTCGCCTCGCGGATGCGCTCGCACACGCCCTTCAGGCCGCGGTTCTTCTCGTGCGCCAATGGCTCCGGCGCGTCGATGGAGATGAACAGAGTGGTCACGCCGGCCTCGGCCAGCGCCGCCGCCTTGGGCGGCAGCAGCCAGCCATTCGTCACCATGGTCGGCTGCACGCCCATCGCGGTGGCGCTGCGCACCATGTCGAGGATCTTCGGGTGCAGCAGCGGCTCGCCGCCCATGAAGGTGACGAAGCGGACCCCCGCCTGCTCCTTCAGATGCGCCAGCGCGTCCTCGAACCGCGTCGCGTCCAGGAAGCGGCGGTCGGTGACGAAGCCCTTGTCATGAGCGAAATTGCAGAAGTCGCAGGTCGCGTTGCACATGTTGGTCACGGAGGCATTGACGATCGCCGGCCCGCCCTTCGGCACCAGCCGGAGAAGGTCCATGACGCCCGAACGCGTGCTGCCCATGCCGATCAATCCCCCGGCCGCGGTCCCGGTGCCGCGGCGCCCTTGCCGGCTGCCATAGCCGCCCCTTCCGCCCTCTGCCAAGCCAGAAGCCCCGGCAGGCTCAGCAGCACCTCCCGCGCCCGGCGCGCCAGCGCCATCGCCAGCGCCGCCGCGGCCGGCACCCCCACCAGCGCGGCGGCGCCGATGATCGCCCCTTCCTGCACCGCCAGCGCCCCAGGCAGCATGAAGCCGGCATTGCGCAGCGCCTGGGCCAGGGTCTCGATCACCATGCCATCCGCCAGGCTGACGGGCTGGCCGAGCAGCCAGAGGATCCCCGCCACCTCCAGCACGCCGGACAGCCAGGCGGCGGTGTGCCACAGCACCGCCGCCACCAGCCGCGGCCAGTCGGCATGCAGGGCCAGGATGGCGGCCTGGAAGTCGCGGATCGCCCCGGGCCGGATGGCCGGCCAGCGGCGGGCCAGCCGGGCCAGCCCCCGCTCCAGCAAGGTCAGCGGCAGGCGGCGCTGCAGCAGCACCATCGCCCCGGCCCCGCCGAGCGCGATGGCGAGGCCGGCCAGCGCGAAGCCGACCATCCCCTGCCCGCCGCCGACCCCCAGCAGCAGGGCGACGCCGGCCAGGGTGAAAAACAGCTGGGAGACCGCTTCCAGGGTCAGGTCCACGGTGGCGGTGGCGCCCGCCATCTCCCCCGGCACGCCGCGCCGGGCCAGCAGCCGGGCGGCGGCTGCCTGCCCGACCAGCGCGCCGGCCGGCAGCAGCGCATTGGCGGATTCGCGGTACCAGCGCAGCCGCGCCATCGCCAGCACCGGCGGCCGGTGCTGCGGCGGCAGCAGCGCCCGCCAGGCCATGGCGGTGAGGAAGATCTGCGGGATGTGGACGGCGATGGAGATGGCGATGGCGAAGGGCGCCTCGGCGACCATGCGCCGCAGCCCGTCGAGGTCGCCGAGGTTGAGGGCGATGGCGGCGGCCAGCACCAGTCCGCCCAGCACCAGCCCGTTGCGGACGCCCCGGCGCCACCAGGGCGCCTGGGCGATCGCCGCCTGTTCCGTCGTGCTCAGTGTCCCAGGACCTCCGGCACCCGCTCGGCCGGCGGGGTGTTGCGGCTGCGGCCGCAGCGCATCACGCCGTCGATCATGACGCCGCCGATGCCGGGGATGTCGCCCAGTTCGATGCTGTGCAGCAGGTCCCGCCCCGCGGTGTGCTGCGCCCGGTCGAGGAAGACTAGGTCGGCGGCGCGCCCCGCCTCGATCAGCCCGGCATCCAGGCTGCGGATGCGGGCGGTGTTGCCGGTGGCCAGCGCGATGGCCTGCGCCGCCGGGATCCCGCCCAGGGAGGACAGCAGCGAGATGAGCCTGAGGATGCCGAGCGGCTGCACGCCGCTGCCGGCCGGGCTGTCGGTGCCCAGGATCACCCGGTGCAGCTGCCCCAGGTCGCGCGCCGCCTGCGCGGCGGCGATCGCCACCCGCTCATTGCCGTTGTGGACGATCTCGATGGCGCGCGTGCTGCGCTCGCAGAGTTCGCAGACATGGCTCTCCGGCAGGCTGGTATGGCCGCCATTGATGTGGCCGATGATGTCGGCATCGGCCTCCAGCACCGTGTCCCGGTCGATCAGCCCGCTGCCGGGGATGGAGGGGCCGCCGGTATGGATCGTGCTCTGGATGCCGTGCTTGCGGGCCCAGGCGACCATCTCCCGCGCCTCGTAGCCCGCCTTGACGCTGCCGAGGCCCACTTCGCCCAGCAGCGTGACGCCGGCGGCGGCGAGGTCGGCGAAGTCGCTCTCGACCATGCCCTTCTCGAGGACGGGGGCGCCGGCCAGCACCTTCACCCCCGCCGGGCGGGCGTTGAAAAAGGCGCGCTGGGCGGTGATGGCCAGGGCCTTCAGCCCGACGATGTCCTTCGGCCGGCCGGGCAGGTGCACCTCGCCGGCCGAGATCATGGTGGTGACGCCGCCGTTGAGGAAGCTCTCGACCCAGCCGATCTGGTTCTGCCGCGGCGTCCAGTCGCCGAAGACCGGATGCACATGGCTGTCCACCAGGCCGGGCGAGACGGCGCAGCCATGCGCCTCGATCACCGAATCGACCGGGCCGCGATCGGCGAGGTCCCGGCCGCGGCCGATGGCGGCGATGCGGCCGTCCTCGATCAGGATGGCATCGGCCTCCAGCACCGGCGCGGCGAGGTCGCCCGACAGCAGCAGGCCGATGCCGCGCACCAGGATGCGCCCCTTCGCGGGTCCTGCCGCCTGCTCCACCGCCATCGCCCGCCCCTTCTCAGCGCCGGGCGAAGCCTAGAGCAGATCGCCGGGGGGCGGAAACGCCCGCAGGCCAGGCGCTGCCCGTGCCGGCCATCGCCGATCGGCCGGGGGGCGGGGCGAATGCCCGCGGGCGCGGCACGGCGGGCATGGGCACCGCGGGCATGGGCACGGTGGGACGCGGCCGCCGCGACCCGTGCGACACCGTTGCGGCGGATTGCGCCGTCGCGGAAGGGCCGGCGGGCGCGACCGGGTGCATCGGCATGTGCCAGGGCATGCGGCCGGGCAGCCCCGGCCGGCAGCCGCCCCGCGGCGCTGGCCATGGCGCCGGCCCGGTCGGCGGCCCTGGCCGGGGCGCCAACAGGATGGCCCACAGCCATGGCGCGTGGTTTGCTGCGCGGGGCAGGCCGCGGGGCTGGTTCCGCGGCCGGACCGGTGACACATCCCAGGGCATGACCGCCTACCACCGCCCCACCACCCTGCCGGAGGCGCTGCGCCTGCTGGCCGAGGCCCCCGCCCCGCCCCGGATCCTGGCGGGAGGCACCGACCTCTACCCTGCCCGCGCCGCCGGGGAGGCCTGGATGCGCCCGGACGACCGGCCGCTGCTGGATCTTTCCGCCTTGCCGGATCTTGCGGCCATCGAGGACCGCGGCGACCACCACCGCATCGGTGCGCTGGTGACCTGGGCGGCGCTGCGCGATGCGCCGCTGCCGCCCTGGTTCGCCGCGCTGCGCCAGGCCGCGGCGCAGGTCGGCGGGGCGCAGGTGCAGAACCGCGCGACGCTGCTGGGCAATCTCTGCAACGCTTCCCCCGCCGCGGATGGCGTGCCGCCGCTGCTGGCGCTGGACGCCGTGGTGGAAATGGCCGGCCCGCGCGGCCCGCGCCGCCTGCCCCTGGCGCAGTTCATCCTCGGCAACCGCCGCACCGCCCTGGCGGCGGACGAGATCGCCACCGCCATCCTGGTGCCGAAGGCGCCGGGCGCGGTGGCGCGCTTCGAGAAGCTGGGCGCGCGGGCCTATCTGGTCATCTCCATCGTCATGGTCGCCGCGGTGATCGAGGCCGAGGCGGGCAGGATCGCGCGGGCCCGCATCGCCATCGGCGCCTGTTCCCCAGTGGCGCAGCGCCTGCCGGCGCTGGAGGCGGCGCTGGCCGGGCTGCCCCTGGCGGCGGCCGCCGGCGCGGCGCGGCCGGAGCACCTGGCGGCGCTCTCGCCCATCGACGATGTCCGTGCCACCGCGGCCTATCGCCGCCAGGCCGCGCTGGTGCTGCTGCGGCGTGCGCTCAGCACCCCCCTGGCCGCCCCGGCGGAGGCGCGCGCGGCATGACCGGCCAGGCGATCCTGCTGACGGTGAACGGCGCGGCCCAGGCCGTGCCAGCGCCGCCCGGCACCCGGCTGAGCACGGCGCTGCGCGACCATCTCGGCCTGACCGGCACCAAGGTCGGCTGCGATGCCGGCGATTGCGGCGCCTGCACGGTGCTGCTGGATGGCGCCCAGGCCTGCGCCTGCCTAGTGCCGCTGGGCCAGGCCGCCGGCCGCGGCGTGACGACGGTGGAAGGCCTGGCCGCAACGCCCATGGGCGCCGCCCTGCAGCGCGCCTTCCTGCACCATGGCGCGGCGCAATGCGGCATCTGCACGCCCGGGATGCTGATGGCCGCCAGCGAATTGCTGGCCGCGACCCCGCGCCCGACCGAGGCGCAGGCGATGGCGGCGCTGGGCGGCGTGCTCTGCCGCTGCACCGGCTACCGCAAGATCCTCGACGCCGTCTGCGACGCGCATGCCTTCCTGGGCGACGGCCCGGCGCCGGTCGCGCCCGCGGCGGGCTGTGCCGTCGGTGCCCGCATGCCGCGGGCGGATGGCGCGGCGAAGGTGACCGGCGCCGACCTGTTCGGCGCGGATGCGGCGCCGCCGGATGCGCTCTGGCTGCGGGCCGTCCGCAGCCCGCATCCGCGCGCCCGCTTCGCCTTCGGCGACTGGGCGCCCTTCCTGGCGCGGCATCCCGGCATCGCGCATGTGCTGACCGCCGCCGATGTGCCCGGCCGCAACGGCTTCGGCATCTACCCCGACATCAAGGACCAGCCGGTCTTCGCGGAAGGCGAGGTGCGCTATCGCGGCGACTGCCTCTGCGCCCTGGTCGGCGACCGCGCGACGCTTGACGCGATCCGGACCGAGGACCTGCCCATCGCCTGGGAGGTGCTGGACCCCGTCACGCTGGCCGGCGGCCCGGCGCTGCACGAACGCTGGCCGGACAATGTGCTGACCACCGGCCGCGTCCTCGCCGGCGATGCCGAAGCGGTGCTGGCCGCCAGCGCGCATGTCGCGGAGATCGCGATCGAGACCGGCTTCGTCGAGCATGCCTATATCGAGCCCGAGGCCGGCTGGGCCCGCCGCGTCGGCGACCGCATGGAGGTCTTCGGCTGCACCCAGGCACCCTATATGGACCTGGAGGAGGTGGCGGGCGTCCTCGGCATCCCGCATTCCGCGGTGCGGATCATCCCCTCGGCCTGCGGCGGCGGCTTCGGCGGCAAGCTGGACGTGCTGCTGCAGCCGATGCTGGCCATCGCCGCCTGGCTGCTGGACCGGCCGGTGCGCGCCATCCTCCCGCGCGCCGAGAGCATGGCCGCCAGCACCAAGCGCCACCCCGCGCGCATCGCCGCCCGCGCCGGCTGCGATGCCGGGGGGCGCCTGACGGGCTTCGCCTTCGAGGGCATCTACGACACCGGCGCCTATGCCAGCTGGGGCCCGACCGTCGCCGGCCGCGTGCCCGTCCACGCCACGGGGCCCTATCGCGTGCCGGCGGTGGCGGCGCGGGCGCGCGCCATCTTCACCAACAACCCGCCCAGCGGCGCCTTCCGCGGCTTCGGCGTGCCGCAGGCCGCCATCGCGCAGGAAGCGCTGTGGGACCGCCTGGCCGATGCCGCGGGGCTCGACCGGCTGGAATTCCGCCTGCTGAACGCGCTGCGCGCAGGCGACACGACCGCGACCGGCCAGGTGCTGGAACACTCGGTCGGCCTCGCCGCCTGCCTGGAGGCGTTGCGGCCCCACTGGCAGGCGATGCGGACAGACGCCGCGAGCATGAACGCAAGCGGCGGTCCGCGCCGGCACGGCGTCGGCATCGCCTGCATGTGGTACGGCATCGGCAATACCGGCATGTCCAACCCCTCCACCATGCGGATCACGCTGGGGCGGGACGGGCTGGTCTTCCACAACGGCGCGGTGGATATCGGCCAGGGCAGCACCACGGTGCTGCTGCAGATCGCCGCCGATGCGCTGGGCCTGCCGCCCGCCGCCTTCCGCCTGGTGCTGGGCGACACCGACCTGACAGCGGATGCCGGCAAGACCAGCGCCTCTCGCCAGACTTTCGTGAGTGGCCGCGCCGCACAGGAAGCGGGGGCGGCGCTGCGGCAGGCGATCCTGCTGCGCGCGAATGCCGGGCCCGAGGCGCGGCTGGACTGGCGCGACGGCACAGTGCTGGTGGATGGCCGGCCGCTGGCGCTGGCGGCGCCGCTGGAGGGCATCGGCCGCTTCGACCCGCCGACGGTGCCGCTGGATGCCGATGGCCAGGGCATCCCCTACGCCACCTACGGCTTCGCCGCGCAACTCGCCGCGCTGTCGGTGGATATGGAGCTCGGCACGATCCACCTCTCCCGCATCGTCGCGGCGCATGACGTGGGCCGCGCCATCAACCCCACCCTGGTGGAGGGCCAGATCCATGGCGGCATCGCCCAGGGCATCGGCCTGGCGCTGATGGAGGAATACCTGCCCGGCCGGACCGAGAACCTGCACGACTACCTGATCCCCACCGTCGGCGACGTGCCGGCGATCGAGTGCATCCTGGTGGAGGACCGCGAGCCGCTCGGCCCCTTCGGTGCCAAGGGCATCGGCGAGCCGGCGCTGGTGCCGACCGCGCCGGCCATCCTGTCGGCCATCCGCGACGCCACCGGGGCCACCATCACGACGGTGCCCGCCCTGCCGCACCGCGTGCTGGAGGCGATCGGGCGATGAGCACGGACAGGACCGCGATCTTCGGCGCGCGCGAGGGCAATGAGGGCATCGTCCGCTGCGATGCCTGCCCGGTGCTCTGCCGCATCCGCCCCGGCCGCGCCGGCGCCTGCAGCCGCTACGCCAACCGCGACGGCGAGCTGGTCCGCACCGACCCGCTGGTGCTCATGCACCGCACGGTGGAGGCGGGCGGCGAGACCGTGCCCTTCCTGGAGAATGCCGAGGACTGGGACGGCGGGATCGCACCCCCGAAGCAGACCTTCGTCACCGCCATCGGCGCCGGAACCACCTATCCCGACTACAAGCCCGCCCCCTTCATCGTCGCCGCGCAGCACAAGGGCGTGGACACGGTCACGGTCGTGACCGAGGGCATCTTCAGCTATTGCGGGCTGAAGGTGAAGATCGACACCGACCGCCACCTGGGGCCGGAGACGGCGGCGGTGCGCGTCGACGGCGAGCAGATCGGCCATGTCACCACGGCCGAATACGGCAGCCAGATGCTCAGCCTGGGCGGCGTGCGCCACCTGACCGGCGGCAGCAAGCGCGAAGGCAACGTCACCTGCGCCGCCTTGCTGAAGCTCTGCGCGAAGCAGGCGGTGGAGGTCAGCATCGACGGCGGCGCCAGGGTCGTGCTGCAAGCCGGCCAGGCGCCCATCGTGAACGGCGTGCCGGAACGCCGCATGCGCGTCGGCTGCGGCAGCGCCGCCATCGGCATCTTCGCCCAGCAATGGCATGGCCATGTGGACGAGGTGATCGTGGTGGACGACCACATCACCGGCGTGCTGTCGGAGCACCAGGCGGGAAAATGCCTGGACGTCCCGCCCACCGGCATCCGCGTGCGCGGCCGCCGCTCCACCCCCGGGCGCTATTTCCAGGTGGCGCATCCCGGCACCGGCTGGGGCGGGACGGACATCACCGACCCGCTCGCGGTCATCGAGAGCATCGACCCGAAGCTGGCCTGGCCCGGCCTGCGCCTGCTGCTGACCAGCACGACGGGCGAGGATTTCCTCTACGTCGAACTCGACGAGGCCCTGCGGCCGGTGCCGGCGCAGGCGCCGCCGGCCGTGGTGCAGACGGTCGAGCGCATCGGCGAGAATTGCGAGCCGGCGCTGACCTCCATCCTGTTCATGGCCGGCGCGGGCGGCAGCCTGCGCGCCGGCGTCACCGAGAACCCCGTGCTGCTGACGCGGGAGGTGCAGCGCAGCCTGGTGCGCGTGACCATCGGCGGCGCCCCCTGCGTCCTGTGGCCCGGCGGCGGCATCACCATCATGGCGGATGTGCTGCGCGTGCCGGACGGCGCCTTCGGCTATGTCCCGACGCCGGCGCTGGTCGCGCCCATCGAGTTCACCCTGCGTGCCGACCTCTATGCCCGCCTGGGCGGCCATGTCGACCATGCGGTGCCGTTGGACCGCCTGCTGGCCGAATACGGCGAAGCCGCGCGCCACGACCCCTGGATGGAGCCGAACCCATGGCCGGCGGCATGAACTCCCCTTGGGCAGCAGCCCTCCCGGACGGCCGCCTGCACCTGCAGGACGGGCCGATCGACCTGGTCATCGGCCTGGACGGCACCCGCGCCGCCATGGCGGAAGCCCGCACCCGCGCCTGCGCCGCCTTCGAGGGCCTGCTGGCCGACCTGGTCGCGGAACTGCCGCTGCTGCGCACGCCCATCGGCGCCGATCCGCCCGCGCTGCAGGGCCGCGTCGCGCGCCGCATGGCCGCCGCCGTCTGGCCCTTCCGGCGGGACTACATCACGCCCATGGCCGCGGTCGCCGGCGCGGTGGCGGAGGAGGTGCTGGACGCCATCGCCGGCACCCCCGGCCTGCTGGCCGCGCATGTGAACAATGGCGGCGACATCGCGCTGCACCTCGCGCCCGGCCAGTCGCTGCGGGTCGGGCTGGTGCCGAGCCTGGAGCGCGCCGTGCCGGAAGGCCTGGTGCGGCTGCGGGCGGAGGATGCGGTCCGCGGCGTCGCCACCTCCGGCTGGCCGGGCCGCAGCTTCTCCCGCGGCATCGCCGATGCGGTGACGGTGCTGGCCGCAACCGCGGCGCAGGCCGATGCCGCGGCGACCGTCATCGCCAATGCGGTGGATGCCGAGCATCCCGCGGTGCGCCGCGCCCCCGCCCGCGCGCTGGACCCGGACAGCGACCTGGGCGAGCTGCCCGTGACCATCGGCGTCGGCCCGCTGCCGGCGGATGTGGTGGCACAGGCGCTGGATGGCGGGGAAGCGGTGGCGGAGGCGCTGCTGTCGCGCGGCCTGATCCTGGGCGCCATGCTGGTGCTGGGCGATGCGGTGCGCATGGTCGGCGAGGGGCTGATCCAGGGCTGACCCGCCCTAGACGGAAAGATACTGCTCCCGCACCTCCGCTGCCGCCATCAGCGCCGCCATGGTGCCATCCCAGCGGATCCGCCCCTTCTCGATGATGGTCGCGCGGTCGCTGACGGCGCGGGCGAAATGCAGGTTCTGCTCCGACAGCAGGATGGAGAGGCCTTCCGCCTTCAGCGCGCGGATGGCGTCGGCCATGCGCTCCACCACCACGGGCGCCAGCCCCTCGCTCGGCTCGTCCAGCAGCAGCAGGCGCGGGTTGCCCATCAGCGTGCGGGCGATGGTCAGCATCTGCTGCTCGCCGCCGCTCATCCGCCCGCCCGGCCGGTCCTGCATGGCGCCGAGGCTGGGGAAGAGCGCAAACAGCCGCTCCGGCGTCCAGGGCCGCGCGCCCGCCGGGGCCGGCTTCCGCCCGACCTCCAAGTTCTCCAGCACGGTCAACTCGGAGAAGACCCGCCGCTCCTCCGGGACGTAGCCGAGGCCGAGGCGGGCGATCTCGAAGGGTTCCCGCCCCGCGATCTCCTGCCCCAGGAAGCGCAGGCTGCCGCCGCTCGGCGGCACCAGGCCCATGATCGCCTTCATCGTCGTGCTCTTGCCCGCGCCGTTGCGGCCGAGCAGCACCACCACCTCCCCGGCGCCGACCGAGAGCGCCACGCCGTCCAGGATATGCGCGCGGCCGTAATGCGCGGAGAGGCCCGTGACCTCCAGCATCAGTGCCCCGCCCCGAGATAGACCTCGCGCACGCGCGGGTCGGCGCGCACCGCCGCCGGCGCGCCCTGCGCGATCAGCGCGCCGCGGTCCAGCACCAGGATGCGGTCGGCATGGGCGAAGACGACATCCATGTCGTGCTCGGTGAACAGCACGGCGATGCCCCTCTCCCGCGCGATGCCGGCGGTCAGCGCCATCAGCGCCACGCGTTCCTGCGGCGCCATGCCGGCGGTGGGTTCGTCCATCAGCAGCAGCGCCGGATCGTTGGCCAGCGCGATGGCCAGTTCCACCCGCTTCAGGTCGCCATAGGCCAGGATGCCGCAGGGCCGCTCCGCCTGCTCCGCCATGCCGAGGCGCGCCAGCAGCGCCTCCGCCGGCGCGCAGTCCATCGCCCGCACCGGGGTCCACAGCCCGCCCAGGCGGCGCTGGTGCGACAGCAGCGCCATCTGCACATTCTCCAGCACCGTCATGGACCCGAAGGTGGCGGTGATCTGGAAGGTGCGCCCGACGCCGAGGCGCCAGACCCGGCGCGGCGCCAGGCCGGTGATGTCCTGCCCGCGCAGCCACACCCTGCCGGCATCCGGCCGCAATTGGCCGTTCAGCATGTTGAAGCAGGTGGACTTGCCGGCGCCGTTCGGGCCGATCAGGGCGAGCATCTCCCCCGGCGCCACCGCGAAGGAGACGCCGCGCACCGCCTGCACGCCGCCGAAGCTTTTTGCGAGCCCCTCGACCTCAAGCGTCGCCACGGCGCGCCTCCCAGGCCGAGCGGGCGGCGCCGGCCAGGCCCTGCGGGAAGAACAGCACCAGCGCGATGATCGAGAGGCCGAGCACGAGGCGCCAGTAGTCGGTGAGGCGGACAAGCTGTTCCTGCAACCCGGTATAGGCCAGCGCGCCGATGATCGGGCCGCTCAGCGTCTGCACGCCGCCCAGCAGCACCATGATCAGCGCATCGACGCTGCGCGGGATGCCCATGAAGGTCGGGAAGACGCTGCCCTTGGCATAGGCGAAGAGGCCGCCGGCGATCCCGGCCATCACCGCCGCCAGCGCGAAGGCCAGCCAGCGCGTGCGGAAGGCATCGATGCCGATCGCCTCCGAACGCAGCGCGCTGTCCCGCTGCGCCCGCAGCGCATAGCCGAAGGGCGCGTGGACGATGCGCCGCAGCAGCAGCGTGGCGGCGAGGCAGAGCGCGAGCGTCAGGTAGTAGAAGACCAGCTTGGAGGATGCCCAGGCGTCGGGCCAAACCCCCAGGATGCCGTTGTCGCCGCCGGTCACCTCCACCCATTGGAAGGCGATGGACCAGGCGATCTGCGCGAAGGCCAGGGTCAGCATGGCGGCATAGACGCCGGACAGCCGCACGCAGAACCAGCCGAAGAGCAGGCCGAACACGCCCACGGCGAAGGGCGCCAGCAGCAGCCCGACCTCCATCGGTGCCGCCAGCCATTTCGCCGCCAGCGCCGCGCCATAGGCGCCCAGGCCGAAATAGGCGGCATGGCCGAAGCTGGCCATGCCGCCCGGCCCCATGATCAGGTGCAGGCTCGCGGCGAACAGCACGAAGATGGCGATCTCCGTCAGGACCGACAGCGCGTAGTCGCCGAAGAAGGGCGGCAGCGCCACCGCCGCGGCCAGCGCCACGAACCCCAGCCAGCGCAAGGCCGGCGGCGCCGGGCGGATGACCGGCTCCGCCGTGTTGGCGCCGCCCACCGGCGGGCCGGGCGCGCGGCCCAGCAACCCGTGCGGCCGCACCACCAGCACCAGCGCCATCACCAGGAACACCAGCACCAGCGTGATCTTCGGCAGCACCAGGATGCCGAAGGCATGCAACTCCCCGATCAGCAGCGCCGCCAGCGCCGCGCCGGCCAGGCTGCCGAGGCCGCCGACCACCACCACCACGAAGGCCTCCGTGATGATGGCGAGGTCCATGTGCAGGTTCACGCTTTCCCGCGGCAATTGCAGCGCGCCGCCGAGGCCGGCGAGGCAGGCGCCGAGAAAGAACACGCTGGTGAACAACCAGCGCTGGTTGACGCCCAGCGCGCCGACCATCTCCCGGTCCTGCGTCGCGGCGCGCACCAGCGTGCCCCAGCGCGTGCGGTGGAACAGCAGCAGCAGCAGGCCCAGCACCACCGGCCCGACCGCGATGAGGAACAGCTCGTAGTCGGGGAAGCGCAGGCCGAGGATCTCCGTCCCGCCCCGCAGCCCGGGCGCGCGCGGCCCCAGCAGGTCCTGCGCCCCCCAGGTGAGCAAGGCGAGATCCTGCACCACCAGCACCACGCCGAAGGTCGCCAGCAACTGGAACAGCTCCGGCGCGCGATAGATGCGGCGGAGGATCAGCACCTCCACCAGCACGCCGATCATCCCGGTGAGCAGCGCCGCGGCCAGCACGCCGCCCCAGAACCCCAGATGCCCGCGCGGCAGCGTGGTGACGAAGGTCCAGGCCAGATAGGCGCCCAGCATGTAGAAGGAGCCATGCGCGAAATTGACGATGCGCGTGACGCCGAAGATGACGGTGAGCCCGCTGGCGACCAGGAAGAGCGAGGACGCGCTCGCCAGGCCGCTGAGGGCCTGGAGGACCAGGTTCTCCAAGGGCGGGTCAGGTCTGCGGCCGCAGCGCGCGCACCACGTCGTCCGGCGGCAGGTAGTTCTTCCCGTCCGCGTAGCGCCAGTCGGCCATCGTTCCCTTGCCGTTGCGCAGCACGGTGCGGCCGACATAGGCGCCCATGGTGGACTGGTGGTCGATGCCGCGGAACTCGACCGGCCCGAACACCGAGCCGAATTGCAGCCCCTGCATCGCATCCACCATCGCTTCCGTGTCCAGCGACGGGGATTTGCGCAGCATGGCGGCGATGGCGATGACCGTGTCGTAGCCGACGACGCTGCCGAGCCGCGGGTAGTCGTTCCAGCGGCGGCGATAGGCGTCGCGGAAGGCGGTGTGCTCCGGCGTGTTGATCTGCTCCCACGGGTAGCCCGTGACGATCCAGTTCTCCGGCGCCTCGTCCTGCAGCGGGTCCAGGTATTCCGGCTCACCGGTCAGCAGGGAGACGACGCGGCGGCGCTCGAACAGGCCGCGGGTCAGCCCCTGGCGGACGAAATTGGTCAGGTCGGCGCCGAAGGTGACGTTGAAGATCGCCTCCGGGTTCGCCGCCGCCAGGGCCTGGACGGTGGCGCCGGCATCGATGCGGCCGAGGGCGGGGAATTGCTCCGCCACGAAGGTCACGTCCGGCTTGGCGCGGGTGAGCAATTCCTTGAACCAGCGCACGGCGGACTGGCCGTATTCGTAGTTGGGCGCCACCGTGGCCCAGCGCCGGGCGGGCAGCTTCGCCGCCTCCTCCACCAGCATCGCCGACTGCATGTAGGTGCTGGCGCGTAGCCGGAAGGTGTAGCGGTTGCCGCGCGACCAGACCAGCGCATCGGTCAGCGGCTCCGACGCCACGTACAGCTTGCGGTTCTGGTTGGCATAGTCGGCGATGGCCAGCCCGACATTGGACAGGAAGCCGCCGGACAGCAGCGCCACCTTTTCGGCATTCGCCAATTCGCCGGCCAGGCGCACCGCATCCTCCGGCTTGCCGGCATCGTCGCGGTGGATGGTCTCGATCCGCCGGCCATTGATGCCGCCGGCGGCATTCACCTGCTCGGCCGCCAGGGTCCAGCCATTGCGGTAGGGCAGCAGGAAGGCGGGCTGGGCGGTGTAGCTGTTGATCTCGCCGATACGGATCGGCTCACCCTGCGCCTGGCCGATCCCTGGTGCAGCCAGCGCCGCGGCGGCGCCCGCCAGGGCCTGCCGCCGCCCGATCACCCAACCCGTCATGTCGCCCCCGGTCGCATCCATGCTGCGATGCACCCATGCAACCGCAGAGGCCGGGAGCGCGCAAGGCCCGAAACGGCCCGGAAGCATGCGGGCAAATCGAACCTGCGCGCGGACCAGCGAAGGAATGCCCCTGCAAGGGCCCGGCGCCTCGTGGGCCAACGCCCTATGCAGGGCATTCCTCCGCCAGAGCGGATCGCGGGAGGACGTGAACGCCCGGATGCGTGAATCCGCTCTGCAATCAATAGGCTACAGCGGCTTGCGCGTTCAGAAGAGCGCGCAAGCCGCTGTAGACCTCAGGCGGCCTGCACGAGCCCGCCATTGTTGGCCAGGAAGCGCACCCAGTGGTCGGCATCGCCGAACATGGCGTCGTTCACGGTCAGCCGCTTGAAGTAGTGGCCGCAGGCATACTCCATCGTCATGGCGATGCCGCCATGCAGCTGGATGCTCTGCTGCCCTACGAAGCGGGCGGACCGGCCGATCTGCGCCTTGACCGACGCCATGTTCTTCCGCCGCTCGACCGGGTCGCGCTCCTCCACGCCCATGGCGGCGTAGTAGGACATGCTGCGCGCCTGCTCGAGCTGGACGAGCATGTCGGCCGCCCGGTGCTGCAGCGCCTGGAAGCTGGCGATGGGGCGGTCGAACTGCTTGCGGGTCTTCATGTAGTCGATGGTCATGTCGTGGGCGACCTGCATGCAGCCCACCGCTTCGGCCGCCAGCGCCACGATGGTCTCGTCCACCACCTGGTCAACCAGCGGCAGCCCGTCCTCCGGGTTGCCCAGCACGGCCTCCGCCCGGGCATCGGTCAGCTCGACCTCGGCGGCGCGCTGGCCGTCCACGGTGCGGTAGCCGCGGCGCGTCACGCCGGGGCCGGCGGCATCCACCAGGAAGACGCCGATGCCCTTCGCGTCGCGCTGGCCGCCCGCGGTGCGGGCCGTGACCACCAGCTTGCCGGCGCTGTCGCCATGGATGACCATGCCCTTGCGGCCGTTCAGCACCCAGCCGGACCCGTCCTTCTTCGCCGTCGCCGCCACGTCGTGCAGGTCGTAGCGCGACTGCCGCTCGGTATGGGCGAAGGCGAGCATGAGGTCGCCGGCGGCGATCTGCGGCACCAGCTCGGCGCGCAGCTCCGCGCTGGCGCCGTGCCGCAGGAAGCCGCCGCCGATGACGACGGTGGGAATCCAGGGCTCGAGCGCGATCGCCTTGCCCAGTTGCTCGGCGACCAGCATGGTCTCCACATGGCCGCCGCCGAAGCCGCCCTCGTCCTCGGCGAAGGGCAGGCCCAGCAGGCCGAGCTCGGCATATTGCGCCCAGACCTCGCGGCTCCAGCCCTCGGCCGACTTCATGTAGGCCTTGCGCTGCTCGAAGCCGTATTTGTCGGCCAGCAGGCGGGCGACGCTATCCTGGAGGAGGCGCTGCTCCTCGGTCAGATCGAAGTCCATGTCGTCCTCAGAGGCCCAGGAAGGCCTTGGCCATGATGTTGCGCTGGATCTCGTTGGACCCGCCGTAGATGCTCTGCTTGCGCCAGTTGAAGTAGACGCCGGCGAGGCCGAAGGCCCAGTCGGGCGCGACATCGATGTCGTTGCTGCCCTCGGCCTCCGGGTCGCCATCCACCCAGGCATAGGGCCCGGCCGCCTTCATCAGCAGCTCGGAGCACATCTGCTGGATCTCGGTGCCCTTGATCTTGAGGACCGAGGTCGCCGGGTCCGGCTTCTTGTCCTTCCGCTTGGACTCGGTGGCGATGACGCGCATCACCGTCATCTCCAGCGCCTTCAGCTCAACCTCGATCTCCGTCACCTTGCGGGCGAAGTCGGGGTCCTCCATCAGCGGGCGTCCGCCATCCATGCTCTCGGTGCTGGCGATCGCCTTCAGGCGCCGGATGCGCTCGCGGCTGGCGCCGACCCGGGCCTGGCCGAAGCGTTCGTTGCCCAGCAGGAATTTGGCGCAGTCCCAACCGCGGTTCTCCTCGCCGACCAGGTTCTCCACCGGGACCTTCACGTCGTCGAAGAAGACCTCGTTCACCTCATGCCCGCCCTCGATGGTGATGATCGGGCGGACGGTGATCCCCGGCGTCTTCATGTCGCACAGGAGGAAGCTGATCCCTTCCTGCTTCTTGGCGGTCGGGTCGGTGCGGACCAGGAGGAAGATCCAGTCGGCATGCTGCGCCAGCGTGGTCCAGGTCTTCTGCCCGTTCACGACGTAATGGTCGCCCTGCTTCACGGCGCGGGTCTTGAGGCCGGCGAGGTCGGAGCCGGCGCCCGGCTCGGAGAAGCCCTGGCACCACCAGTCGTCCAGGTTCGCCATGCGCGGCAGGAAGCGCTTCTTCTGCTCCTCCGTGCCGAACTCCGCGATGACCGGGCCGCACATGTTGGTGTTGAAGGCCAGCGGCTGCGGCGCGGGCGCCATCTGCAGCTCCTCGCGGAAGATGTAGCGCATGGCCAGGGTCCAGTCCGGCCCGCCCCATTCGCGCGGCCATTCCGGCACCGCCCAGCCCTTCGCGTTCAGCTTGCGCTGCCAGTCCACCACCATCTGCTTGGTCGGCGACTTGCCGGCCAGCATGCGCTGGCGCGTCTCCTCCGGCAGTTCCCTGGCGATGAACTCGCGGACCTCCTGCCGGAAGGCGCGCTCGGCCTCGTTGAAGCGCAGTTCCATGGGTCTCTCCCTCGGATGTCTCTCAGTCGGCAGCGGCCTTGCGCCGCTCCTCCTCGATCAGGTCCAGCTTCGCCAGCTTGCCCACCGGCGTGCGCGGCAGCGCATCCCGGATCTCCAGCGCCGCCGGAAGCTCATGCTTCCCAAGTCGGTCGGCCAGGAAGACCCGCAAGCCCTCCAGCGTGAAGGGCGCCGCCCCCGGCCGCAGGATGACGAAAGCCTTGGCCGCCTGGCCGCGATACGCATCCGGGATGCCGATGACGGCGCATTCCACCACCGCCGGATGGGCGTGGATCGCATCCTCGATCAGCCGCGGATAGACGTTGAAGCCGCCGGAGATGATCATCTCCTTCTTCCGGTCGGTGAGCACGAAATATCCGTCCGGGTCCATCCGGCCGATATCGCCGGTCAGGAAGAAGCCGTCCCGGAAGGCGCGCGCCGTCTCCTCCGGCTGGTTCCAGTAGCCCTGGAAGACATTCGGGCCGTGGATCGCGATCTCGCCGGTCTCGCCCGGCGGCAGCAGGCGGGCCGGGTCGTCCAGCGCCACCACCCGCAACTCGATCCCCGGCAGCGGCACGCCGATGGTCCCGGCGCGCGGCCCGGCGCCGTCCCAGTTCGGCTGGCTGGTGCCGGCCGGCGCCGTCTCCGTCATGCCCCAGCCGGTGGTGATGCGCTTGCCGGTGATGCGCTCGAAGCGCTGCGCCACCTCCGTCGGCAGCGCCGCCCCGCCCGAGGCGACCCCCTGCAGGGAGGACAGGTCGGCCTCGTCGATCCGCGGGTGGTTGGCCAGCGCGATCCACATGGTCGGTACGCCGCACATGTCGGTGGCCCGGTCCACCTCGATCAGCCGCAGCACCGCATCGGCGTCGAAGCGCGCCTGCAGCAGGATCTCGTCGCCGCGCAGCAGGGACACCAGCAGGTCCACGGTGAAGGCGAAGATGTGGAACAGCGGCAGCACCACGATGACCCGGCGGTGCCGCCGCTCCGCCTCCGGCCCGCGGCCGCCATTCCATTGGCCGAACTGGGCGCTGGCCGCGGTCAGGTTGGCATGCGTCAGCATCGCGCCCTTGGGCAGCCCGGTGGTGCCGCCGGTGTATTGCAGCAGCATAACGGCGTCGGGCCGCACCGCCGGCAGGGAGGCCGGGTCGGGCGATCGCAGCCAGTCCTCCACCCGCAGCGCCTCGGCCGGCACCGACGGCGTGGCCGGCCCGGCGCCCCAATGCGCGTCGTCGCCGACCGCCAGCGCGTCCACCAGCCCCTGCGCCCGCAGGGCGCCGGCCAGCGCCAGCAGCCCGTCATGCGCCAGCGTCACCAGCAGCCGCGCGCCGCTGTCCCGCAGCTTGTGGACGATGGTGCGCGGCGCATCGATCGGCGAGAGCTGCGTCACCCGCAGCCCGGCCAGGGCCGCGCCGAAGACGATGCAGGGATGGAAGGCGGTGTTGCCCAGCAGCAGCGCCACGCCGTCCTTCGCCGCCGGCAGGGCCAGCAGCGCGCCGGCGACGCGGCGCGCCATGGCCAGCAGGTCGGGATAGGCAATGGCGGTGTCGCGGTAGCGGAGGGCGATGCGCGGCCCGAAGGTCGCCGCGCTCCGTTCCAGCAGCGCGCCCAGCGTCCCGGTCGCGAGCGGCCCGTCCCAGCGGAGGCCAGGCGGATAGGCGGACTCCCAGGCGAAGGGCCGCGCCGGCGCCATCAGATCTTGGCCGGCCCCTTCAGCGTGGCGAAGCTGCCGCCATCCTTCGCCAGCTGCTCGATCAGCGCCGCCGGCTGCAGGTTCCGGTCGCCCGTCGCCTCGGCGTAGTGCGCCAGCTTGTCGCGCACCGCCTTCAGGCCCAGCCGGTCGGCGAAGAACATCGGCCCGCCGCGGAAGGCCGGCCAGCCGAAGCCGTTGACGAAGATGACGTCGATGTCGATGGGCCGGTAGGCGATCCCCTCCTCCAGGATCCGGGCGCCCTCGTTCACCATGGGCAGCAGCACCCGCTCCAGGATCTCCTGGTCGTCGATCTTCCGCCGCCGCACCTGCATCTTCTCCGCGAGGTCGAGGATGAGCGCCTCCACCTCCTTCGACGGGATGCGCTTGCGGTTCTCGTCGTAGTCGTAATAGCCCTTCGACGTCTTCTGGCCGAGCCGCCCGGCCGCCACCACGGCATCGGCCACCGGCGCGACCGTGCCGCGCGCCTTGCGGACCGCGGCGCCGATGTCGAGGCCGGCGAGGTCGCCGGTCGCCAGCGGGCCCATGGCCATGCCATAGGCTTCCATCACCCGGTCGATGTCCTGCGGCAGGCAGCCTTCCAGCAGCAGCTTCTCGATCTGCGGGCCGCGCTTGCCGGTCATCCGGTTGCCGACGAAGCCGTCGCAATTGCCGACCAGGATGGGCAGCTTGCCGATACGCTTGCCGACCTCGGTCGCCGTGGCGATGGCGGTGGGGTTGGACTTCGACCCCTTCACATTCTCCAGCAGGCGCATGACGTTCGCCGGGCTGAAGAAATGCATGCCCACCACGAGCTCGGGCCGCTGCGTCGCGCTGGCGATCTCGTCGATCGACAGCGTCGAGGTGTTGGAGGCGAGCACGACGCCCGGCCGCGCCGCCTTGTCCAGCCGCGCGAAGACCTCCTTCTTCACCTGCATGTTCTCGAACACCGCCTCGATCACCAGGTCGGCCACGCCCACCGCCTTCTCGAACTCGGTGGTGCCGGACAGCAGGGCGCGGCGCTTCTCGTACTCCGCCTGGGACAGGCGGCCGCTGCTGACGGTGCGCTGCCAGTTCGCCTCGCAGCGCGCGAGGCCCTTCTCCAGCGCCTCCCGGCTCGTCTCCACGATCGTCACCGGCAGGCCATGGTTGGCCGCCGACATGGCGATGCCGCCGCCCATGGTGCCGCCGCCGATCACCACCAGCCGGTTCACCGTGGCCGGCTTCGCATCCGCCGGCAGGTCGGGGATGCGCTGCGCCTCGCGCTCGCCGAAGAAGATGTGGCGCAGCGCATGGCTCTGCTCGCCCTGCACCAGGCGGGTGAACTGCTCGCGCTCCACGTTCAGCCCGTCCTCGAAGGGCTGGGTGAAGGCGGCGCGCACCGCGGCGACGCAGCCCTGCGGGCTTTCCTGGCCGCGGCTGCGGGCGGTCAGCTTCTTCGCCGCCTCGTCGAATTTCGCCGCGTCATAGCCGGCGATCCGGTCGGTGCGGTTCTTCGCCAACACGAATTGCCGTCCGGCATTCTCCCGCGCCCAGGCGATCGCCGCATGCTCGAGGTCGGAGCCGGTCGCGTTGGGCAGCACGGCATCGACGAAGCCCAGCCTCTGCGCCTCCTCCGCCGTCACGGGATCGCCGGAGACGATGATGCGCAGCGCCTCCAGCCCGATCAGCCGCGGCAGGCGCTGGGTGCCGCCGGCACCCGGCACGAAGCCGCGCTTCACCTCCGGCAGGCCCACCTGCGCGCCGGGGGCGGCGACGCGGGCATGGCAGGCCAGCGCCAGTTCCAGCCCGCCGCCCAGCGCATTGCCATGGATGGCGGCGACGACCGGCACCTTCGACTGCTCGATGGCGTCGAAGACCTCCGGCAGGGAGGGCGGCTTCCGCGGCTTGCCGAACTCCGTCATCTCGGCGCCGGCGGAGTAGTTGCGGCCGCTGCCGATGATGACGATGGCCCGCGCGCCTTCCTTCGTCGCGGCCTTGATGCCGTCCAGCAGCCCGGCCCGCACCTCGGTCCGCAGCGTGTTCACCGGGGGGTTGGCGATGCGCAGCACATGCACGTCGCCATCGCGGGCGTGCTCGACGAATTGCGGCTCGCTGGCCATGCGGTCCCCTCCGGATAAGTTCTTGATTTCGGGTGTGGCGTCGGGGGCGCAGTCTTAGGCCGCCTGCCGCTTGCGTCAACCAGTCCCGCCGATCACGCCTGCCTGCTGCAGCCCGGCATAGAGCAGCGCCACCAGCAGCAGCACGAGATAGGGGCTGGCGCCGCGCAGCAGCGCCGCGGTGCAGGCGCCCAGCACCAGCAATTCCAGCCAACCGGCGCCATCCGCCCGCAGCAGCGTCAGCACGCCGGCGAAGATCAGCCCGACGGCGATCGGCGCCAGCCCGCGCTCGATCACCTTGCGCGCCGGACTGTCGCCCTTGCGACGCCACCAATGGCCGACCGCCAGCAGCAGGCAGGTGCTCGGCAGGTAGAGCGCCAGCGCCGCCGCCAGCGCCCCGGCGAAGCCCGCCGCCTGCCAGCCGACCAGCGCGGCGATCAGCGAGCCCGGCCCCGGCGCGGCGCGCGAGATGGCAAACAGGTCGACGAACTGCGCATCCGTCATCCAGCCATGCACCTCCACCGCCTGGCGCTGCATCTCGGCGAAGATGGACGGGCCGCCGCCGAGCGAGACCAGCGACAGGGGCGCGAAGACCAGCACCAGGGCCAGCAGCCGCTCAGGCATGGCGGCCGGCCCGCCAGGCCAGGGCGATGCTGGCCGGCACCAGCACCAGCACCACGGGGATCATCGGCAGGCGCAGCACGCCGATGGCCAGGAAGGTCAGCACCGCCACCGCCCAGGGCCACCAGCCCCGCATCCGCCGCGCCGTGCGCAGCCCGACGGTCAGCGAGTTCGCCAGCCCCGCCGCGGCGACGCCGGCCAGCACCACGCCCAGCCCCGCCGCGCCGCCCATCCAGCCATAGAGCAGCGCGAGGCCGAGGATGAACAGGAAGGGCGGGCCGAGGATGCCGAGGAAGGCGCAGGCGGCGCCCGGCCAGCCGCGCAGCTGCTGGCCGATATAGAGCGCGAGGTTGACGCTGTTCGGCCCCGGCAGCACCTGGCCCAGGGCGATGCCGGCGAGAAAGCTCTCCTCGCTCATCCAGCCGCGCTTCAGCACCACCTCCCGGTGCATCCAGCCGGGCAGGCCGCCACCGAAGCTCGCCATGCCCATGGCGGTGAAGACACGGAGGATGTCTGCCAGTCGCGCCTTCGGCCGGGGGGTGGTCGTCATGCCCGATGGTCCCGCGGCGCGCGGCGGCTGTCGAGGCCGCCCCGGCGGCGCCATCATCCCGCCGCGGGATCGTCGCGCCCGCGGCGCGTTATGGCGGCATGACCCGCGCCCCCCGGCTGCCCCTGCTGGCCCTGCTGCTGCTCCTCCCCGCCTGCGTCGTGGTGCAGGAACCCGCCTATGCCCCGGTGGCGCCGATCGGGCCGAATGCCGGCACCGGCGCGGCGGTGGGGGCGGTGGCGGGCGGGCTGCTGGGCGCCGCGGCGGCCGGGCGGCA
>NZ_SMOA01000299.1 GCF_004353985.1 Paracraurococcus ruber | reverse complement strand
GTGATGCTGCCGCGGCACGTGCGGCGGCGATCCGCCGTTCGAGCGCGCTCACCTTCTCCAGCGCCGTATTCCACCGCGCCTCCAACTCCCGCGCGACATGCCGCTTGGCCGGATCCACGAGCTCGTACCTGCGGGCGGCGAGCGAGGCTTCGTAGCGCGCCGCCTCCATGTCGCGCTCGAGCGCCTTGGCCAGCACATCGTCCGTGGCCGATGCCTTCTCCGCCGCTAGCAACGCGGCCTCGACGGCATGTCCTGACACCGCTTCGAGCATGAGAGCCGTGACCGCCTGGTCGACCCGGACACCACCGATCCCGATGCAGAGGCCAGCCCCGACATGTGCATCATCGCCACGGCACTGGTAGCGATGCGCGTGGCCGGATTGAACCCCGTAGAATACCCGCATCATCCGACCGCAACGGCCACAACGAACGAGACCGGTCAGCAGCGCCCGCCCGCCGCGAGCGGCCTTGCGTGAGGCACGCTTCTGCATGTGGGCGTTCTCGCCGAACATGCGCTGGTTCTCCTCGAACTCAGCCCAGCTGATGTAGCCTTCATGGTTATCGCGGATCAGGGCGCCCCATTCCGCCATCGGGCGATCGTGGCCGCTGGTCTTGCGGGCACGACCGTTTTCGACGCGGATGCGGTTGCCGCGCCGCGCGAAGGCATAGGCGCCGGCGTAGATCGGATTGTGCAGGATCTGCACGACCGTGTGGTACGCCGGCGCCCGCCAAGTGATCCGGCAGACCGCGACGTTGCGCTGCACCACAGGGAGCGTGATGCCAGCACTGCGGGCCCAGAGGAACAACTGCCGCGCGCTGCCGAGCTCCCGGTACTTAGCAAACACCATCCGGATGGCGCCGGCGACCCGCTCGTCCGGGTCGAGCTCGATGCGCCCATCCTCGCTCCAGCAGTAGCCCGGTGGCAGGGTGAACTGCAGCGCACCGCGTCGGGCCTTACCGTCGCGTGCCTCAATGCCACGCTGCCGCAGCAGGCTGAGCTCATACTCGCTCATCGTGCCTTTCAGCCCCAGGAGGAGCCGATCGTTGACGAGACGAGGATCGTAAACCCCGTCAGGGTCGATCATCAGCGTCGCGGCAAGGGCACAGAGATCTACCAGGTGGTGCCAATCCCGCCCGTTGCGGGCGAGGCGCGAGGCCTCGATGCAGAACACCGCGCCGACCTCCCCTGCGCAGACCGCCGTCACGAGCCGCTGGAACCCCGGGCGCTCAGCCGCACCCGATCCCGAGCGGCCGAGATCTTCATCGATGATGTTGACAGAGGCAAAGCCGACGACACGCGCCTGGTCAGCCAACGCATACTGCCTGCGCTTGCTCTCCGTGTTGCCCAACACCTGCGCCATGGTCGATTGGCGGACGTAGACGACGGCACTGCGAGCGAGGTGGTCAGCGGTAACCTTGCTGCTCATCGCCGCCTCCTTGCGTCCCCAGGGGCCGACCCAGGGCTGCCAGCAGAAAGTCGGCCAGGGCCGGCACCGCCTCTGCCGGAACCGGCACGGGCGGGGGCCGCAGCTTTGGATCGAGATCGAGCAACAACTGAGTTCTTGGCGGCGGGCGACTCGGCATCGATGGCCTCCTCCACGGGAAGGGGCCGCGACGATGCGAGGCTGCGCTGTCCGTCCGCCGTCACCTTGAGGAGCGCAGCCAGGCTCCCCAGGGCTTCGACCGCCACGTGGGGCGGGCCGAGTTCGGCCATCCCGATGCAGGCCGCCGCATCGCACATCCAGGTCGGCAGGACGCGGCTCCGCCCCGGCTGCTCCTCCAGCCAGTACAGATCGAGCCCATCCTTCGTGAACCGCTGAACGATGGGCAGCTGACGCCCATGCAGCGGATGCCACGGATACTCGATCCGCACCGCTGCATTTCGATATGCCGAATGGAGGTCGTTGTGGCGACCTGCTGAAGATTCTGGTCTGGGACGGTCAGGGCCTGATCCTGGTGGCGAAGCGCCTGGAGAAAGGCCGGTTCGTGTGGCCGCAGGCGCAGAGTGGCGTGGTGACGCTGACGGCGGCGCAGCTCTCGATGCTGGTCGAGGGCATCGACTGGCGCATGCCCGCCTGGACGGCACGCCCGGCAGCGACGGTGTAGCCGATCGGGAATTGCCGCGGTGATCACGTCGCGTAGAATCGTGGCGTGGATGCCGCGTCGTTCGACACGCCTGATGCCGAGATCGCCGCGTTGCGGGCACAGCTCGCAGAGCGCGACGCGCTGTTGGCCGAGCGCGATGCCGAACTGCGCAATGCAGGCTTCGAGATCGAGAAGCTGAAGGTCCAGCTCGCCGCCCTGCGGCGGGATCGCTACGGCAAGTCCTCCGAGAAGCTCGCCACCGAAATCGGCCAGCTCGAGATGCTGATCGGCGATCTCGAGGAGGACCAGGCGCAGGCTGCCGCCGCGGCGGCAGCCAAAACCAAAGCAAAGGGCCAGCCCGGCACGCCGCGCCGCCCCGCAGTGCGCCGGCCACTGCCGGAGCACCTGCCGCGCGAAACCATCCTGCACGAGCCGCTGTTCGCGTGCCGCTGCGGCTGCACCGATCCGAAGCGTCTGACGAAGCTCGGCGAGGATGTCACCGAAGTCCTGGAGAAGATCCCGGCCAGGCTGAAGGTCATCCGCCATGTCCGGCCGCGCTATGCCTGCCGGGCCTGCGAGGCCGTGCTGCAGGCGCCCGCGCCGGGCCTGCCGGTCGAGAAGGGGCGGCCGGGACCCGGCCTCGTCGCGCATGTCCTGGTGTCGAAATACCTCGACGGCCTGCCGCTCTACCGCCTCTCCGCGATCCTCGCGCGCGAGGGGGTGGAAATCGAGCGCCAGACGCTCGCCGACTGGGTCGGCCGCGGTGCCTGGTGGCTGAGCCGTCTGGCCGAGGCGATCGGCGCCTATGCGCTGTCCCACGGCATCATCTGGACCGACGACACGCCGATCGCCGTGCTGGCGCCTGGCCGCGGCCGAACACGCGAGGGCCGGTTCTGGGTCTATGCCTTCGATCCCAGGCCCTGGAAGGGCGCCGGTGCGCCCGCGGCGTTCTACCAGTATTCGCCCGACCGCAAGGGCGAGCGACCACGCGGGCACCTCGAAGGGTTCGAGGGATGGCTGCATGCCGATGGCTACGCGGGCTACGACGCCCTGACCCAGCCGCGCGGCAATCGCCCGCCGCAGATCACCCATGTCGCCTGCATGGCGCATGTCCGGCGCAAACTGTTCGAGGTGTTCGAGGCGACGAAGTCGCCGATCGCCGAGGAGGCATTGCGACGCATCGCCGTCCTCTACGCCATCGAAGCCGAGATCAACGGCATGTCTGCCGAAGCGCGCCACGCAGTGCGGCAGGCCCGCAGCAAGCCGCTGCTCGTCGACCTGCACGACTGGATGCTGGAGCAACGGCGCCGCCTGTCCGGCAAGTCAATCCTCGGCAAGGCCATGCAGTATGCCCTCAACCGCTGGGATGCCCTCGCGCGTTACCTCGAGGACGGCAGGCTCTCGATCGACAATAACCTCTCCGAGCGGCTGCTGAGGGGCATTGCCCTGACACGAAAGAACTTCCTGTTCCTGGGCTCCGACGAGGGCGGCAGGCGCGCTGCGATCATCTACACCGTCGCCGAAACCGCCAAGCTGAACGGGCTCGACCCGGAAGCCTACATCACTGCCGTCATCGATCGCCTCGCCCGCGGCCACACCATCGACCGCCTCGACGAACTCCTGCCCTGGAACTTCAAGTCCAACGCAGCGTCCGCGGGGATCGGCTGACGCATACGAACCTCACCTTCAACGTCGCGGTGCAGCGCAACCTTCCCTTTGACCCGGCGCGCGACCTGCTACCGGTGGCGCAGGTCGCCACCGTTCCCTATGTCGTCGTCGTCCCGTCCGACTTGCCGGTGAGCTCGGTGGCGGAGCTTGTAGCTCTGGCACGCTCGCGGCCCGGGCAGTTGAACGCCGGTACGCCCGGCATCGCTTCGCTGCAACATCTCGCCCTTGAGCTGATGAAGCTGCGCAGCGGTGGGCTCGATATCACGCACATTCCTTTCCGAGGCGGCGCGGAAATCAACCGTGAACTGCTCGGTGGACGTCTACAGATCGGCATCGACACGCTGGTGAGCTTCGGCGCCAGCATCGAAGCCGGACGGCTGCGCGCGCTCGCAACGCTCCACGCCGAACGTCTGCCCACCCACCCGAACCTGCCGACCATCGCGGAGACGCCTGGGCTTGAGGGGCTCGAGGCGTCCGGCTTCATCGGCATCGCCGCACCGGCGGGCATACCCAGTTACGTGGTGGCGATGCTGGAGACGGCGGTGATGGCGGTCATGGCGGACACCGACCTGCCGGCGAGGTTTGCTGCGCAAGGCGTGGTATCGCAGCCAGCCGGTGCTGCCGCATTCGGCGCATTGCTGACCCGTGACCGCGAGAAATGGGCGCGTGTCGTGCGCGAGGCTGGGATCACGCTGGGCTAGGGCATCGCCCTGACACTCGTCGCTGACGAACGAGGTAAGTCTCCTGTTGAGCGACCTTGCGGTCAACAACTGGCTCGGCACGGAATGAGAGGACACTCAGGGCACATAGCCGTGATCCGGGTCGTTGCCGGCGCGGTGCCATAGTCGGTACGGGAGGGAACTGCAATGCATCAGACCTTCGGCCGTCGCCGTTTGCTCGGCGCCTCCGCCCTTGCTGCTCCAATGCTCGCCTGCACGCGTTTGGTCCGAGCCCAGGGCCAAGCCGCGCCAGCGCCACGCATTGAGGTCCCTGTGGTGGACAGCCTGTCCGTCCAGGTGGTGACCGACGGTGCGCATGACATCTTCATCTCCGGCGCCCAGGTACCCGGGATCAAGGTGGAGCGCACCCGCGGCTTTTACGGCGCGCAGCTGAACCGATCACTGCGGAGCGAATGGGGTCTGTCCCTCCATCTCACTGCACACAAGGGCGGCGAGATTCGGCGCTACCTGCTGGATTTTGGCTGGACGCCGGACGTGCTGAACAACAACCTTGACCTACTGCAGGTGGACGTCTCGGCGATCGATGTCCTCATCAGCAGCCATGGTCATTACGACCACATCGGTGGCATGGAGGGCTTCCTTGCGAAGCACCGTGCCGCAATGCGCGACGACCTGCGGCTGTACGTCGGTGGTGAGGACGCCTTCTGCTACCGCCATTCGCGTGCGCCCAACGGCGCCTTCGCCAGCTTCGGGATGCTGGATCGTCGCATGCTGGAGGCGCACCGGGTACGGCCGGTCCTGTCAGAGGAGCCACTGGTGATCGAGGGCATGGGATTCACCACCGGCATCGTGCCGCGGACCAGCCTTGAGCGCGTGCTGCCCGGTAGCTTCGTAGAATTTGGCCAGCGCGACGGGGCCGGCTGCGATGTGGCAAAGTACGCCAGCCATCACTTTACCCCGGCGGAGCTGGCCGGCCAGCCGGTGCCGGACCAGCACCTGCACGAGCACGGCACCTGCTTCCACGTAAAAGACCGCGGCTTGGTGGTCATCACCTCCTGCGGCCATGCCGGAATCATCAACACGGTACGCCGGGCGAAGCAGGTGAGCGGCGTGGACACGGTCTACGCCCTGGTCGGCGGCTTCCATTTGGCGGTAGCGTCGGAAGACTACCTGAACAAGGTAGTGACAGAGCTGAAGACGCTCGATATCCAGCACATCTTCCCCATGCATTGCAGCGGATCGAATTTTCTCGAAGCGGCAAAGCGCGAAATGCCGCAGGCGCTGGTGTTATGCACCACCGGAAGCCGCTTTACCTTCGGGACCTGAAAAGCCAAAAGGCTTGGCTTCCCCGCTGACGCACGCGTCCAGTCCGCTGCATAGCTGGCGAGCGTGGCCGGCGGCAGCACCTGGCGGACATGGCGTGAAATCGGGCAAGCGCTTTTCACCTCTGATAATACGGCCTTACTTGCTACTTGCTCTGGTACAGCAGTCACACGAGTTATTCGATCGCTTGCTTCAAGAGATCAAACCCGCACTGCGTTCTATCACTACCTGTGAAAATCATGACCGGCGCTCTATGCCGATTGTCCTTCGCCGTGGCGACGCGCCACTCACCCTGCACGTGATACAAGAGTTTAGCGACGATCAGAGTTCTTCCCCACGCCGATGCCGGCCCGACGCCAGTCCTCTGCCTCTCGACCCTCCAGCAGCACCGCCACCCGCTCGGCCAAAAATGCTGGTTCA
>NZ_SMOA01000298.1 GCF_004353985.1 Paracraurococcus ruber | reverse complement strand
GTCGCGGCCGGCCACCAAAAATCCAGGAAGTCGCCGATCAACGCGCCGGCTGATCACCGATGCCCAGCCAGTGGGGAATTTTGCCGGCCCACTTCTGGGGAGTTTCCGCGGACCGTTGACACCAGCCGGGAGACCTACGTCCTGCTCGGCGCCCTGATCGCCTACTACAAGGTGCTGCAGGGCGGCGCCAGAACCGACCGGCGGCTCGGCTTCGACGTGGTGGAGGCGACGGGCCGGCCGGACGCCACCGTCGAGGCCCACCCGACGGCCGAGGCTGAGCCGTACCCCACGGCGGCGTCCGGCGACATAGAAGATATGGCCATGCCCGGCACGGAGACGCCCGCGACGGATAGGGCCGCTATCTGGGCCGAGGCGGCGTCGAACGCCTAGACATGGCAGGACCACCCCACCGTGCGTCCGGCCGTCGCGGCCGACTTGGATGCGCCGACAGCAGACGACATCCCGGCACATCACTTCCGGAATCGCCAGCGCACGGCGCGGCGCCCGATCTCGCTGAACAGCCCGGCGATACCGTGCCCGAGGCTGATGATCTCCAGCGCGTGCGCGCACCCCCGCGCGGCCACCAGCAGCCTGCGTTCCCATGGCGATGCCGCCCGAGCCTGCAAATACGCGACGAGCTCCACGAGGATCGGTGCCGCCAGCAGCGCCGCCGTGGGGCCCCAGCCGTGCTGCCACACGGCGATTGCGGCCATGTCGGCGAGCGCCAGCATGGCGAGCATCGCCGGCATGAGGGCGCCGATGAAAACGGGGCCCTCCCATGCCGGACGTTGAATCTGCGTCGCAGCCATCCACTCCCTCCTTCGCTGACCAAGCCCGGCAGTCCCCCACTGGAACGGTCCAGGAATGCGGACAAGATGGAGATCGGCAGCGAGAATGCAAGAAATAAATCCGAGGTTTTTCAGTATTCCATAGCGCTTGGTGGGAAATTTCAAGCAAGGGAACGCCCTGTTACTTAAGCAAAGGAACGCTGTATTCAGCTCCGTTGCATGAAGGATTTTTGGCGTGTTTAGAGGCGCCTAGACCGAGAGGCTGACCGATGTCCGAGACCGCCGTCCTGACTGACGCCCGCGGCCGCAGGTTGACGTTCCATGTCCTCGACGCCCTGGAGCAGCTCCACATTTCGAAGGCGCTCGCCGCCGCGGCCATGAACTTCATCGTGGGCCACATGGCTAAATGCGCCGCCATGGTCGCCGCCACCGATGGGCTGCCGATGACCGCGCCGATAAACGAGAAGCAAATCGAGGTCGCGCGATGCGATCGGGGTCGATCATACTCCCGAACCGCAGCAGGCGGCCGTTCCGGAGCACCACCTCGACACGATCGGTCTCGGTCGTCGGGCTGGGTGGTGCTGTCGAGCAAGTCGAGCCGGTGATTGCACCGCTGTTCTCGATCAGCAGGGGCACGAAGTGCGGCGTCCGTGACCTCGACGTCCGTGCCGGACGACCCGCTGCCGGCGGGGCGGCAGCGACACACCAAGCGCGGCGAGATCCCGCGCCGCTACGCCACCGTTAGCACCCGGGCGCCACGCCAGCGCTTACGACACGCTGGCACATGCAGGGATCCAACTGTGAGGACGGTGCTCAGCGCCCGGGCCAGAGTGCCTCCAGCTCGCACCAGGATTCCGCTGGAGGCCTCCTGGCAGGGTTCAGGCTAGGGAGTGGCGGAGCGTGCCGATGACGGCCTCCACGGGCTTTCTGGGAGTCCTGAGAGGGTGGTGGCATGCAGTGCCCGGAGACCTGCAGGCGCGCCCGACGGATTTCCGCGGTTAGTTCCCCGACCGCGATGCCTACTCGGCCGTTGCCATCGCCTTGTCGGCAGCCGGCTGGGCAAGCCGGGCCGCAGGTCCTGCCGCCATCTCACGCACGAAGCGCTCTTTCATCTCCCGGTTATAGACCGCGTGGCACATTCATCTGGTGGGTCAAAGCTCGGCCTAGCTCTTGGAGCGGCCTTCCTTCCCAAGCACTCGTTGACGAGCAGCTGACGGGCTATCCTCCTCTGATAGGGCCTCGACAGAACCGCCAATGTGTCTCTTGTCCCTTCGGCCATGGAAGAGGATGAGAGGATTGGTGGTAGCTCTAGAACAAGAGACACCTTACTCGCCGGGACGGCCTCGTAGCCCGGGATGATGAGCTAGTCTCACTTCCTGCGAGCATTAACTGGGTCAGTTTTCGTGCGGCAGTAATCGCCGGGGCATCGCCGGCAGGCTGCAGCCGAGAGCGGTGGGCCCGCAGTTCCGCCGAGAGGGGCGGGCGACAACAGGGGCGGAAGGCATTCCGCCACCCGTGGCTGCCGAACGCACTCCGGGGCGCCGATGTCGCCGGAGCACCGCGCCGGAAATCGCGGCCCCACACGTAGCGCCTGTTGCGGTTCGGAAGCGGCTATCGGCGCGCGCTGCAGCCCGTCTTGCGGGAGACCACTGCCCGCCCCGACGATCAAGGCATGCCCGTCAGCCCCGCCCTGCCTGCGCCGGCCGCCGCCGCAGCCCTGGAGGTACTGGCCGGGCTGGTCGAGCGCGTCACCTTCCACAACGCCGAGAACGGCTTCTGCGTGCTGCGCGTGAAGGCGCGCGGCCGGCGCGACCTGGTCACCGTGGTCGGCCACGCCGCGGCGATCTCGGCCGGCGAATGGGTCAACGCCGGCGGCGAGTGGGTGAACGACCGCGAGCACGGCCAGCAGTTCCGTGCCAGGTTCCTGCGCACCTCGGCCCCGACCACCGCCGAGGGCATGCGCAGGTACCTGGCCTCCGGCATGATCCGCGGCATCGGCCCAGCCTATGCCGGCAAGCTGGTCGGCGCCTTCGGCGAGGCGGTGTTCGAGGTCATCGAGGCCAGCCCGGAGCGGCTGCGCGAGGTGCCCGGCATCGGCCCGGTGCGGGCCGGGCGCATCGTCGCCGCCTGGGCCGAGCAGAAGATGGTCCGCGAGATCATGGTCTTCCTGCACCAGCACGGGGTCGGCACCTCGCGCGCGGTCAGGATCTTCCGGACCTACGGGGCCGAGGCCATCCGCGTGATGACCGACAACCCCTACCGGCTGGCCCGCGACATCCGCGGCATCGGCTTCCGGACCGCCGACGCCATCGCCGAGCGGCTCGGCATCGCCCGGGATGCCCTGATCCGGGTCCGCGCCGGGATCTCCTATGCGCTGTCCGAGGCCACCAACGAGGGGCATTGCGGCCTGCCCCGGGCGGAGCTGGTCACGCTTGCCGGCAAGCTGCTGGAGGTGCCGGCCGAGCTGATCGGCATGGCGCTGGCGTTCGAGCTGGCCGAGGGCAGCGTGGTCGCGGATACGGTCGGCGAGGCCGATTGCGTTTTCCTCGCCGGGCTGTACCGGGCCGAGCGGGCCATCGCCGACCGGCTGCTGGCCTTGCGCCGGGGCGCGCCGTCCTGGGGCGCGATCGATGCGGAGCGGGCCATGCCCTGGGTTGCCGCCCGGATTGGTCTCGAGCTGGCGCCGAGCCAGGCCGAGGCGGTGCGCATGGCGTTGGCGGCCAAGGTGCTGGTGATCACCGGCGGCCCCGGGGTGGGCAAGACCACCATCGTGCGGGCCATCCTGCGCATCCTCGCCGCCAAGGGCGTGCGCATGCTGCTGGCCGCCCCCACCGGCCGGGCCGCCAAGCGGCTGACCGAGGCCACCGGCCTGGAGGCCAGGACCCTGCACCGGCTGCTGGAGGCCGACCCGGCCAAGGGCGGCTTCCGGCGGGACGCCGACACCCCGCTCGACTGCGACCTGGTGGTGGTGGACGAGGCTTCGATGGTGGATGTCCCTCTCGCCAACGCCCTGCTGCGAGCGGTGCCGGACAGGGCGGCCCTGCTGGTGGTGGGCGATGTCGACCAGCTGCCCTCAGTCGGTCCGGGGCAGGTGCTGGCCGACCTTATCGGCTCCGGCGCGCTGCCGGTCGTGCGGCTGACCGAGGTGTTCCGCCAGGCGGCCGCGAGCCGGATCGTGGTCAACGCCCACCGGATCAACCGCGGGCTGATGCCGGAGCTGGAGCGGGCGGCGCCGGAGAGCGACTTCCACTTCGTCCCGGCCGAGGATCCCGAGACCGCCCTCGCCCGCATCGTCGAGCTGGTGGGGACCCGCATCCCCCGCCGCTACGGCCTCGACCCGATCCGCGACGTCCAGGTGCTGTGCCCGATGCAGCGCGGCGGCGTCGGCGCCCGCTCGCTCAACATCGCGCTGCAGGCGGCGCTGAACCCGGCCGGCGAGGCGAAGGTGGAGCGCTTCGGCTGGAGCTTCGCACCGGGCGACAAGGTGATGCAGCTCGACAACGACTACGAGCGCGAGGTGTTCAACGGCGACCTCGGCCTGGTCGAGGCGGTCGACCTCGAGGCCGGCGAAGTGGCGGTCGGCTTCGACGGGCGGACCGTCACCTACGGCCTCGGCGAGCTGGACGCGCTGGCGCCGGCCTATGCCGTGACGATCCACAAGAGCCAGGGCAGCGAGTACCCGGCGGTGGTGATCCCGGTGCTGACGCAGCACTACGCCATGCTGCAGCGGAACCTGCTCTACACCGGCGTCACCCGCGGCAAGCGGCTGGTGGTGCTGGTGGGCCAGCCGAGGGCGGTCGCCATCGCGGTGCGCGGCGTCGCGGGCCGGCAGCGCTGGTCCAAGCTGCGGGAGTGGCTGGCCGACCGATCAGACGCTTTGGCTTGATGACACCTCAGCAGTTCAAAGAACGTGTCGAAAAAGTGCTTACTGCCCGTTTGCAAAATCAGGTACGGGCAGTCGCTTATACATTAGCACTTCGCAGAAGCCGAACTTCCAATCAATGCGCGACGGGCGGGCGTCCAACTGACGGCTTCGTAAAAGGAGACCGCTTCCAACGCTGATTTGAGAAATTTGATGAACAACATTAGTCAGAGTGATGTTGAAAAAGGAATCGGCGACCGGACGCGAACGAGCGGCTCCCGCTACTGGGCGGCACGACGGCTGGTGCGAGCGCGACGCAGTTGGTTAGGGGGCACATATGATTGGCGTTAGCGTCGGAGATGCCTTCAAAGCAATCGAATTCTTGTTTAAGGGAATCCAACTCTATGTTGCCGCGGACAGACGTCTCTTCGTTGACCACATCGAGCCATGCTTCAAAAAGCTTGAGCTTATACAAGCCGATTACCAAGCACAGCTAGTTGCTATTTCTCGCAAGTTGGACGAGACTCGCGACACGGGTTCTACCGCTAGGTTCGTTCAAGAAGCTTCCGCACAACTTAGGGCGCAGCGCTTACAACTACACGAACTTGCAAAGCGTTGGGCAGCCAACGAAACCCGTAATATTGCACCTGAAGTCAGGTCTTTCTATGAAGCAGTTAAAGAATATCTTAACCTTTCTGACGTGAAAACTGGTGGCGTTCGTCGTTCTGTATCTCAATTTTCTAATGCTTTCGATGTAGTATATAAAATCTTAAAAGAATCCGATCAAATAAATAAAACATCAATCGTACTTGAAAAAGCCCAAGCAGCAATTTATATTAATAATAATAAACTAGCATCGGATCTATTATTGGAGCGCGTTCAAGAAATACAGGAACTTGCCGAATTGCGATGGCGGGGCGTTGCATCTGCCTATGCGGAGGCACAAATTTCTTTGTTACGGTAGTACCAACACACGGCGGATGGAGCTTCGTAGTGCTTAGGTTCCGGATGGAAAGTGTTTGCGGCCCTGACTTCACCCCACGGTGACGGAGCTCAGCATTTTTGATTCGGCAAATCGGACTTAGGAGAGCCTGTCGCTGAATGATCAGGCGCTGCCGTTTGAAGCGGCCCGCGATGGCGGGTAGTTGCCGTTGGCGTGCCTCAGACCCCGTTTTTGAAGGGGTGATGGCGCCGGCCTGACGGCCTGATCCTAACGCCTTGGAGGGCGTTGCGGGCGGTTTCCGACTGGGATGCTGCCATGTGGACGCCGGCTGATCGCGCTTTGGTTGGAAGTTTCGGCTCCGGCCAAGCCATGTCCGATGAGCAGTTCCGGCTGCTCGAGCCTCTGATCCCACCCGCCAAGCCCGGCGGGCGGCCACGCTCGACGGATCCCCGCAACCTGCTGGTGTAGCTGCTGGCCCAATCCTCCCCGGAAGTGCTGGCTGAAAATTCCCCAGTCCAGCGCGACTGCCCGCGCCCGGGGGCGAGCCCCCGGGCGCGGGTGGCGCCGGCCATGCCCCAGGATGC
>NZ_SMOA01000297.1 GCF_004353985.1 Paracraurococcus ruber | reverse complement strand
GGTGGACGATGCCGCCTTCGCGGCGGCGCGGGCGCGGCGGCTGGCGCGGTCCGGGCGGAGCCGCCGGGCCATCGCGGCGCATCTCGGGGCCAAGGGCGTGGGGGCGGAAACCGCGGCGGCCGCCCTGCCCGAAGCGGCGGCGGAGCTGGATTCCGCCCTGGCGCAATGCCGCCGCAAGCGCATCGGCCCCTTCGCCGCAGCGCCGCCGCCCGCCGATCCGCTGGCGGCGCGCGCGGCGCGCATGAAGGCGCTCGGGGCGCTGGCCCGCGCCGGCTTCGGGCGGGAGGTCGCGGAGCAGGCACTGGCCATGGACCCGTCCGAGGCGGCGGAGCGGCTGCTGGCGCTGCGCCAGGGATAGCCGCGCCGGGAGATGCGCCGGCGACGCCGCGACGGGCCGGGGCCCGGCGTCGCTCAGCCGGGAATGCGGGCGATCACCTTGATCTCGAAGTCGAAGCCGGCGAGCCAGGTGACGCCGACCGCGGTCCAGTTCGGATAGGGCGGTGCGGGGAAGACCTCGGCCTTCACCGCCATCACCGTGCCGAACTGGCGTTCCGGATCGGTGTGGAAGGTCGTCACGTCGACGATATCGTCGAGCCCGCAGCCGCCCGCCTGCAGCGTCGCCGTGAGATTGGCGAAGGCCAGGCGGACCTGGGCCTCGAATTCGGGCTCGGGCGAGCCGTCGGCGCGGCTGCCGACCTGGCCGGAGACGAAGAGCAGGTCACCCGACCGTATTGCGGCGGAATAAGCATGCCGCGTGTAGAGGTCCTGTCGACCGGCGGGGAAGACGGTGTCGCGTGGCGCCATCGGGGATGCTCCTGTCGTGGTTCGTCCGGGGAAGGTCGGGACGGGATGCGGCGCCGGCCGGGGCGCGTCACGCCGGCGCGGCCGGCCGGTCTGCGCGGACCATCCGGGCGCCGGCCCGCGCCTGTCCCAGGGGATGGGGGCGGAGACGCCTGCCAGGCACCCGGCCTCGGGGTCGTCGGCGCGCGGCCAAGGGACGCGCCTCAGGCACGCGTCCCGCGGACGCGCCTCAGGGGCGCGCCTCCTGCCAGTGCGGATAGGTGACATAGGCGGTCATGGCGCCCTGGCCGTGCGAGCGGATGGTCACCCGCTCGCCCTTCGGCATGTAGACGATCTCGCCCGGCCCGGCGGTCACCGTGGCGGCCGCGGCCGAGACCGTCAGCATGCCTTCCAGCACGATCATCACATCGTCGACGGCCATGGTCTCCTCGAGCCGCTGGTCCGGCCCGTAGCGGCCGAAGCCGATGGTGACCGGGCCGCCATGGCGCTGGTCGACGAGGTTGGCGGTGAACACCTCGCCGTCCTGTCCAGGCGAACGCTCGAACCGGGCGTCGGCGACCGCGAGCTTGCGAATGGCCATGGGGAGGCCTCCTTGCCGGATGGGTGGGCGGGCGATGCGGCCCGCAGCCGGCATGGCATCGCCGGCGGCCCGGGGGGCCGCCGCACCAGACGCGACGGGGCGGTGCGGGTTCCGGGCGGGATGCCGGACCCGGGGCCGATCGCCGGGCCGGGCCGGCCGGCCGCCGGTGGCGGCGGGCCGCCGCAGCCGCCATCCTGCGCACGCATGGGCGACCCCGCGGCGCCCACCCGCTTCGTGGGACGGGACGCCCGGCTCGGCGGCGCGGCGCCGGCACGCATGCCTTGGGGAGAGCCTGGCGATGAGCGACCAGACACAACGCAACAAGCAGACGGTGCTGGCCTTCTACGACCTGATGTTCAACCGGTGCCGGCCGGCCGAGGCGGTGGAGCGGTTCGTCGGCGACCGCTACATCCAGCACAATCCCGTCGTGCCCGACGGCAAGGCGGGGTTCATCGCATATTTCGAACGCATGGCGCGGGACTATCCTGGCAAGCGCGTGCATGTCCTGCGGGTGTTGGCCGAGGGCGACCTGGTCATGCTGCACACCCGGCAGGAATGGCCCGGCGACGCGGATTGGGCGGGCATGGACATCTTCCGCCTGGAGGATGGGCGGATCGTCGAGCATTGGGACGTGCTGCAGCGCGTCCCCGCCGAGGCCGCCCATGCCAACACGATGTTCTAAGGCGGTTCGCGGGGCACGAAGCCGCCCCGCGGCCGAGCGGCCATGTCGGCGCAGCCGTCGGCGCCGCATGCGGGCCGCGGCAGTCCGGCCGGAAGGACGGGAAGGCCCGGCCGCCCGGGGCCGCATCCGCGCGCTACACGAACCGCCCCGGGTCCATGATCCACTCCGCCCGGTCCCAGGCGAGGAAGGCCCGCCCCAGCCGCACCGCGCACCACAGCCAGACCACGACCAGCAGCCCGACGCCGATCTCCGGCACCGCGACCGGCGCCAGCAGGCCGATGACGCCGAACCAGAAGGTCCGCACGCCATAGGCATGGTGCGTCGCCCACAGCGTCCCCCGCGCCGGGTCCCAGCGATGCGCCAGCAGCCCGGCGGCGAACCAGGGCAGCGCGAAGGCCAGCCCGGCGGCGAACAGCGCGTTCATCCACAGCACGCGGCGCCGGGCCAGCGCCTCCGCCGGGGTCATCCCCCCGGGAGTCATTCCCGCGCCAGCTCCAGCGCCCTGGCATAGACCTGCTTGCGCGGCAGCCCGGTCGCCCCGGCCACCGTCGCCGCGGCGTCGCGCACGCTCAGGCCGGCCGCCAGCGCGTCGCGCAGCCGCGCCTCCAGCTCCTCGGCGCTGCCGCGCTCCTCCGGCGCCGGGCCGACCACGATGGCGATCTCGCCGCGCGCCTCCGCCCCGGCATACCAGGCGGCCAGCTCGCCCAGGGTGCCGCGCCGCACTTCCTCGAACCGCTTGGTGAGTTCGCGCGCCACCGCCGCCGGCCGGTCGCCGCCGAAGCCCTCGGCCAGCGCCGCCAGCGCCTCGGCCAGGCGGTGCGGCGCCTCGTAGAACACCGTGCTGGCGGACAGGCCGGCGCGCTCGGCGGCGCGCAGCCGGGCGATCTCGGCGGCGCGCGGCCCGGCCCGGGGCGGCAGGAAGCCGTGGAAGAGGAAGGGGTGCGGCGGCAGGCCGGACAGGGTCAGCGCCGTCACCGCCGCATTCGGCCCTGGCACGGCGTGCAGCGGCAGCCCCGCCGCGATCGCCGCCCGCACCAGCCGGTAGCCGGGGTCGGAGACCAGCGGCGTCCCGGCATCGCTCACCAGCGCCAGCCTTTGCCCGGCACGAAGCCGTGCGAGCACCTTCGGGGTCTGGTCATCCTCGTTGTGCTCGTGCAGAGGCATCATCGTCACCGAAACGCCATGCCGCGCCAGCAGGGCGCCCGTTACCCTGGTGTCCTCGCACAGCACGGCATCGGCGCCGCGCAGCGTGGCCAGGGCGCGCGGGGACAGGTCGCCGAGATTGCCGATGGGCGTCGCCACCAGCGTCAGCCCCGGCAGGGCGGCCACCGTCGCAGGGTCGGACGCAGGGTCCGCCCTGGGCTCAGCTGAGGGGTCGGCCGCAGGGCCGGCCCCAGGGTCGACCAAGGGGTCGGGAGGTTCGCTTGCCAGGTCCGTCATGCTCCGCGCCAGTCCGGCCACCCCGGGGCGCGTCCCCGGGGACGGCGCCACGCCGCCGGCTGGCGGCCGCCCTCATGCTCTTGCCCATGGCGGCCTGCGCCCCGCAAGCCCGGCAGCCGGCGGTCATCGCCCTGCCGCAGTCCGCCCCGGCGGCGATCCCGGCGGAGCCGCCGCGCAGCCGCGTCGGCCTGCTGCTGCCGCTGTCGGGCAGCAACCGGCCGCTCGGCCAGGCCATGCTGAACGCGGCGCAGCTGGCGCTGTTCGACCAGGGCGACGCGGGGGTGGAATTCCTGCCGCGCGACACCGCCAGCACCGCCGCCGGCGCCGGAGAGGCGGCGCGGACCGCCCTGGCGGAAGGCGCCCGCGCCTTCGCCGGCCCCCTGACCCTGGGGGAGACCGCCACCGCCGCCCAGGCCGCGCGCGCCTCCGGCGCGCCCGTCCTCGCCTTCACCAGCGATGCCGGCCAGGGCGGCAACGGCGTCTGGGTCATGGGGGTGACACCAGCCGAGCAGGCGGAGCGGATGGCCGCCGCCGCCGCCGCATCGGGGGCGCGGCGGCTGGCGCTGCTGGCGCCGGACGAGGAATTCGGCCGTCGCCTGGCCGCCGGGCTGCGGGCCCGTGCCCAGGCGCTCGCCCTGCCGCCGCCGGTTATCCTGCTGCATCCGCGCATCGCCGATGTGGCCCAGGCCGGGCGCGACCTGGCCGAGACCGCCGGGGCGGAGGGCGTGGATGCCGTCCTGCTCGGCCATGGCGGGGACCGGGCGCGGCAGGCCGCCGCCGCCCTCGCCGCCGCCCTGCCGCGGCCGGCCCGCCTGCTGGGCACCACCCTCTGGGCCGGCGACGCGACGCTGGCGCAGGAACCCGCGCTGGCCGGCGCCCTGTTCCCCGGGCCGGATCCGGAAGCGCGGGCGGCCTTCGACAGCCGCTACCAGGCCGCCTTCGGCGAAAGGCCGCCGCGCCTCGCGGGCGTCGCCTACGACGCCGCCGCGCTGGCCGCCCGGGCGGTGCGGGAGCCGGGCGGGAACCCGCCGCTCGGCCAGCCCATGCTGGGGGCGGATGGCCCGATCCGGCTGGAGCCGAACGGGCTGGCGCAGCGCGGCCTGGCGATCTTCGCCCTGACCCCGGCGGGCGAGCCGCGGCTGGTCGAGCCGGCGCCGGTGCCCGGCAGTCCGGGGACCTGACGCACCCATGGGTCCGCTGCCGGCCGGCCGGCTGCTTGGCGCCGCCGGGCTGATCGGCGCCGTGCCGGCGGCGGTGCTGCTGGCGCTGCTGGCGGCGGGGGAACTCGCGGCCGGGCCGGGGCTGCTGGCGCTGCTTGCCTGCCTGCTGGGGGCGCTGCTGGTCGCCGCCCTCTGGATCGGCAACCTGGCAAGGCTGGCCGAGGCGCTGCGGCGCGCCGCGGCCGAGGATGGGCGGCTCGTCCCGCCCTCCGCCACGCCGCTGCTGCCGGCGGTGGAGGAGATCGTCGAGGCGGTCGCCCGCCTGGCCCGCACCCTGGCGGAGCAGGGGGCGCTGGTCGGCCGGCTGCGCGCGGCGGACGAGGCGATCGTCGAGAGCCTGCCCGACCCGCTGCTCGTCCTCTCGCCCGACCGGCGGCCGCTGCGCGCCAATGCCGCGGCGCGGGCGATCTTCGGCGGCGACGGCGCGGCGGCGCGCGGCGGGGACGTGGCGGCGCTGCTGCGGCATCCCGCGCTCGCCTCGGCGGTCGACCGGGCCCTGATGGAGCACCGGGCGCAGACCTGCGACCTGGTGCTGCCGGTGCCCGTGGCGCGGGAGATCGCGGCGCAGGTCATCCCGATGGAGCCGGCGCTGGCCGATGGCGGCCGCATCGTCATCGTGCTCGGCGACCGGACGCGGGAGCGGGCGCTGGAGCGGATGCGGCAGGATTTCGTCGCCAATGCCTCGCACGAGCTGCGCACGCCGCTGGCCAGCCTGATCGGCTTCATCGAGACGCTGCGCGGCCCGGCCGAGGACGACAAGGCCGCGCGCACCCGCTTCCTCGGCATCATGGCCGAGCAGTCGGAGCGCATGCGCCGGCTGATCGACGACCTGCTGGGGCTGTCCCGCATCGAGCTGACCGAGCACCAGCCGCCCACCGGCAAGGCCAGGCTGGCCGCGGTGGTGCGGGCGGAGCTGGAGGCGCTGGAGCCCCTGCTGCGCGCCCGCCGCGTGACGGTGGTGCCGCGGCTGGAGGAGGAGGCGGTGGCCCTGCCGGCGGATGCCGAGCAGCTCGGCCAGGTGGTGCGGAACCTGCTCGAGAACGCCGTGCGGCACGGGCGGGAGGGCGGCGAGGTCGGGGTGCTGGTCGCCGCGGGCGAGGGCGCCGGCCGCCGGCCCGGCGTGGTGCTGCAGGTGACCGATGACGGCCCGGGCATCCCGCGCGAGCACATCCCGCGGCTGACCGAGCGCTTCTACCGGGTGGACAAGGGCCGGTCGCGCGCCGCCGGCGGGACCGGCCTCGGCCTCGCCATCGTGAAGCACATCGTCAACCGCCATCGCGGCCAGCTGCTGATCGAGAGCGAGGAGGGCGCCGGTGCCCGCTTCCGCGTCTGGTTGCCGGGGGAAGCGGTATCGCGCCCCACGGCCGCCTGACCGGGCGTGGCGCGACCGCCCCGCCGCAGGCGCCCGTCGTGGGCCATGCCGCGGCCTGCCGGTGCCGACGGCCGCGGCGACCCTGCCGGGGGGCGCCGCGGCCGG
>NZ_SMOA01000296.1 GCF_004353985.1 Paracraurococcus ruber | reverse complement strand
GGCGGACGACCCGGCCGCGGGTGCCCGGCCCGCGGCCGGCGAAGCCCCGGCCGGCGGAGCCGCCGCGCCCCGCTGGACGCGGCGGGGCGGGCGGCCTTAGCCTGCCATCCCATGAGCGACGCCGACCCCACCCCCGCCATCCACGACATGGGCGGCCTCAGCCGCTTCCGCTGCAGCCCGGTCGAGCGCGACGAGGCGCCGCCCGACGCATTCGGCAAGCGGGTGGACGCGCTGCGCCAGGTGCTGGCGGCGAAGAAGCTGATGACGGTGGACGAGCTGCGGCGCGGGATCGAGGCGATCCCGGAGCCCGAGTATTTCGCGCTGACCTACTACGAGCGCTGGCTCACCTCGCTGTCCAGCATCATGGTCGAGAAGGGCCTGGTCGCGCCGGAGGACCTGGCATGAGCGGCCCCTCGGGCGGCGCGGTCGCCGGCGCCCGCTTCGCCGCCGGCGACCGGGTGCGGGTGCGGGACGACTGGCCGGAGCGGCGCGGCCCCTGCCACATCCGCACGCCGCACTACCTGCGCGGCCGCATCGGCCGGGTGCAGGCGGTGCTGGGCGCCTTCCCGAACCCGGAGGACCTGGCCTTCGCCCGGCCGGCGCCGGTCCGCCCGCTCTACCACGTCCTGTTCGACCAGCCGCCGATCTGGCGGGAAGGCGCCGAGGGCGACACCGTGCTGGTCGAGATCTTCGAGCATTGGCTCGACCCCGATACCGAGCAGGAGCCGAAGGCCGCATGACCAGGCCCGCCCATCGACGCGCCGTCGCGTCCCGCCGCCGGGGCGCCGCATGAGCGCGCCCGCCCGCCCCGAGAGCCTGGCGAAGCTCGAGAAGCTGCTGGCCGCGCTGGCGGCCAGGGGCATCGTCAGCGCCGCCGACCTGGACGAGGCGCAGGCGCGGACCGACCGCGCCTCCCCCGAGATCGGCGCCCGCATGGTCGCCCGCGCCTGGCTGGACCCGGACTGGCGCGCGCTGCTGCTGCGCGACGGCGCCCAGGCCGCCGAGCAGATGGGCGTGTCCATGGCCGGCGCGCCGCCGCTCGGCGTGCTGGAGGACAAGTCGGGGCTGCATCACCTGGTCGTCTGCACCCTGTGCTCCTGCTACCCGCGCGCCGTGCTGGGCTACCCGCCGAGCTGGTACAAGAGCTTCGAGTACCGCTCGCGCGCGGTGCGGGAGCCGCGGGCGGTGCTGGCGGAATGGGGCACGGTGTTGCCGCCGGGGACCAAGATCCGCGTGGTGGACAGCACGGCCGACTACCGCTGGATGGTGCTGCCGGAACGCCCGGCGGGGACCGAGGGCTGGTCGGAGGACCGGCTGGCGGCCCTGGTGACCCGCGACGCGCTGGTCGGCGTGGCGCTGCCGCAGGCGCCGGTCGCGGCCGCCGCGGAGTAGCGTGCCGCCCGGCACGGCGGGAATGACGGCGCTGCGCAACCTCGGCCCGCGCGGCGCCCAACGGCTTCGGGAGGACGGCATCCAGACCATCGGCGAGACGCGCGCCATCGGCGCCGTCGCGGGCTACCATCGCGTGCGCGTCCGCCGGCCCGGCGTATCCCGCACCTTGCCCCGGGCGCCCTTGCTCCGGGCCCCCTTAGCCGGGCGCGCCGGCCGGGGCCGGCGCAGCCCGACACCCGCCGGAAAGGCCCCGCCCGCCGCCGCCTTGCCGCCGCGCCCGTGAGCCCGCCCGCCCCCGCCGCCGAGCAGGACGGCCTGCCGATGCCGCGCCGCGCCTGGGCGGTGGTCGCGGTGTCGGTCTCCATCGCCATCACCGTGCTCGACAGCGCCATGATCAACGTGGCGCTGCCGGGCGTCGCCCGCAGCCTCGGCATCACCCCGGCGGCGGCGACCTGGCTGCTGAATGCCTACCAGCTGACGGTGGTGACGACGCTGCTGCCGCTGGCCTCGCTGGGGGAGAAGCTCGGCTTCCGCCCGGTCTTCGTGGTGGGGTTCGGGGTGTTCGGCGTGGCCTCGCTCGGCTCCGCCCTCGCACCCGATTTCGGCACGCTGCTGGCCTGCCGGGTGGCGCAGGGCCTCGGCGCCTCCGCCGTGATGAGCCTGACGGCGGGGCTGATCCGGACGATCTATCCCTTCCGCATGCTCGGCCGCGCCATCGGGATCAACGCGACGGTGGTGGCGATCTCCGGCGCCTCGGCGCCGTCGCTGGCGGCGGCGATCCTGACGGTCGCGCCCTGGCAGGCGCTGTTCGCCTTCCATGTGCCGATCTGCCTGGTCGGGATGCTGGTGGGCTGGTGGGCGCTGCCGGACACGCCCGGCACGCGCCGGCCCTTCGACTGGGCGAGCGCGGTGCTGAACGTGCTGACCTTCGGCCTGTTCTTCCTGGGCGTGGACCTAGTCTTCGCGGTGCCGATCCCGGCGACGCTGCTGATCGCGGGCGGGATCGGCGCCGGCGTGCTGCTGGTGCGGCGGCAATTGTCGCAGCCGGCGCCGCTGCTGCCGGTGGACCTGCTGCGGATCCGGGCGATCGCCTTCTCGGTCGCGGCGTCGGTCTGCGCCTTCTCCGCCTGGTACACCAGCCATGTCTCGCTGCCCTTCCTGCTGCAGGGGGCAGGCATCAGCCAGGGCGGCACCGGGCTGATCATGACGCCCTGGCCGCTGGGCATGGCCTTCGGCGCGCCGCTGGCCGGGCGGCTGTCCGACCGCATCCCGACGGCGCGGCTCTGCATGGGCGGGATGGCGGCGATGGTGGTCGGGCTCGGCCTGGTGGCCAGCCTGCCGCTGCTGGGCAACGGGCTGGTGATCGGCGGGCTGATGATGCTGTGCGGCGCCGGGTTCGGCTTCTTCTCCACGCCGAACAACCGGACGATGATCGGGTCCGCCCCCAAGGCGCGGGCGGGCGGCGCCGGCGGCATGCAGGCGACGGCGCGGCTGCTGGGCACGACGCTGGGCACCACGGTGGTGGGGCTGTGCTTCCAGGTCTACGGGACCGATGGCGCGCGGGTGGCGATGCTGGCCGGGATCGGCTTCGCGCTCGCGGCGGGGCTGCTGAGCCTGGCGCGGTCCCGCGCCGCCTGACGGCGACGCGGCGCCGGGCGGGGCCCGGCCGGCGGGCAAAAAAAGGGGGCCGATGGTTGCCCACCGGCCCCGAGTGGTGATGCGGGCACCCGACCCCAGGTCGCGGCACCCAATCACTGGGAGGAGACGTCCAAGGCATCGCCTGAACGCATACAATGTGCCTCACTCACCTGTGAGTGACAAGCACAATCTCACGTCTTTGCGAAGAATCCTGTTTGGCCGGCCGGGCCGTCGAGGTCGGGCAAGGGGCTTCCGTTCGTTCCAAGCCAGTCCAGCCAAGGACTTCCGGGAAGTCCGCTGGCCCGGCGGCGCGCCGGATGCCGCCATCGCATCGGCGGCGGGCACCCATGGGACTGATGCGAAAACGCATAAAAAAAGGGCCGGTGGTTGCCCACCGGCCCGAGTGGTGACCGGAACGCCCGACCCCAGGCCGCGGCGCTCAATCACTGGGAGGAGACGTCCAAGGCATCGCCTGAACGAGAAAAGGTATACGATCCTCACGCTCACGTGAGGATGTCTGGAATATAAAATCCAGGACATGTTGGCGGCAGGGACTTGACCGGTGGCGTCCGGTGGCGACGCCGGCTGCCGCCGCGCCGGACCCGGCGAAGGCCCAACAGCGTCCGGCGCGCAGGCCATGCCGCGCGGCACCGCCCGTCCCGGCGGCAACGGCAGCGGCGCGGCGTTCAGGCCTGGCCGCAAACCGTATAGACCTGCCGCATGCGCCGCGCCGGCCTCGCCCTGCTGCCCCTGCTCCTCCTCCTCGGCTGCGCCGCCCCGCCGGCGGCGCCCGAGCCGCCGCTGCCCTATCCGCCATCGGCGCGGGAGAGGCTGCTGCGGGTCGCACTGGCGGAATGGGCGGAGTGGGGCGGCATCACCGTCGCCGCGGGCGCCCGGCCGCCCTCGACCCGGGCGGAGAGCGACCCGGCGAATTTTCCCCGCGTCCTCGCCTATTGGCGGGCGGTGCCGGAGGATGAGGGCGCCATCGCGCTGAACCGCCGCCGCTTTGCCGCGGCGCTGGCCCGCCAGCCGGGCGGGGAGGCGCTGTGGCAGGACCCCTACTGGTCCGCCGCCTTCATCTCCTGGCTCATGCAGGCGGCGGGGGTGGACCGGCGGGAATTCCCGCCCTCGGCGGCGCATGCGGCCTATGTGGACGCGCTGATCCGCGACGCCGCGCTGTTCCCCGCCACCGCGCCCTTCCTGCCGCGCAGCCCGGGGGAGGTGCCGCCGCAGCCGGGCGACCTGCTCTGCGCCGATCGCGGCCGCACCCCGATCCAAGACTGGCGGCAGCGCGCCGCCGATGCTGGCCGCTTCCGGCCGATGCATTGCGACATCGTGGTGGCGGCGGGGCCGGGCTGGGTGGACGCCATCGGCGGCAACGTCCTGGATGCGGTCACCCGCACCCGTTTCCCGGCCGACGCATCCGGCTATCTTCTGCCGGCACCCCCGGGCGCGCCGGTGTTCTTCGCCATCCTCGAGAACCGCCTCGGGCGCCTGTTCCCCTGGAGAGAGACGACCCCATGACCGACCTGTTCGAGCCGCTGACCCTGCGCGGCGTCACCCTGAAGAACCGCATCGGCGTCTCGCCCATGTGCATGTATTGCTGCGGCGGCGACGGCAAGCCGACCGAGTGGCACCTGCAGCACCTGCTCTCCCGCGCGGTCGGCGGCGCCGCGCTGGTGATGACCGAGGCGGCGGCGGTGACGCCGGAAGGGCGCATCTCGCCGGACGATCTCGGCCTCTGGGGCGAGGAGCACCTGCCGGGCCACGCCCGCCTCGCCGCCGGCATCGCCGCGATGGGCGCGGTGCCGGCCATCCAGCTCGCGCATGCCGGGCGCAAGGCCAGCCGCAACGCGCCCTGGGTGCATGGGCCCGCGCCGGCCGAGAAGGGCTGGACGCCGCTCGCCCCCTCGGCCGAGGCCTTCGACACCTATGCCGTGCCGCAGGCGATGACCGAGCCGGAGATCCTGGCCAGCATCGCCGCCTTCGCCACCGCGGCGAAGCGCAGCATCCAGGCCGGCTACCGCTTCATCGAGCTGCATGCGGCGCATGGCTATCTCGGCCACCAATTCCTCTCGCCGCTGTCCAACCGCCGCAACGATGCCTGGGGCGGCGATTTCGACGGCCGCGCCCGCTTCGTGCTGGAGATGACGAAGGCGGTCCGCGCGGTGATGCCGGACGAGGTGCCGCTCTGCGTCCGCGTCTCCCACACCGATTGGGTGGAGGGCGGCTGGACGACCGAGGAGACGGTCGAGCTGTCCCGCCGGCTGAAATCGCTGGGGGTGGACATGGTCGATGTCTCCTCCGGCGGGCTGCACCCGGCGCAGAAGATCGCGCTCGGCCCCGGCTACCAGGTGCCGGGCGCCGCGGCGGTGAAGTCCGGTGCCGGCATCCCGGTGGCGGCGGTCGGCATGATCACCGAGCCGGAGCACGCCCAGCAGATCCTGACCGAGGGCAAGGCCGACCTGATCCTGCTGGCCCGCGCCCTGCTGCGCGACCCCTACTGGCCGCTGCACGCCGCGGCCAAGCTCGGCCGGACGGAGGCGCTGCCGGTGCCGCCGCAATACGAGCGGGGCTGGATGACGCTGGGCAAGATGACGAAGGAGGATTCCATCGCGGCGGCGATGCCGGCACTGTAGCCGGGATCGAGGGGGCGCTGCCCCCTCGCTCACCCCCGCCGGGGGGTCAGGCGACCCCCCGGACGGCGGATGAGAGTCGAGGAGGCTCCGCCCCCTCGGTCACCCCGGCCGGAGTCCGACGCGCCATGCCCGCCTATCTCATCGCCAATATCCGCGTGAAGGACCCGGCGAAATTCGCCGAGTACCGCGACAAGGTCGCGCCGATGATCGCCCGGCATGGCGGCCGCTACCTGGTCCGCGGCGGCGCGGTCACGCCAGTGGAGGGCACGCCCGGGCTGGAACGCGTGGTCATCCTGGAATACCCGGACATGGCGACGCTGAAGGCCTTCTACCACAGCGCCGAATACGCCCCGCTGATCGCGCTGCGGCAGGCGGCGAGCGACGGGGATGTTGCGCTGATCGAGGGCCATCTTCCCGGCTGACCCGGCCCGGCTGACCCGGCGCCGATCGCGGCGGGCCGTGCATGGCCCGCCGCGCGACGCCGCCCTGCCAGGCCGCGGCGACCGCGCTGCGGCGCCCGGCGTCGGGCGCC
>NZ_SMOA01000295.1 GCF_004353985.1 Paracraurococcus ruber | reverse complement strand
CGCGCTGGCGCGCAGGCCTGGCGCGCCGGCCGCGCGCCGGGCAGGGCGATCATGCCGGCCGGCCTGCGGCGCCGCCCGCCCCGACGCTTCGCGCCACCACCCTCCGGGAGACCGCCTTCGCCATGCCGACCCGCCGCACCACGCTTCTCGCCGCCGCCGGGCTGCTCGCCGCCCCGGCGCTGCGCGCCCAGCCGGCCTGGCCGGCCCGGACCATCCGCCTCATCGTCCCCTTCACCCCGGCCGGCACCACCGACATCGCCGCCCGCATCCTGGCGGAGCGGCTGACGCCGCGGCTCGGCCAGCAGGTGATCGTGGAGAACCGGCCGGGCGCCGGCGGCAATGTCGGCGGCGAGTTCGTGGTCAAGGCCGACCCGGACGGCCATACCCTGCTGATGGGCACCGTCTCCTCCGGCGCCATCAACTACAGCCTCTACGGCGCCAAGATGCCCTACCGGCCGGAGGACCTGGCGAATGCCGGCCTCATGCTGCAGGTGCCGAACGCCATCTTCGTCGCCAACGCCCTGCCGGTGCGGTCCCTGGCGGAGCTGGTGGACTATGTGAAGGCGCGGCCGGGCCGGCTGAACCACGGCTCCTCCGGCATCGGCACCTCGCTCCACCTGACGGGGGAGCTGCTGAAGACCGTCGCCGGGCTCGACATGCAGCATGTCCCGTTCCGCGGCGCCGGGCCGATGCTGCAGGAGGTGATCGCGGGCCGGATCGAGGTGGCGGTGGACAACCTGCCCAGCGTGATCGGCCACCTGCGGGAAGGGCGGCTGCGGCCGCTGGCGGTCACCACCGCCGAGCGCAGCCCGGCGCTGCCCGACGTGCCGACCACCGCCGAGGCCGGCTTCCCCGGCGTCCAGGCCACCGCCTGGTTCGGCGTGCAGGCCCCGGCGCGCACCCCGAAGCCCATCATCGACCGCCTGGGCGCCGAGATCGACGCGGCGGTGAAGGAGCCGGAGACGCGCGCGCGCATCGCCGACCTGGGCGGCATGAAGCCGGGCCTGACCGCCGATGGCGGCACCAGCCCGGAGGCCTTCGAGCGCTTCGTCCGCGCCGAGATCGTCAAATGGACCGAGGTGGTGCGGAAATCAGGCGCGACCGCGGAATGACGCCCCGGGCCGCATGGCATCACCTGCGGCCGGCGCAGCCGGCCGAGGCGCCGGACGGCGGCCGCCACCAGGGCGGCGACCCAGGGCCGCGGAGCAGCCGCCCGGCGCTCGCGCGCGCCAGCACGGAGTGCGAGCGGCCATCGCCCATGGCCGCTGGGACGACGCCGCGGCGCGCCCTGCTCGCGGCGCCGCTGCTGGCGCTGCCGGCGGCGGCGCGGGCGCAGGCCGGCTTTCCTGCCCGGCCCCTCCGCCTCGTCATTCCCTTCACCCCGGCCGGCACCACCGACCTGACCGGCAGGCTGGCGGCGGAACGGCTGGCGGCGCGGCTCGGCCAGCCGGTGGTGGTGGAGAACCGGCCGGGCGCCGGCGGCAATGTCGGCGCCGAGGCCGTCGCCCGGGCCGAGCCGGACGGGCACACGCTGCTGCTGACCACCATCGGCACCGGCGCGATCAATTTCGCGGTCTATGGCGACCGCATGCCCTACCGGCCGCAGGACCTGGCGGCGGTGGGGCTGCTGACCCGGGTGCCCAACGTGCTGATGGTGCCGCCCGCCCTGCCGGCCCGCAGCGTCGCGGAACTGGTGGCGCTGGCGGGACAGCGGCGCGGCGGGCTCACCTACGGCACCGCCGGCATCGGCTCCTCCCCGCATATCTGCATGGAGCTGTTCGGGCTGCAGACGCGGGCGCCGCTGACCCATGTGCCCTTCCGCGGCAGCGCGCCGATGCTGACCGAGCTGATGGCGGGGCGGGTGGAGGTGGGGATGGACAACATCCCCTCCGCCCTGCCCTTCCTGCGTGACGGCACGCTGCGGGCGCTGGCCACCACCGGGGCCGCCCGCAGCGCCGTGCTGCCGGATGCGCCGACCATGCAGGAAGCCGGGATCGCCGGCTTCGAGGCGACGGCCTGGTTCGGCCTGCTCGCCCCCGCCGCGACGCCGCGGCCGGTGGTGGCGCGGCTGGGGCGGGAGGTGGATGCGGTGGCGCGGGACCCGGCCTTCCGCGCCCGCATGGCCGAACTCGGCGCCGATCCGCCCGGCCTGGCGCCGGATGGCGGCACCTCGCCCGAGGCCTTCGAGGAATTCCTGGCGGCCGAGCGGGTGAAATGGGCCGAGGTGGTTCGACGCAGCGGCGCCCGCGTGGAATGATCCCGCCGCGCGTGGCCGCGGCCGCGCGCCAAGACCGGGCCGGGCAGGACCGCGGCCCGCCCGAGGAGCGCCCCGAGACCCGCCATGCAGCGCCGTACCCTGCTCGCCGCCCCCCTGCTGCCCTTGCCCGGCCTGCTGCCCGCGCGCGCCCGCGCCCAGGGGACCGGCGCGCCGCCCTGGCCGACGCGGCCCGTCCGGCTGGTCGCCGGCTTCCCGCCGGCCGGCACCACCGACATCGCGGCGCGGCTGATCGCCGAGCGCCTGGCGCCGCGGCTCGGCCAGCCGGTCGCGGTGGAGAACCGCCCCGGCGCGACCGGCAACATCGCCGCCGAGGCGGTCGCCCGCGCCGAGCCGGACGGCTACGTGCTGCACGCCACGAATGTCGGCACCGCCAGCATCAACTACACGCTGTTCGGCCCGCGCATGCCGGTGAAGCCCGAGGACTTCGCCGAGCTGGGCCTGCTGATGCAGGTGCCGAACGTGCTCTTCGTGCATCCCGCCGTGCCGGCGCGGACCCTGGCGGAATTCGTCGCGCTGGCGAAGGCGCGGCCGGGCGCGATGAACTACGGCAGCGCCGGCAGCGGCGGCAGCCCGCACATGACGATGGAGCTGTTCAAGCACCTGGCCGGCATCGGCATCGCGCATGTCCCCTTCCGCGGCGCCGGGCCAATGCTGGTGGAGGCGGTGGCGGGGCGGCTGGAGGCGGGCAGCGACAACATGCCGTCCTGCATCGGCCATATCCGCGACGGGCGGCTGCGGGCGCTGGCGACCACCGGCGCCCATCGCTCCCCCGCCCTGCCGGAGGTGCCCACAGTGGCCGAGAGCGGCTTTCCCGGCTTCGAGGCGACCGCGTGGTTCGGCGTGCAGGCGCCGGCCCGCACCCCGCCCGCGATCGTCGCCCTGCTGGGCGCGGCGATCGACGCCGCGACGAAGGAGCCGACCTACCGCGCCCGCCTGGCGGAGCTCGGCGCCGACCCGCCCGGGCTGACGCCGGATGGCGGCACCTCGCCGGAGGCCTTCACCCGCTTCGTCCGGGCCGAGATCGCCAAATGGGCCGAGGTGGTGCGGATCTCCGGCGCCACGGTGGACTGACCGGGGCCACCGCCCCGCCCGCTGGTCCGGCAGGCGTGATCGCCGCCGCCGCTTGCGGCCGCCCGGCCCCGGCGGTACCCGCCGGCCGCATGGAGATGTCCCGCCGCACCCTGCTCGCCGCCCTGCCCCTGCTCGCCGCGCCCGGCCTGCTGCCCGCCGGGGCCCGCGCCCAGGCCTGGCCCAGCCGCCCGATCCGGCTGATCGTCCCCTTCCAGGCCGGCGGCGCCACCGATGTCTCCGCCCGGGTGATCGGCGAGCGGCTGGGCGCCCTACTCGGCCAGCCCATCGTGGTGGAGAACCGCGCCGGCGCCGGCGGCAATGTCGGCGCCGATGCCGTGGCGAAGGCCGAGCCGGATGGCCACACCCTGCTGATGGGCACCATCGGCACCGCCAGCATCAACCAGTACCTGTACCAGAAGATGGCCTTCGACCCGCAGCGGGACCTCGCGCCCATCGCCCTGGTGAACGAGGTGGCGAACGGCGTCATCGTCAACGCCAAGGTCCCGGCGCAGACCCTGGCGGAGCTGGTGGCCCTGGCGAAGCGCGACCCCGGCGGGCTCAACTACGGCACGCCGGGCAACGGCACCTCCGGCCATCTCTGCGGCGAATTGCTGAAGTCGAAGGCCGGCATCGACCTGCAGCATGTGCCGTATCGCGGCACCAACGGCGTGATCCCGGAATTGCTGGCGGACCGGCTGCAGGTGGCGGTCGACAACCTGCCGGCCTACCTGCCACACCTGAAGTCCGGCGCGCTGCGCCTGCTGGCCGTGACCAGCAAGGACCGCTGGTTCACCGCGCCCGAGGTGCCGACGGTGGCCGAGGCCGGCGCCTCGCTCGGCCTGCGCGGCTTCGAGGCGGTGGCCTGGTTCGGCCTGCAGGCGCCGGCGCGGGTGCCGCGGCCGGTGCTGGATGCCATCGCCGGTGCCACGCTGCAGGCGCTGGGGGAGGCGCCGGTGCAGGCCAAGCTGCAGGATATCGGCAGCGCGCCGCGTCCCATGGGGCCGGACGCCTTCGCCCGCTTCATCGCCGCCGAGAACGCGAAGTGGTCCGAGGTGGTGCGGCTCTCGGGGGCGAAGCTGGAGTAGCGCCGGCCTGGAAGCAGGGATTCGCCCGGGCGAATTCCTGCAGCCGCGCCGGCAGCGGCGCGACGGCATCGGCCGCGGCCAGCCGCGCCCGCCCGGCCGAAGACCAGCGCGCCGGGCGGATGCGCGGGTTGGCGAAGCCGCCCGAGACCCGCACCGGGATGTCGAGCGCGAAGACGCCGGTCGTGCTGCGCACCGACCCGATGACCAGGTCCAGCACCCGCCGGTCCAGATCGACGCTCGCGCTGCCGGCGATGGTGCCGGTCGCCGCCCGCAGCCGCAGCGGCGCCACCTCGCCGCGCCCCGCCGTGATCTCGAGCATGCCGAGCAGGCAGCCGACCGGCACGCTGCCGCGCGGCCGGCGGAGCAACAGGCGGATATCGGTCGAGCCCATCTCGACCACCTCCCGCGCCACCTGCCCCTCCCGCATCGCCACGACGGCCGAGATGCGAGCGCCCGCCGCCGCCTCGTTCAGCCGTTCCCCCGCCGCGGTGACCGCCACCCAGCCATCCAGCCGGCCGGAGAGCGGCAGGTCGCGCAGGCCGAAGGCGCGGCGCAGGCGGTCGAGGTCGCCCTCCTCCAGCCGCACCTCGGCGGCGATGGCGGCGCCAGCGGGGCGGGCGGTCACCGCCCCGGCGGCGCGCAGCCGGGCGCCGCTGGTACCAAGGGCGAAGGTCTCGACCGCGATGCGCCCGGGCTCGAGCCGGCCGCGGAACTCGACATCCCGCGCTTCCAGCCCGGCATAGACGAGTTCGTCAGCCGTCAGCCGCGCAGAGAGCAGCGGGTCCGGTGCCAGGCTGACGGCGAGCGGCAGGTCCGCTTCCGCCGCGCCGCGCCGGGCCCCGGCGGCGAGGCGGCGGTTGAGGTCGAGCCGGCCAAGCCCGAGATCGAGCGCGACCGCGTCCGGCTGCCCCGGCTGGCCTTCGGTGAACTGCGCCAGCCGCACCGTCACCGGCTCCCCCGCCAGCGTGCCGGTGGCGTCGGCGAGGCGCCAGGTGGGGCCCTGCCGCGTCAGGGTACCGTCCAGCGCCAGGGCGCCGTCGAACGCGGCATCCGCCGCGCCGCCCAGCGCCAGCAGCGCCTCCGGCGAGGGCGCGCGCAGCATCGCCCGGCCGGCCAGGCCGTCGAGATCCAGCGGGTCCGTCATCCGGCCGTCGACATCGAGCGTCGTCCCGCCGGAGGCAAGGCGCAGCAGCGTCCGCCAGGGCGTCCCGGCCAGGCGCAGCTCGGCGGTGCTGCCGAGCGTGGCATCGAGCGCGACCGGCACGTCGTTGTAGGCGCCGGCGGCGCGCAGCGCGATGGGCGCCGCCGCCTCCGCCGCCGCCAGCGCCGCATCGTCAAGCCGCAGGTGCAGCAGGGCGCCGCTGCCGGTGCGGAAGAGCAGCTCGCTGCCGGCCAGGCGGGCATCCAGCAGCAGCGGCAGGCCGCTGCGGTCGACCGGGCCCGGTTCGGCCGGGCGCGGCGGGCCGAAGCGCCAGTTGCGGGCGCCGCCGGCGCCGCGTTCCAGCAGCAGGGACACGCCTTCCGCCGTGACGCCGCGCAGCACCGGCGGGCCGTGCAGCAGGGAAAGCAGGTCCAGCTCCAGCACCGTCCGGCGCAGCCGCAGCATCTCCGGCCGCGTGCCGCCCGCGACGTTGCCGATGCCGAGCCCGCGCAATTCCACCCGCAGCCAGCGGCCGGGCGCGACGCGCAGCGACTCGATCGCCACGTCGCGGCCGAGCGCGGCGGCGAGGCGCGGCGCGGCCAGCGGCGCCAGCTCCGCCCGGCCGAGCCAG
>NZ_SMOA01000294.1 GCF_004353985.1 Paracraurococcus ruber | reverse complement strand
GCCGATGGCCTGCGTGCCGGACCGGTCGGCCGCTGGCGCGGCCGCGCCGGCATGCGCCGCGCCGCGCACGCCGCCCAGCGCACCGGCATGCGCGGCACCGGCATGCGCGCCGGCTTCCGCCGAGCTCTTGGCGAAGCGCGCCAGGGCGAAGCCGGCCAGCACCGCGGCGCCGAAGAACGCCACCGGCTGCCGCCGCGCCAGATCCTCCACCTGGCCCATCAGCTGGGCCGGGCTGCTGTCGCGCAGGCTGCGCGCCAGGCGGTCCATCGCGCCCGCCGCCTCCTGCACATACTCCGCGACCTGCGGCGAGGTCTCGCGCAGCTGGTCGGCGGCGCCATGCACCGCCCGCGCCAGTCCCTCGGCCTGCTCGGCGCCGCGCTGCTGCTGGCTCTCGGCGAAGCCCAGCGCCTGGTCTCGCGCATCCTCCGCCAGGTCGGTGCCTTCCCGCTTCAGGTCCTGCACCGCGCCGGCCGCTTCCTGCCGGATCTGCCCCGCCGCCTCGCGCGTCTCGCCCGCCACCTGCTGGCCGGCCAAGCGCCCCTGCTCGGCAGCGCGCTGCGCCGCCTCATCCGGGTCGTGGGACGCGCCCTGCGCCGGCGCGCCCGGCATCCTGCTGCCGCTCATTGTCACTATCCCCGCCATTCTGGCGGGCCGCGCCGGATGCCGGCAGGCCCGCGGACGCGGCGAGAACAGCGGCGCGTGATGGATGTTCCGCCGGCCCTGCCTAACACATCCTCGCTCCGCTGCCGCTTCACGCTGCCGCCGGCCGGGTTGTGGCCGCCGCGGCTTGCGGTTACGGCTGGGCGCAGCGGCGGCGCGACCGCCGCGGCGACGATCCCGCCGGGCCCGCCCCGCATGCGGGGCGGGGCGGGGGGAATACGATGCTGACGCTGCTGGCCTACGGCATGGTGCTGGTCTTCATGGTGCTGATCATGACGGACCGGCTGTCGGCGCTGCTGGCGCTGATCCTGGTGCCGATCGCCTTCGCCCTGCTCGGCGGCTTCGGCGGCGACATCGGCAAGATGGCGCTGGACGGCATCCGCAACCTGGCGCCGACCGGCGTGCTGCTGCTGTTCGCCATCCTGTATTTCGGCATCATGATCGATGCCGGGCTGTTCGATCCGGTGGCGCGCACCGTGCTGCGCATCGTGCGCGGCGACCCGGTGCGCATCGTCATGGGCACCGCCGTGCTCGCCTCCATCGTCTCGCTCGATGGCGACAGCTCGACCAGCTACATCATCACCACCACGGCGATGCTGCCGCTGTACCGGCGGCTGGGCATGAACCCGCTGGTCGCCGCCTGCGTCATCATGATGGCGGCCGGCAACATGAACCTGACGCCCTGGGGCGGGCCGACCGCGCGCGCCGCCAGCGCGCTGCACCTGGATGCCAACACGCTGTTCGTGCCGCTGATCCCGACCATGGTTGCCTGCTTCTGCTTCACGCTGTTCGTCGCCTGGCTGCTGGGGCGCCGGGAACGCGCCCGCGTAGGCGTGCTGGACCTGGCGCAGCTGGACGACGTGCCGGCGCCGCCCGGCGGCATGGTGGACACGGTGGCGCCGGCGCCGCCGGAACGCCGGCCGCACCTGCTCTACGTCAACCTGGCGCTGACCCTGGCGCTGATGGCCTGCCTGCTGTCCAGCCTGCTGCCCCTGCCGCTGCTGTTCATGATCGGCTTCGCCATCGCGGTGCAGATCAACTATCCCGGCCTGGCGGAGCAGAAGGCGCGCATCGCCGCGCATGCGCCGAACGTGCTGGCGGTCGTCTCCCTCATCTTCGCCGCCGGCGTCTTCACCGGCATCCTCGCCGGCACCGGCATGGTGGAGGCGATGGCGCGCAGCGTCACCGCCATCATCCCCGACGGCGCCGGGCAGTTCATCCCGCTGATCACCGCGCTGGTCAGCATCCCCTTCACCTTCCTGATCTCGAACGACGCCTTCTATTTCGGCATCCTGCCGATCCTGGCCGAGGCCGGCGCCACCTTCGGCCATTCGGCCGAGGCGATCGGCCGCGCCTCGCTGGTCGGGCAGCAGGTGCATCTGCTCAGCCCGCTGGTCGCCAGCACCTATCTGCTGGTCGGGCTCTGCGGCATCGACTTCGGCGCGCATCAGCGCTTCACCATCCCCTGGGCGCTGGGCTCGGCGCTGGTGATGCTGCTGGCCGGCGGGCTGGTCGGCGCCTTCCCGCTGTTCTGAGCCCGCCGTCCGGAGGCAGGCGGCGGCGACGGCGATGCTTGCCGCGGCCGCCGCATGCTGCCACGGGTGGCAGGCGTCCGGGCGGCGGCGGCGCCCGTCGCCCGACATCATCTGGCGGTCCGACCGACGGGTCCGGAACCGGCAGGCCGAGGGGTAGGAGGTGCCGCCGCAGTGGCGCGGAAACGCAGGATCGCGAAGCACCGGCTGTCCGGCCGGCAATGCGCCGCGCTGCCGCTGGCCGAGCGCGGCGGCGAGTTGCAGGTGCTGCTGGTCACCAGCCGCGAGACGCGGCGCTGGGTGCTGCCCAAGGGCTGGGTGGAGGAACCCGCCCCGCCGCATGAGCAGGCGGCGCGCGAGGCCTATGAGGAGGCGGGGCTGGTCGGCGAGGTCGCGGCCGAACCGGTCGGCCGCTATGTCTACGACAAGCGGCTGCCCGGCGGCCGCATCCTGCCCTGCGAGGTGGAGGTGTTCCCGCTGCGCGTGCTGCGGCAGCTGAAATCCTGGCCGGAGAAGCGGCAGCGCCGCACCGCCTGGTTCACCCTGCCGCAGGCGGCGCTGGTGGTGGAGGAAGGCGGGCTGGCGATGCTGCTGCTCCGCCTCGCCCTGCCGGAGCGCTGATCCCGACCGCCCCGGTGGCGGGACGACGGCCGGCCGGCCGCAGCCGCCTGCCTGCGGCCCGGTATCCCGCGCCATGTCCGGCGCCGGCGCGGCCCTGCGCCGGTCGCGCGCATCGTCGCTTCGGGCGGTTCGCGGAAAGCCGCGCTCCGCCCAGGCGCCGGCGGGATCCGCGCGGACCTGCCGCCGCGCGGATCCCGCCTCAGCACAGTCCCTGGAGGGTCAGCGGCGCTCCGGCCCGCCCGGCTGCGGCCCGCCGCCGCCGAACATGCCGGCGAGCAGCCCATCGAGGCCGCCGCCCACCTCCTCCTCGCGCTCCGGCAGGCGGCCCTGCGGCGTGATCCGGTCCACCGCCTGCGGCAGCATGGCGCTCAGCTCGTTCAGCAGGGTGCCGCGGTCGGTGCCGGCCTGGCGGGCGGCCTGGTCCAGCTCCTCCGGGTCGAAATGCCGCGCCAGCTCCTCCGGCGGGACCGGCTGGTTCTCCCCGGGGCCGATCCAGGAATCCACCTGCTGCGACAGGCCATGGCCGCGCAGCCCGCCCAGCAGGCCGCCGAGGCCGCCCAGCAGGCCACCCAGGCCCGCGCCGGCGGCACCGCCCAGCAGCCCGCCGAGGCCGCCGCCCTGGTTGCCGCCTTGGCCCCCCCATTGGCCGCCCGGCTGGTTGCCCCAGGCCCCGCCGGGCTGACCGGCGGGCTGGCCCCAGGCGCCTCCGGGCTGGCCAGCGCCCTGGGTGCCCCAAGGACCCGGGGCCTGGGCCGGTGCCTGGGCCGGCCGGCCGGCCTGGCGGGCGTCGTCCCCGCCGCCGAACAGGCCGCCGAGCAGGCCGCCCAACCCGCCACCGAGACCGCCGCCACCGCCCTGGGGCTGCGGCGCCGGCCCCTGCGACTGCCGCGCATGCTTCATCAGCTGGTGCACCAGCAGGGCAATGGCCGCCATCTTCACGCCGTTCGACAACCCGCCCGCGAGGCCGCCCTGCGACCGGCCCGACAGAAACTCGCTCATCTTCGCCTCCCACGTCCCTGAGGGCAGGGAGAACGCGGCGCGGCGCGCGATGTTGCGCCGGCCGGGCAATGGTCCGGTTGGTGATGACGCTTGCACACGGGTCCGTGTGGAGTAGAACGTATACCATGTTCTCTCAACGGGAGCCGTCCAACGCCCCCCTGCCGGTCGATGATCCCGGGGACCGGGCCCGGCAGGCGCCGGTGCATGTCCTGCTGCTCGGCCTCTCCGTCCTGCTGCCGCTGGCGCTGTTCGCCTGGACCGCCTGGTCCGAGCGGCGGCAGGCGATGGAGGATGCGCAGGCGGCCGCCACCCGCACCGTCGCCGTGCTGCACGAGCATGCCGCGCGGGTGCTGGAAACGCATGAGCTCGTCCTCTCCGAGGTGATCCGGCAGACCGAGGGCCGCGACTGGGCGGAGATCGCCCGCGACCACCGGCTCTGGACCTATCTGCAGCGCGTCGCCGCCGATCTGGGCCGCCCGGCCGACATCCTGCTGGCCGATGCCGCCGGGCAGGTGCGCATGACCACCGCCCGCTTCCCCGCGGCGCGCGGCGACAGCCTGGCGGGCGCGGAGGATTTCGCCGTGCTGCGGGCCGGCGCCGGCTGGAGCCATCTCGGCCTCGCCACCGCGGCGCCGGGCGGGCCGCGGCAGATCACGCTCAGCCGCCGCCGGGTGGATGCGGAAGGCCGCTTCGACGGCATCCTGCGCGTCGGCCTGCCGATCGGCCAGTTCACCGAATTCTGGGGCCGCTTCGCGCCCAGCGCGCAGCACCTGGTCACGCTGGTGCGCAGCGACGGCCTGCTGTTCAGCCGCTGGCCAGCCGAGGTGGCGCAGACCCGCCTGCCGATCGACGGCGCCTTCCTGCGCAACGCGCGGGAGCAGCGGGAGGGCAGCTTCGCCGGCCATTCCCCCATCGACGGCATCGCCCGCATCAGCGCCTTCGCCCAGGTCCGCGACTATCCGCTGCACCTCGCCTTCAGCGTCGAGACGGCGGCGGTGCTGCATGGCTGGCACGAGAGGGTCACGCTGCTCGGCCTCTACACCGCGCTGGCCGCCGCCGCGCTGCTCGGCATGGCGGTGATGGCCATGCGGCTCTACCGCGAGCAGCGCCGCGTCTCCGGCCGCTGGCGGCAGATGGTGGAACAGCTGCGGGCCGAAAGCGCCCGGCGCGAGCAGGCCGAGGCGGCGCTGCGCCGCGCCCAGACGCTGGAGGCGGTGGGGCAGCTCACCGCCGGCGTGGCGCATGACTTCAACAACCTGCTGCAGGCCATCCGCAGCGGCCTCTACCTGCTCTCGCCCCGGGTGCCGGAGACGTCGCGCCGCGTGCTGGATGCCAGCCTGCAGGCGGTGGACCGCGGCGCCAAGCTGGTGCGGCAGCTGATGGTCTTCGCCCGGCGGGAAGGGCTGGAGCCCCGCCCGGTCGATCCGCGCGCGCTGATCGCCGGCCTCGGCGAGCTGCTGCAGAAGGCGGTGGGCGCGCCGGTGGCGATCGAGACCGCGATCGCCGCGGATCTCTGGCCGGCCCTGGTGGACCCGACCCAGGCCGAGCTCGCCATGCTGAACCTGGCGATCAATGCCCGCGACGCCATGCCGGAGGGCGGGACGCTGACGATCGGCGCCCGCAATGCGCGGCTTGCGGTGCCGCAAGGCGGGGCGCCGGCCGGCGACTACGTGGTGCTCTCGGTCACCGATACCGGCACCGGCATGCCGCCCGAGGTGCTGGAACGCGTGCTGGAGCCTTTCTTCACGACCAAGGCGATCGGCAAGGGCACCGGCCTCGGCCTGTCCATGGTGCATGGCTTCGTCACCCAGTCGGGCGGCGACCTGCGGATCGAGAGCCGGCCGGGCCAGGGCACCACCGTCAGCCTGTGGCTGCCGCGCGCCGAGGCCCCGGCCGAGCTGCCGCGGGAGGAGCTGGCGCCGGCGCGGCCGGCACCGGCCGGGCATGGCTGCAGCCTGCTGCTGGTCGATGACGACGCGCTGGCCCGGCTGGCCACCGCCGCGGCGCTGCGGGAGATGGGCCATGAGGTGGCCGAGGCGCGCGACGGCGAGGAGGCGCTGCTCGTGCTCGGCCAGCGGCGCGACCTGCGGGTGCTGGTCACCGACTACGCGATGCCGCAGATGAATGGGGCGGAACTCACGCTCGTCGCGCGGCGCGGCCGCCCGGACCTCGCGGTGATCATGATCACCGGCTATGCCGCCGGCCTGCCGGGCGGCAAGCCGCCGGGCGTGCGGACGCTGCTGCGCAAGCCCTTCCGGATGGAGGAGCTGGACATGGCGGTGCGCGTCGCGGCCGGGCTGGAGGCGATGGCGGGGTAGCGCAGGGCCGCGGCGCGGTGCCGGCCGGCGCGGGGCCTGGCGCGCCGATCGCGGCCCCGCGGCGGCGTCGCTGCCCT
>NZ_SMOA01000293.1 GCF_004353985.1 Paracraurococcus ruber | reverse complement strand
CGGAAGGCCGGCGGGCGGCGCGGCGATGCGGCGGGGCGGCGCGGGCCGGGCCGCCGGCGCGGCCACGCCCTAGACCTCCGCCGAGAAGTCGCCGGCGGCGGCGCGTTCCTCCGCCGCCGCGACATAGCTGGGCTTCAGGCCGCGCAGCACCGCGACCAGCTCGTCCAGGATCGCCACCAGCAGCAGCCCGGCGCCGAGCGGCATGGCCAGCTTCGGGATCCAGAGCGGGATGGCGACGGTGCCCTGCGCCACCTCCTCGATCTCCCAGGAGAAGAGCATGTCCTCGAAGGTCCAGCGCGTGACATAGGCCATGATGCAGGCGGCCAGCGCCAGCACCGCGGCCTCGGCGATGCGGCGGGGACCGGGGCCCAGCCGCTCGATCGCCATGCCGACGCGGATCAGCTCGCCGCGCTTGAAGGTTGCGGCCAGGGCGAAGAAGGTGGTGGCGACGCAGAGATAGGCGCTGATGTCGTCGGCCGCGGGAAGCTGCATCTGCATCTCCCGCATCGCCACCTGCAGCATCATGACGACGAAGATCGCCAGCAGGGACAGCGCGGCCAGGCCGGCACCCAGCGCATAGAGCGCATCGAGGATCCGCCGCATGCGTTCAGGCGCCCCCGTGTCGGATGGTCATGATGGGCGCCCCTTGCTTCCCTGCCGCCGGGCAGGGTGGCCCGGCCTCGCCGCGGCCTGCAAGGGGCGTGCCCCGCCGCAAGGCGGGGCCGGCCGCCGCCTTGCCACCGGCTTGGGCAGCCGATGCCGCAGGATCGGGCGCGTCGGCCGGCCTGTCGCATCCCGCACACACGCGACAGGACGTCGTCCCGGCCGGCCTGCCATGCGGATCCGGCGCCGGATGCCGCGCCGCGACCGATCGCCGTGCGCGGCATGCATAGCCGGGCCTGCACGCAGGCCGACGCGTTGGGGCCCCGATCCAGGATCGGCTTTCGGGCGGGGCGGCGGTCCCGCCTGCCGCGGCCCGCGCTAGCCGCTGCGCAGCGATTCCACCAGCTTGCGGCCATCCTCGCCGGCGCGGCCGATCCACTCCTCGGCCATGGTCGCGCCGATCTGCCGCAGCCCGGCCAGCACATCGGCCGGGATGCTGCCGATGGTCATGCCCTTCTCCGCCAGCCGGGCCTGGGTCGCGTCCTGCGCCTCCTTCGCATAGGCCCAGCCGCGATCCTCCGCCTTGCGGGCGGCGGCCAGGATCGCCTCCTGCTCCGGCCGCGGCAGGCCTTCGAGCGCGCGGCGGGAGATCAGCACGGCGTTCTTCGTCATGGAGAAATTCGCCGGCGTGAAGACCTTGGCATAGTCCCAGGAGGAGGTGTCGACGCCGGTCTGCGCGCTGGTGACCATGGCCGTGGCGATGCCGGTGGCGAAGGCCTGCGCCAGTTCCGCCTGCTGCACCAGCACCGGGCTGGCGCCGATCAGCGCCGCGAAGCGGTTGGTGATGGGGCTGAAGGTGCGGAAGCGGCTGCCCTTGAACTGGTCCAGGCTGGTGATCGGCGCCTGGGTGTAGAAGCCCGCCGCCGGCCAGCCGACGGTGTAGAGCAGCGAGACGCCCTGCCGGGCGAGGCGCGTCTCGATATAGGGCCGCTGCAGGGTGGCGAGCTTCCGGGCGCCGTCCAGGTCCGGCACCAGGAAGGGCAGCGAATCCGCCTCGAAGAAGGTGTCCTCGTTGGCATAGGCGGCCAGCAGGATCTCGCCCATCTGCACCTGGCCGGTCTGCACGCCCCGCTTGATCTGCGGCATCGGCAGCAGCGAAGCGTTGCTGTGCACCGTCACCGCCAGCTTGCCGCCGGTCGCCTGCTCGATCTCGGCGGCGAATTCGCGGATGTTGCGGGTGTGGAAATTCCCGTCCGGATAGGGCGTGGCCATCTGCCAGCGGGTCTGGGCACGCGCGCCGGCAGCCAGGCCGAGGAGGGCCGGCGCGGCCAGTGCCGCGCGGCGGGAGAGGCGGATCATGCGGAAGCCCCGTTCTCGTTGAGCGGACAGATCAATGCGCGACGCCGTGCGGCGCGGCAAGGGCGCCCGGGCGGCGGCATGCGATCGGCCCGCAGGGCCGGTGCCGCCTGCGCTGCGGGCTGGACGCATGGCCAGGCTGCCCGCCATGCTGGCGCCCTGCCGGGCGGAGACCGCCGATGTTCGAGACCGACCGCTTCATCGAGGATTGCCGCGCCGCGCTTTCGGCCGACCCCGGCAGCCACCGCGCGGTGCGGGAGGTGGTGGCCCGCGCCGTCGCCGATCCCGGCGCGGTCATGCGGGCGCTGGGCGAGCCGCGCCGCGCCGGCGTGACCGGGCTGTACCGCGCGCCCGACCTGACGGTGCTGCACATCGTCTGGGGCCCGCAGATGACCATCATGCCGCACAACCACCGGATGTGGGCGGTGATCGGCATGGTTTCGGGCCGGGAGGACAACATCTTCTGGCGCCGGGTGCCGGGCGACCCGGCCGGCCGGCTGGAAGCGGCGGGGGCCGAGGCGCTCTCGACCGGCGACTGCGTGCCGCTCGGCCGCAACATCATCCATTCGGTGACCAACCCGATCCCGCGCCTGACCTCCGCCATCCATGTCTATGGCGGCGACTTCTTCGCCGCCGAGCGCAGCGAATGGGACCCCGAGACGCTGGCGGAAGGCCGCTACGACGTGGACCGGGCGATCGCCCTGTTCGAGGCGGCGAATGCGCGGGGGCCCGCGCCGGCCAGCCGGCCGGCCTGACGGGCGACCGGGTCAGGCGGCGCCGCGACGGACCGCCGCGGCGGGGTGCGACCTCGCCGCGGCGCGGCGGCAGCCGCATGCCGGGTCCACGGCGGTTTCCGGGGCCCGGCGATCCGCCCGGCAGCCGCCTGCATCCGGACCGGCACGCCGCGCTGCCGCGGCCGCCTGCCGGCCGCACGGATCGGCGCGGACGGCCGCGCTGGAGCGGATCCCGATCAGGTGCACTCACCTGATCGGGTGAAGATGCTCGCAAAGTCAAAAGACTGGAGCGGTTGCCGTGAGCCATGGCGAACGGAAGCCGCGCTAGATCGGCCAGTCGCGCACCGGGTCCACCCCGGCGCTGGCCAGCAGCTTGCGCAGCGTCCCAACCTCCTCCTTCGACAGGCTGTGCCGGTCGTCGTGGAAGCCATGCATGTAGCCGCCCAGCCGCACCACGATCTGGCCATGGCCGCCGCGGGTGATGTCGGCGCCGATCTCCTCCAGCGCCGCGACGACATGCTTGGGATCCAGGTTGGCGCTCACCGGATGGGCGAAGAGCGCATGCAGGACCTTGCGGTGACGGTGGTTCATGGCTCGGCCTCTCCTCGCCGCGTGACGGGGCGAGGAGAGCACCGGGCCGCAACCCTGTCCTTGCGGTACGTCAACGCTGGCGCGGTGGCCCGCCCCGCGCCGGGCGCCGCGCCTCAGCCGGCGGCGGCGACATAGGCCTTCAGCTCCTCCGCCTCCAGCTCCGCCTCCTCGATCCGCGCCTTCACCAGGTCGCCGATCGAGACCAGGCCACTGAGCCCGCCCGAATCGTCCAAGACCGGCAGGTGGCGGACCCGCCGATGGGTCATCAGCGCCAGCGCCTGGGTGACCAGCGTCCGCGGCGTCACCGTCACCAGGTCGCGGGTCATGAACTGCTCCACCTTCAGGCCGGTGGTGCCGGGGCCATGCGCCGCCATGCCGCGGACGATGTCGCGCTCGCTGAGGATGCCCAGAAGCTCGCCCGCCGGGCCGCGCACCAGGGCGGCGCCGATCCGGTGCTCGCCCAGAAGCCGCGCCGCCGCCAGCACGGTGTCGCCAGGCGCCACTGCGACCACCTCGGTGCCCTTGGTCTTCAGGATCGCGCCGATGATCATGCCTCGCCCTCCCGGTCGGGTGGGGGCGCCGCGGCACCGCGCCGCCGGCGCGCCTCAGCCCTCGGCCCGTGCCGGGGGTGGTGGGCATTGCCGCCCTGCCCTCCCCCGCGCCGGGCCCTGCCGCGAAGGCTGCGCCGCCTGACCAGCCGGTTGCAAGGAAAACACGGCGCGCAACCGCGTCATTCCGCCGCCTTCACCGCCTCCGCCATCGGCGCCGCGCTGGTCAGCTGGGTCCGCACCAGCTCGGCGAAGCGGCCGCCCTCGCGGACCAGGGCGTCGAAGGTGCCGCGCTCGACGATCTGCCCGCCCTCGAAGACCATGATCTCGTCGGCGTCGCGCACCGTGGACAGGCGGTGGGCGATGATGAAGGTGGTCCGCCCGGCCATCAGCGCCTGCAGCGCCTTCTGCACCCGCGCCTCGGTCGCCGCGTCCAGCGCGCTGGTCGCCTCGTCCAGGATCAGGATCGGCGGGTCCTTCAGCAGCGCGCGGGCGATCGCCAGGCGCTGGCGCTGGCCGCCGGACAGGCTCGCCCCCCGCTCCCCCACCATCGTCTCGTAGCCGCGCGGCTGGCGCAGGATGAACTCATGCGCCTCGGCCATGCGGCAGGCGCGCTCGATCTCCTCCTGCGTCGCCTCCGGCCGGCCGACCAGCAGGTTGTCCTTGATGGTGCGGTTGAACAGCATGCTTTCCTGGAACACCACGCCGATGTTGCGGCGCAGGCTCTCGACCGTGATGTCGCGCAGGTCGTGGCCGTCGATGCTGACGCGCCCCGCCACCGGGTCCCACATGCGCTGCAGCAGCGCCATGGCGGTGGACTTGCCGGCGCCGGTCTGCCCGACCAGCGCCAGGGTGCGCCCGGGCGAGGCGCGGAAGGACACGTCGGTCAGGATGCGCGGGCCGCCGGGATAGGCGAAGGTCACGTCGTCGAAGGCGACCTCCCCCTGCACCCGCGGCAGCGGCACGGCGCCCGGCTTCTCCGGCACGCTGGTCCGGGCGTCCATCACCTCGAAGAACTGGGTCACCGCCGGGGCCTGGAACACCAGGCGGGAGACGAAGGCGACCGCCGCCTCCAGCTTGCCGATCAGCAGGTTGGCGAAGCCCATGAAGCTGACGATCTCGCCGACCGTCGCCTTGCCGTCCAGGTGCAGCAGGGTGCCGAGCATGAAGATGGAGATGGTCGTCACCGTGCTGGCGGCGCGCGTCAGCACCGAGACCACCGCCCACCAGTTCAGCACCGGGAACTGGTGGTCCAGCACCTGCCGGACGATGTCGCCGAACATCCGCGCCTCGGACGACAGGCGGGTGAAGCTCTGCACCACGACGACGTTCGACAGCGCATCCTGGGCATTGCCGGCCAACTGGGTCTGGAACCGCTCCACCTGGTGCTGCGCCGTCTCGGTCTTCTGGATGATCAGCGCGGTCAGCGTGCCGAACAGCAGCACCAGGCCGACCAGCAGCAGCCCCAGCCGCCAGTTCATCGCCAGCGTCAGCGGCATCAGCACGATGGCGGCGATGAAGGTGGACATGTGGTCGCGGAAGAAGCTGAGCCAGAGGCTGAACAGGTTGTCCGTCCCCGACAGCATCACCTTCATCAGCCGGCCCGACTGGATGTCGCCGTGGAAGGACAGCGGCAGCGACAGCACATGCTCGAAATACTTGCTCATCGCCGCCAGGCGGTTGCGGTGCGCCATCCGGTCCGAGAGCAGCGAGATCGCCACATTGGCGCCGATGCCGGACAGCCCGACCGCGCCCCACAGGGCCAGCAGGGCCAGCGCCTCGGCCCAGACGCTTTCCCGCGTCATGCCGGTGGCATGGGTCAGCACGTCCACCACCCGGCCGAACAGCACGGGTTCGAGGAAGACGAGGCCGGCGAGGGCGATGTTGGCGACGGTGAGGCCGACCGCGACCCATTTGTCGGGCCCGAGAAGGCCGAGGACCCGAGCATACAGCCTGACAAGTTGCATCCGCCGGTGTCCCCGTCTGGCCGGTGCCGCGCCGTGCAGGTCATTGCGCGGCACGGGATGTTCAAGGGCGCGCCGCCCGCGGGCCGCGCGCCGCCGCCTGCGAGAGCGGATCGCAGTGCCGCGTGGCGCGAAACGGCTCGCCGATCAAGGCGCTACGGCGGCGCGACGCTCACTCGTGAACGGCTCCCGCTGTAGCCCATGGGGGCAAGCCTTGCCAGCCCGGGACCGTTGCGGCAGGAACGGCAAGGTGATCGGGCGAAGAGGGACGGGAGTTCCCCGCGCCGCTGGGAAGGATGCCGAGGATGCCGGAGACCGCGCGCCCGCATGGCGGCCCGCCTGGGCCGCATGCCGCCCTGTCGCGGCGGGGCCTCGCCGGCCTGGCGCTGGCCTGCGGCCTGGCCGGCGCCGCGGCCGCGC
>NZ_SMOA01000292.1 GCF_004353985.1 Paracraurococcus ruber | reverse complement strand
GCGCGGCGGCTGGCGCCCCGGCCGCCACCGCCCCGCGGCGGCGCGGCCGGGGCGCCGCCCGCCGACGGAAGGCGGGGCTGGCGATGAGCGGCAAGACCCTGCGCATCGCCGGCATCACCCGCAGCTTCCCGGGGCGCGGCCGCACGCCGCCGACCCTGGCGCTGCAGCCGACCGACATCGCCGTCCCGCCCGGGGAGTTCGTCGCCATCCTCGGCCCCTCCGGCTGCGGCAAGTCCACGCTGCTGCGCATCGTCGCGGGGCTGGACCAGCCGACGGCGGGCCAGGTGCTGCTGGGCGGGCAAGCCGTCACCGGCCCCGGCCCGGATCGCGGCATGGTGTTCCAGTCCTACACCCTGTTCCCCTGGCTGACGGTGGAGCGGAACATCCGCTACGGCCTGGTCGAGCGCGGCCTGCCGGAGGCGGAGCAGCGCGCCATCGCCGCCCGCCTCATCGCCCGTACCGGCCTGACCGGGTTCGAGAACCACTGGCCGCGGCAGCTCTCGGGCGGGATGCAGCAGCGCTGCGCCCTGGCGCGCGCCCTGGCCAACGACCCCGAGATCCTGCTGCTGGACGAGCCCTTCGGCGCGCTGGACCACCAGACGCGCGAGCTGATGCAGGAGCTGCTGCTGGAGATCTGGGAGGACATGTCGGGGCCGGGCGCCGCCGGCCGCCGCAAGACGGTCCTCTTCGTCACGCATGACATCGACGAGGCGGTGTTCCTCGCCAACCGCGTGCTGGTGATGTCGGCGCGGCCGGGGCGGATCAAGGCGGATGTGCCGGTGCCGCTGCCGCATCCGCGCGACTGGACGGTGAAGACCACGCCGGGCTTCGCCGCGCTGAAGGCCAGGCTGATGGCCGAGATCCGGGAGGAGGTGCGCCGCGCCGCGGCCGCCGCGCCCTGAGCGGGGCCGCGCCGCATTCCCCCGGCCCGGCCGGGCTGCTACACCCGCCGCCGCATGCCCGCGATCCCCCCGACCATTCCCCGCGCCGCGCTGGTCACCGGCGGCGCCAGGCGGCTCGGCCGCGCCATCGCGCTGGCCCTGGCCGACACCGGCTTCGACATCGCGCTCCATTACGCCGGCAGCGAAGCCGCGGCCGAGGAGACGGCGGGCGAGATCCGCGCCCGCGGCCGCCGCGCCGCGACGCTGCGCGCCGACCTGGCGCGGGAGGACGAGACGGCCCGGCTGCTGCCGCAGGCGACCGACGCGCTGGGGCCCGTCGGCGTGCTGGTGAACAATGCCAGCAGCTTCGAGCGCGACGAATGGCACGACGCGACGCGGGACAGCTGGGACGCGCATCTGGAGCCCAACCTGCGCGCGCCCTTCCTGCTGATGCAGGCCTTCGCCCGGGCGCTGCCGCCGCAGGCGGAAGGGCTGGTGCTGAACATGCTCGACCAGCGCGTCTGGTCGCTGACGCCGCATTTCGTCAGCTACACCGTCTCCAAGGCCGGGCTCTGGGCCCTGACCCAGACCATGGCGCTGGCGCTGGCGCCGCGCATCCGCGTGAACGCCATCGGCCCCGGCCCGGCGCTGCCCAGCCCGCGGCAGACCCAGGCGCAATTCGACCGCCAGGCGGGCAGCACGCCGCTGCGCCGGGGGACGAGCCCGGAGGAAGTCGCGCGCGCCGCGCTGGCCATCCTTTCCCTGCCGGCGATGACCGGGCAGATGATCGCGCTGGACGGCGGGCAGCATCTGCAATGGGCGCCCGTCACGCCGGCGGCGGAGCCGGAGGAGTGAGCATCGCCCCCGGCTTCGCCCCGGATGCCGCGGCGGCGCTGCGGCTGGTCTTCGTGCGCGGCCTGGCGCTGCAGGCGCGGCTGGGCGTGTACCCGCATGAGAAGGCGGCGCCGCAGCGCGTCGTCATCGGCGTGGAACTGGCGGTGCGGGACGACGCCGCGCCGGATGGCGTCGGGGCCGACGAGATGCGCCGCGTGGTCGACTACGAACGCGTGGTGAAGGCGGCGCGCGCCGCGGCGGCGGATGGCCATACGCTGCTGGTGGAGACGCTGGCGGAGCGCATCGCGCTGGCCGCGCTGGCCGATCCGCGCGTGCTGCGCGCCCGCGTCACGGTGGAGAAGCCGGATGCCTTCCCGGATGCGGCCTCGGTCGGCGTGGCGGTGGAGCGCATGCAGCGCGAAGGCTCCCGGGCCTGACGGCTGTCCACTACGCTCGCGACAAAAAGAGACGTCGTGGCGGGAACTCTTGAATGTTACGGTTGACCTATTCCTTTTCTGACCAAGACGAAGAAACCATTGTGGATCAGCATCTTAGGAATTTGCCCGCGATTTAGGCAAAAGCATGGGACGGTCCGAAGAGCAAGGTTTTCTGCGGGATCACGGGTTCGTGTCCACAGGGTTATCCACAGGCTGGGCAGGCAGTGCCCGGCGGGCCTTCCGCGCGGCGATGCAACCGCGTGCAGGCGGGCGGGCAGCGGCCAGATGAGGCTGCATCGACGCGCCGCTGCGGGACGGCGGGGACAGGGGCCTTCCGGCATTTCCCGCGGCCGCGCTTCTGGCCTATGCCGCAGCGATGGACGGAGATGCGGTGGATAGCGACGGGGCGGCGCCGGACACGGCACCGGTGATGGAAGGCGTGCGGGTGATCGAGGCGGCGGTGGCGACGCTGCCGCTCGCGCCCGGCGTCTATCGCATGCTGGATGCAAAGGGCGACGCGCTCTATGTCGGCAAGGCGCGCGCGCTGAAGAAGCGCGTCCATTCGTATACCCAGATCGGCCGGTTGCCCGAGCGCCTGCGCCGCATGGTGCACGAGACCCGCAGCCTCGAGGTCATCACGACCGCGAGCGAGGCGGAAGCGCTGCTGCTCGAAGCCAACCTCATCAAGAAGCTGCGGCCGCGCTACAACATCGTCCTGCGCGACGACAAGTCGTACCCGTGGCTGGTGCTGACCGAGGACCACGCCTACCCGCAGATCACCAAGCATCGCGGCGAACGGCGCAAGGGCGCCAGCTACTGGGGCCCCTTCGCCAGCGCCTGGGCGGTGAACCAGACGCTGACCGCCTTGCAGCGCGTGTTCCTGCTGCGGTCCTGCCGCGACACGGTGTTCGACAGCCGCGACCGGCCCTGCCTGCTGTACCAGATCCGGCGCTGCTCGGCCCCTTGCGTGGAGCGCATCGGCCAGCCGGACTATGCCGACCTGGTCCACCAGGCGAAGCAATTCCTCTCCGGCGAGACGCCGAGCATCCAGAAGGACCTGGCGAAGGAGATGGAGCAGGCCGCCGAGGCGCTGGAATTCGAGCGCGCGGCGGCGATCCGCGACCGCATCCGCGGCCTGACGCATGTGCAGGGCCGCGACCGCATCAACATGGAAGGCATCGGCGATGCCGATGTCGTGGCGCTGCACCAGCTGGCCGGGCAGACCTGCGTGCAGGTCTTCTTCTTCCGCGGCGGCCGCAACAACGGCAACCGCCCCTTCTTCCTGAGCAAGGGCGAGCAGGGGCCGGAGGAGGTGATGGGCGCCTTCCTCGGCCAGCTCTATGACGACCTGCCGCCGCCGCCCCTGGTGCTGCTCAGCCATGCGCCGGAGGAGCAGGCGCTGATCGCCGAGGCGCTGTCCATCAAGGCCGGCCGCAAGGTCGAGCTGCACCGGCCGCAGCGCGGCGACAAGCGCGCCGCCGTCGAGCATGCCGAGACCAATGCGCGGGAGGCGCTGGAGCGGAAGCTGGCCGAGGGCACGGCGCAGGAGGCGCTGCTGCAGGCGGTCGCCCGGGTCTTCGACCTGCCGGCGACGCCGGAGCGCATCGAGATCTACGACAACAGCCATATCCAGGGCAGCAACGCCTATGGCGTCATGGTCGCGGCCGGGCCGGCCGGCTTCCTGAAGCAGGCCTACCGCAAGTTCTCGATAAAGTCGGAGGTGAAGCCCGGCGACGATTTCGGGATGATGCGGGAGGTGTTCGAGCGCCGCTTCGGCCGCGCCCTGAAGGAGGACCCGGAGCGCGAGTCCGGCACCTGGCCCGACCTGGTGATGATCGATGGCGGCATCGGCCAGCTGAATGCGGCGCGCGAGGTCTTCGCCGAGTTGGGCGTGCACGACGTGCCGCTGGTGGCGATCGCCAAGGGGCCGGACCGCGATGCCGGCCGCGAGTGGTTCCACCAGCATGATCGCCCGGCCTTCCAGCTGCCGCCGCGCGACCCCGTGCTGTACTACCTGCAGCGGCTGCGGGACGAGGCGCACCGCTTCGCCATCACCACCCACCGCGCCGGCCGGTCGAAATCCCTGGTGAAGAGCGAGCTGGACGAGATCCCGGGCGTCGGCAGCGCGCTGAAACGCAAGCTGCTGAACCATTTCGGCAGCGCCCGCGGGGTGCGCAACGCGGCGCTGAGCGACATCGAGAATGCGCCGGGCATCGGGCCGAGCGTGGCGCGCAAGATCTACGAGCATTTCCACCCGGGCAGCACGGAGGGCTGACCGCGGCCGGGGCCCGCCATGGGCGGGCATGCGGGCATGCGGGCATGCGGGCTTGCGGGCGGATGGGCTCCTGCCTGCCAGCATGGCCGGCCCCCAGGTCGCCAGCCGGGCCGGGACGGCCGGTCGCCGGGCCTGCGCCTGCCGGCGGCACCGGGCGCGGCGGTGGCGCGACGGCGGTACCCGGTCGCCGCCCCGGGGCCGCGACATGGCCGCGACATGGCCGCGGCATGGCCCGGAATTCCGCATCCAGGCCATTGCCAGAACGATACGCCGCGTCATCTTACATTGTGATTTCGCAAAGAAAAGCACCGATGCGGTTGTGTGGGATGGCCGGCGTCCTGGCCGTCGCCCTTCTGGCCGGAGCACAGGCGGCGCCGGCAGCCACCGTCACCGTCCAGGCCCGGCAGGAAGGCTGGGTGTTGCGGGGCCCATTGTCCGCCGCGACCGGCACGCTCGACATCAGCCTGACGGGCACGGACCGGGACGGCGATACCCGCATCTCCGGTCCCGGCGGGACAGGCCTGGCCTCGGAGATCAGCGATTTCCGCATCACCTGGACCGGGCCGTCCCCCTTCACCCTGGATCCGTCCACGGTCATCGACTCATTCTTTTCCTATCTCCTGAAGCCGCGCCGGGGACCCTTCAGCGAGGGCCTCTCCGCCCGGTTCACCGGGGCTGGGCAGAGCGGATCCTTCTTCGGGGATGCGGAACTGAGTTCCCTCTTCGGCGAGTTGCTGATCGGCAGGGACGTCTATGTCACGCCCTACCCAGGTGTCCCGGACGTGCCGATCCCGGCACCGGGCGGCCTGGCCCTGTTCGGTCTCGGGCTGGCCGGGCTGGCCGGCGCAGCGCGGCGGCGGGCGGGCTGAACGGCGCGGGAGCGGCGCCGCCGGCCTCGGCCCACGGCATCGCCAATGCGGCGCCAGCCGGAGTGGCACCGCAGGCTGCATTTCATAGGTATTTTTTCCTTCACCTATCCCCGCGCCCTGCGCTAGCCTCGCCGGTTCCCGCCGCCGAGGGCCAGGCCGCCATGCCCACCACCCTTTCCCCCTCCCCGAGCCCCCTGCCGCCCGACCTGATCCCCCGCCTGCTGACGCTCTATCGCCAGCAGGTGGACCCCGGCGCGCTGCTGACCCCGGTGCGGCCCTGGGCGCCGCTCAGCGATGCCGAATGGGCCGCCCTCGCTCCCCTGCTCGCCCGCGCCTCCGCCGCCGGGCGGCCGACCGCCGATCCGCGCGGCCGGCTGGATGCCATCTTCCGCGCCGTCACGCTCAAGCACCCGCGCGGCGGCCGCGCCTGCTGGCACCAGTTGCCGGAGGCATTCGGCCGGCACGACACCATCGCCCGTTGCTATCGCCGCTGGGCGCATGCCGGGCTCTGGGCACGGCTGCTGCTGGCGGTGGCGCGGCCGGATGCGCCGCCGGCGCTGCGCGGCCTGGCCTACCGGGCCTGCTGCGCCTTCCGCCGCGGCCATCGCCTCATGGGCCTCTGGGGCGTGCTGCTGGCGCGGCGGCTGGGGCTGCATTCGGCCCTGCCGGCGCCCGCCGCCCGGCTGTTCGACCCGGATTTGTCCGAAAGCCTGCACCGCGCCGTCCCCGGCGTGCTGGGCTGGGTGGCGCGGGACCTCCGCCGCCGCATCCGCCGCGGCCCGCTGCAGGCGCTGCTGCGGCTGATGGACCTGGCCGGCGGCCGGCGGGCCTGCCGCGCGCTGGAACCGGCATGAGGCCGCCTCCGCCCCACCGCGGGCGGCCGCCGGCGCGGCCCGTTCGCCACCCCACTCCCGCCGCCGCGGCGGCGGC